>NZ_BMKL01000020.1 GCF_014644315.1 Tsuneonella deserti | reverse complement strand
CCGATTATATCCAAGCAAATGGTGGGGTGAATATCACTAACCCTTGGATTGAAGGTTTGAAATTATCATTATCAGCAGCGATTGATAGAACAAGCGGAACAACTAAAACTTGGCAAACGCCGTGGTCGTTGTATTATTGGGACAAAAAGACTTTTGAAGCAGATGGCGTAACTCCAAAACTCGAAGGTGCTATTCGTTCAAACTTCAAAGACCCACGCCTAACGCAAGAATATCGCTCAGTATTGAATACCAACTTGAGTGCAGCTTTAACTTACGACAAAAAAATCGGTGCTAATAATAATATATCGGCATTGGTTGGTGTAACGAAAGAGGTTTTCAAAGGCGATAACTTCAGTGCTTTCCGTAGAAACTACATCTCGCCAGCAATTGACCAAATCTTTGCGGGTGGTTCGCTTCAACAAAGTACAGGTGGTAGTGCATATAACAGAGCTCGTTTAGGTTACTACGGCCGTTTGCAATATAACTACAAAGAAAAATACCTCATCGAA
>NZ_BMKL01000019.1 GCF_014644315.1 Tsuneonella deserti | reverse complement strand
GTTTAACTTTGCTTGATTCAGTGAAAATAGTTAGTACCGAAGTTAAACAGTGGCAAACATATATCGCAGATTATCTATATCAATGCGATGTAATAAACGATCCAACGTCATTCGCTGAACTACTAGAGCAACGATTGATTGACAATCCAGGATGGATATTAAGTCCATATCCTGTTGCAATACCACACCTAAGAGACAATATGATTAAACACCCTATGATTCTAATCACAGTTTTAGAAGAACCGTTAACATTGCCTAGTATTCAAAATGACAATCAAACAATTAAATATATGATTTCCATGTTTATTCCTGACAATGATTTTATGGCATCACTGGTAAGTGACTTGTCCGAATTTTTAAGTTTGAAATTAGAATCTATTGATACTTTTATGGAAAATCCACAGGAACTTGAAACATTATTAAGAAACAAATTTTTAGAACGAATTAAAAAACAATTTATTTAGGAGTGTACAAAATGAGCGAATTATTTAGTAATGACAATATCTTTTTAAATGTAAATGTTA
>NZ_BMKL01000018.1 GCF_014644315.1 Tsuneonella deserti | reverse complement strand
AACACGCCATTGCGCTCGCCGGGTTCGCCGGTTTCGACGTCGAACAGGAACTTGGGCACGAAGTACAGCGACAGGCCCTTGGTGCCGGGACCGGCGCCCTCCGGGCGAGCCAGCACCAGGTGGAAGATGTTCTCGAACAGGTCGCCGGAGTCACCCGAGGTAATGAACCGCTTGACGCCGTCGATGTGCCAGGACCCGTCGGCCTGTTGGACAGCTTTGGTTCGGGCAGCGCCCACATCGGAGCCGGCATCCGGCTCGGTGAGCACCATGGTCGATCCCCAGCCGCGTTCGGCGGCTAGGTCCGCCCACTTCTTCTGCTCCTCGGTGCCGAGGTGGTAGAGGATCTGGGCGAAGCCCGCGCCGCCGGCGTACATCCATACCGCCGGATTGGCGCCCAAGATGTGCTCATGCAGCGCCCAGACCACTGCCTTGGGCATCGGCATGCCCCCGAGTGCCTCGTCGATGCCGACCTTGTCCCAACCGGCTTCCAGCATCGCGTTGACTGACTTTTTGAACGATTCCGGCAGCA
>NZ_BMKL01000017.1 GCF_014644315.1 Tsuneonella deserti | reverse complement strand
GATATTTCTCCAAAAACTCTTCGGTAGATTGATAAAAAACGATTGGTGCAACAGGAGCTTTTCTATCACCAGCGGCCGATGTATAGAAGGATTTTTGATTGCGAGAAATCACTTCTCCGATACCAATCACTTTATCAATTTGTTTGCCTTTGATGAGTTCGGCTATGCTTTCGTACAAATCTGACTCTTCTAAGCCCGACTGCAATACATCACTGATAATCAACACCTTATCTCGCTTTGTATGTTGCTGGGTCATGAAATCAAGAGCGACCGAAAGCCCTGCGTAGTCGTTGTTGTAGGTATCATCAATCAGATAACAATCATTGATTCCCTGCTTCAATTCCAAACGCATAGCAATTGGCTTGAGCATATCTAAGCGACTCTGAATCTCGGCCGTATTGATACCTTGGTGCAGCATCAAGAAAATACAGTGCGTTGCGTTTTCGATGGAAGCATCATCGGCAAATGGAATTTTGAAATCGTAGATTTGGCTATTCCATAAAATCTGTAAAGTGCAATAAGTGTTTTGC
>NZ_BMKL01000016.1 GCF_014644315.1 Tsuneonella deserti | reverse complement strand
AAAAGCAAACGAATAACGGTAATGTCAACTCCAAAATAAGCAGCTAAACCACTACACACACCACCTAAAACTTTGTTATCATTATCACGGTAGAATTTCTTGATTTTCTTGTCTTCGTCGAGGTTGAAGTTTGGCGGGAAAACAACCCAACAAACAAAATATGCTAAGAAAACAAAACCTGAAATTGGCCCGAGGTCGTCATCAATTGGCGGTAAGCCTAAGAATAACAACAAGTATATAATTCTGACCCAAACCACATCAATATTGAAATAATGTGCCAAGCCTGCCAAAACCCCGCCCAATGCTTTGCGTTTTACATCACGATAAAGGCGTTTTGGTTGAGTTGCTTTACTATCCGATTCTTGGCTTCCTGCTGTTGACTGTTGACTGCTAAATGTCGATTGAGTATTGTTCGCTGTTGATTGTGCAGTGTTTTTCAAATCTTCTTCTTCTTCGATTGCCTCAAAGTCAGATACACTACCCATTGATTTAATGAGGTCGTTTACGCCTTCATACGTAATAACAGGTTGGC
>NZ_BMKL01000015.1 GCF_014644315.1 Tsuneonella deserti | reverse complement strand
CTGTGCTCTGAACCATAACTGAAAAGTTCGTATCGTAGGTATTGCCTTAGTTGGGTAACGATTATAAAGTATACTCCGAATTAAGGGTGCTCCCCATTGAGGATGATGTCGTTTTAACCAAAGTGCACATCGATACACTAACTTATCGCTTTGTATAGCACGATTCTGACCATACTTTGTACTTAGACCTGCTAAGCCAGTAGATTTATATTGTCTAACAATTTTTCGTACACCATCATAACTCTTCCCAGTGGCTTTGGCTATACTTGTATAGCTTAACCCTGATTGGTGAAAAGTTACTATTTGCTGACGTAAGTTCAGTGGTAAGGCTTGTCCCATTTCTTTTGACAGTATTTCAAAGAACTATTGCGAATATTGTACCAACAGGCACAATCAAGTTTCGCTTTTTACAGGTATAACCCTACTTCGCTCGGCACATTGCAACGTCTCTACACTACATAAAAATTCAGAACCTATACCCCAAATTAAATCCAAATCCACGCAAATTCAGGTAATTGAGCTGACGTACATTATCAA
>NZ_BMKL01000014.1 GCF_014644315.1 Tsuneonella deserti | reverse complement strand
CTTTCGTAATCGCTCGGGTTTTGCTTTACTTTCTCGGCCAAAGCGGCCATTCGAGTGGCAAACGAAAGAGGAGTTACTCTCTGTTTGGCATTAGCATCTCCTTGCCCGTTTAAACTAAACGGATTTACATCTAAATATGTTTGAAAAGGCTCAGCTTGCCAATTTTTTGGCGAGATGTGTTTCCAAGCCTCAGCTGCTTGTGCGTATTGATGCTCAGACAAAGCCCTACGACCCAAAACCATATAAAGATAGTCGTTGTCAAATCCAGCTAATTTTTGCAAACGTTTATCGAAATCATTGGTAGAATTTTTTGAGAAATAATCAATCACATAAGCAATGGTTTTTGATGAAGTCGAATCTTCGATTTTGTATTGGTCTGTATTGCTCATAAACGAAGCCGTTCCGCCGTATTCGGTTTGTTTAGCTTGCTGATACGAAGCCAGAACCTTCATAATAAAAGCTTTAGCTTGATTTTCGGGCGAAGCATCAGACGAAGAACCACCTTTTTCTGCGGCATCTTTTTTACCGAAACATCCCGAAAAC
>NZ_BMKL01000013.1 GCF_014644315.1 Tsuneonella deserti | reverse complement strand
GTGGTGGTACTTTTTTGAGCATTTTTATATCCATCTCCACCATTAATAGTAAACCCAAAGCTCGTTGCAGATTTTGCAATCTTTTCGCAAATCCCTTCTCAACGATAAGATAGCTATATTTAGCCTGACTTTCAAAGGTAATTCTTTTGACATTTATATGTTTTGGGAAGGAAAATTTTAGAATATCCGTTTGAATCACTTTTATATTCTCAGAGGGGTTTACCGCTTCTTTAGTCACTTGACATAAGCCTCCATCAATTTCTATAGCAGTAACTGATCGACTCATTTTGACTAGCTCTTTGGTAAAATGTCCTTTTCCTGATCCGATTTCTATTACGTTGTCTTGTTTACTGATATTCGTGTGATTCAATATTTCTTTTACATGCTTTTTAGAAGTAATAAAATTTTGCGTGTCTTTAGGGTTTTTCTGGTTCATTATAACCTTCTCCTTACTGGTTCATTATAACCTTCTCCTTACTGGTTATAATGAACTGACATTAAGCGTTCATTATAACCAATTAATTTTGATTTGGTTGATAACGAAC
>NZ_BMKL01000012.1 GCF_014644315.1 Tsuneonella deserti | reverse complement strand
AACTACCAAAACGATGTCTTGTCGCAGGAAACTATGCGTTTGAAAAAATGAAAAAACCAGCGATTTCTGCTTGTCGCAAAAGTCTTGAAAACTTTATAAAAATAGCGAAAAGAGTAAAAAACAGCAAAACTTGCGAGAAAAATACTAAAAAAACAACCGCAAAAAAGTCTTTTAAGTCTGAAATTTGACAGCGTAGAACAGGCAAAAAAGTCTTTAAGTCTTATGTTTTAAATGCTAAAAAAAGGCTGAGATTTTTGATTTTGGTGTTGTTGCAAAAATCTAAAAAGAGCAAATAAAAAGACTTGCGTTGAAATTTTTCCAACAACCCGCAAGGGCGATGATTGGAGTTTTGTTTTGAGTTAACTAATTGATTATAAAACTTTTACGCACTTGCAAGAGTTGGAGTTAAGCAAACTTAGCGACCGCTCTAATATGCTGTCCGAAGGACAGCCGCACGCCAACGAACCCAAGCCAGTAAAGTTAGTTGCCGCAGGTAAATTAGCACGGAAAAATCTAAAAAAGCAAATGAGTTGAGAAATAATTTGCTT
>NZ_BMKL01000011.1 GCF_014644315.1 Tsuneonella deserti | reverse complement strand
ACCATTCCAACTAAATCATTATCGGCACGCACACCGTAGCTTCCCGTGCAGAAACAAAGTCCGTTAAATTTACTTTCAGCTGCTTCGAGTAATAATTTTGCGTCGGTTTCGGTACTTACTACACGGGGCAAGCCCAAAATCGGATACGGTGGGTCGTCGGGGTGAATCGCCAACAATACGCCCGCTTGCTCGGCTACTGGTGTAATTTCTTTTAGAAAACTATACAGATTTTGGCGTAATTCTCTATCACCTATATATTTATAGGTATCAAGCGTTTCTCTGAATGCTTCAATCGTAAAACTTTCTTCGCTTCCTGGCAAGCCAGCAATGATATTTTTGGTCAGACGAGTCACATCAGCTTCTCTTGCACTTTCAAACCATGCTTTTGCTTTGGCAATTTGTGCTTCCGAATAAGATTTTTCGGCGTTTACTCTTTTTAGAATATACATTTCGAAAGCACAAAACTCGGTCATATCGAAACGCAAGGCTTTAGAGCCATCGGCTACTTCAAAATCTAAGTCAGTACGAGTCCAGTCCAAAATTGGCATAAAA
>NZ_BMKL01000010.1 GCF_014644315.1 Tsuneonella deserti | reverse complement strand
GTTAGATTTTATTATGATTATCACCCATTTCACTGTATATTAAATCTCATTAAAAAATGAAAAAAAATTTAGTTATTGCCCTGGTTTTTGTAGTTTTTATTTGCTCAAATTTCATTACACGAAATAAGGCAAGCAATTCGCTTAAAGATGCTTTTAAGAAAGACTTTTTGATTGGTACGGCTCTTAATAATTTACAAATTGAAGAAAAAGACCCGACTGTAAACAGCCTAATCAAGCAACAGTTTAATGCAGCAACTCCCGAAAATATCATGAAATCGGCATTGATTCATCCAAAATGGGATACTTATGATTTCAAACTGGCCGACAAAATGGTTGAATATGGACAGAAGAATAACATCAAAATCAATGGACACACGTTGGTATGGCATAGCCAATTACCAAACTTTATTAGAGGCATTAAGAGCAGCGACTCAATCCGCACATTTTTTACTGAACACATCAAAACTGTGGCTGGACGTTACAAAGGAAAGGTATTCTCATGGGATGTTGTAAATGAAGCACTCAATGAAGATGGAACTCTCAGAAATTCTGTTTTCT
>NZ_BMKL01000009.1 GCF_014644315.1 Tsuneonella deserti | reverse complement strand
GGAATGTGGGGTTCTGCAATTCGGGGACCGGGAACTTCGGGGTGTTCAACTCGGGTAATTACAACACCGGTGTCGGTAATGCGGGGACGGCCAGCACGGGGTTGTTCAATGCCGGCAATTTCAACACCGGCATCGCCAACCCCGGGTCGTACAACACGGGCAGCTTCAATGTGGGTGACACCAACACCGGTGGTTTCAACCCGGGCAGCATCAACACCGGCTGGTTCAACACCGGCAACGCCAACACCGGCGTCGCCAATTCGGGCACCGTCAACACCGGCGCCTTCATCACCGGCAACGCCAGCAACGGCATCTTGTGGCGAGGCAACTTCGAGGGCCTGTTCGGCCTGAACGTCGGCATCACGATTCCCGAATTCCCGATCCACTGGACTTCAACCGGCGGCATCGGCCCCATTATCATCCCGGACACCACGATCCTTCCCCCCATCCACCTGGGCCTCACGGGACAAGCGAACTACGGCTTCGCCGTGCCGGACATCCCCATTCCGGCAATCCACATCGACTTCGACGGTGCCGCCGACGCCGGCTTCACCGCCCCGGCCACCAC
>NZ_BMKL01000008.1 GCF_014644315.1 Tsuneonella deserti | reverse complement strand
ATATGATATGTTTGGCTTTAGCAGGAAAATGCGGAGGTTTTACGGCAAAAGGGTTTTCTTCAACCGTTTTTTGTTCAGATTGAAAACAGCCACCGAGAATCGACGAAAGTGCAATTCCGCCCAAACCCGAAGTGCATTGTTTCAGAAAATGGCGACGAGTGTTGAAAGTGGCTTGCTCAAAAAAAGCTTCTTCAAAAATAGTTTTTCTGTTCATTTTGTAAGGAATTCGTCTAAATTCAACATTGTATTTGCCGTAAGTGTGAGAGCCAAAAGTTCGGCTTTGGTACTTTTTTTCTTTCTAAAATCCATTAGAGCATCGTTGTAAAGATTTTCGAGTAAAGCTGTTTTTGATTGACTCGGTTGTTTCTGAAAAATATGAACATAGCCTGCTCGAATTTTATCTCGTGTGGTTTTTGCTTGTGAAAGTTGCATTTTTAAGGCAATATTCTGAGCTGCGGCATAATAGACAGTATCATTAAGTGTGGTAAGTGCTTGCAAAGGTGTATTGGTGCGAACCCTTCTCGAAACACATACATTTCTTTGTGGACTATCAAAAGTAATCATTGAAGGATACGGATTTGTA
>NZ_BMKL01000007.1 GCF_014644315.1 Tsuneonella deserti | reverse complement strand
GGGTAGCAGACCTCACCTACGTGTCGACCTGGGCAGGGTTCGCCTACGTGGCCTTTGTCACCGACGCCTACGCTCGCAGGATCCTGGGCTGGCGGGTCGCTTCCACGATGGCCACCTCCATGGTCCTCGGCGCGATCGAGCAAGCCATCTGGACCCGCCAACAAGAAGGCGTACTCGACCTGAAAGACGTTATCCACCATACGGATAGGGGATCTCAGTACACATCGATCCGGTTCAGCGAGCGGCTCGCCGAGGCAGGCATCCAACCGTCGGTCGGAGCGGTCGGAAGCTCCTATGACAATGCACTAGCCGAGACGATCAACGGCCTATACAAGACCGAGCTGATCAAACCCGGCAAGCCCTGGCGGTCCATCGAGGATGTCGAGTTGGCCACCGCGCGCTGGGTCGACTGGTTCAACCATCGCCGCCTCTACCAGTACTGCGGCGACGTCCCGCCGGTCGAACTCGAGGCTGCCTACTACGCTCAACGCCAGAGACCAGCCGCCGGCTGAGGTCTCAGATCAGAGAGTCTCCGGACTCACCGGGGCGGTTCAATTGGCTGTGAGTGTCGCTGTGCACAAACCGCGCACAGACTCATACAGTCCCGGCGGTTCCGTTCACAACCCACGCCTCATCCCCACCGACCCAACACACACCC
>NZ_BMKL01000006.1 GCF_014644315.1 Tsuneonella deserti | reverse complement strand
AAAACGAGAATACTAGCAATCAGAGAGAATATATTAGGAATGATCATTCGGCTAAAATATTCAATAAATCCAATATCGAAGTAATCTGCAGAAACGATATTAACTAAGTTACTTACAATTAAGGGAAGTGATGTAGTATCAGCGATAAAACCACTGGCAATAATAAAGGGGAAAATCACTTTTTGATTAAATCCTAGATTCCTTACCATCGCTAATACAATAGGCGTTAAGATTAAAGCTGCACCATCATTTGCGAAAAATGCTGCTACAATTGCCCCAAGTAACATAATAAAAACAAACATTTTTAAGCCATTACCGTTTGAAGCCTTGACCATATGTATCGCAGACCATTCAAAAAAACCAATTTCATCTAATATTAATGAAATAAGAATAACAGCCACAAAAGTTAAAGTTGCATTCCAAACAATACCTGTTACTTCTAATACATCAGAAAGACTTACGACTCCTGTAATGATAGCAACAACCGCTCCAATTAAAGCTGTAATACCAATATCTAAACCTTTTGGTTGCCAAATCACAAAGGTTAAAGTTAAAAGAAAAATTACAATTGCTAAAATAGTCATCAACAGTCACCTGATTTCACATTTTTACATACACATCTTTGATTAGATGTATTAATGATGTTCAAGTTTTGGATAATATCATCTAAAATAGCATGATTAAGTTGATACCAAT
>NZ_BMKL01000005.1 GCF_014644315.1 Tsuneonella deserti | reverse complement strand
GTCAGATGAGCGTTTATAAGCCTTAAAAGATTTATTCCATCTGTATTTACTAAATATGGTTTTACTAGTATCCATCAATAGAACTTTCCAGTTATTCTTAAAAATTGTATAATTAGGTCCTTTTTTATTACGGTATTCATTCATAACTTGTACACGATACTTATTAAGTTCCCTATTTAAATGTTGAACGATATGGAATCTGTCAAAAATAATAGCTGCATTAGGAAATAGGTCGCGAAATAATCGGACATAGGGTTCATACATGTCAATAGTAACCGTCTTAACTTGTTGTCGATTTTTTAAATCGAATCGCTCGAAATAGGCACGCAAGAATCTTGTAGTTCTATTTTCTAAAATATCTATAACATCATGAGTATCATTATCTATAAAAATGAAACTCATTGATCCAGTTACATTTTTAACGCTTTTAAATTCATCCATAGCGATGTGTTCTGGCAAACAATTAAACGGTTTAATTCGTAATGAATTAGCCGCTTTAGTTCTAATACGACTTACAGTAGATGGAGAGATACAGTTATCTTCTGCAGTATCAATCTCTGTTTTAACTTTAGTAGCTTCTTCTATAACTTTTTGAGTAACACATCTTGAGATAAAACACGACTCATCAACAATTGACGTTTTAGCAGTAAAAGTGCCATTGCATTCTAAGCATTTAAAACGTTGTTTAGCTAAGTTGAGGTATGTGTTATACCC
>NZ_BMKL01000004.1 GCF_014644315.1 Tsuneonella deserti | reverse complement strand
GTCTCAAACCCCTTATTTTAATTCCAAAAATCTGCTGGTCAAAAGACCGAGAAACTAAAAACATTACTGGATGTGTTGATAAATTATCTTATAGAAATAAACTCAAAATATATCAACACTTGATTCTAAGGAGGATATGACAATATGAAAATTTTAGATAGAATTAATGAACTTGCAAATAAAGAAAAAGTCCAACCACTTACTGTAGCTGAAACACAAGAACAACATGCATTGCGTCAAGACTACTTAAGTATGATCCGAGGACAAGTATTAACAACATTTTCCACAATAAAAGTGGTTGATCCAATCGGTCAGGATGTCACACCAGATAAAGTTTATGATCTTCGCCAACAATACGGTTATATTCAAAATTAATATTTGCTCACGAGGTATTGCACTTAAGGTGCCAACTGACCTCATAAACAAAGCCCATACTGATTGAAGACACTAATGTGTCCAGGCTGGGACATAAATCAATGTTCTATGCTCTACGAAGTTATATTGGCAGTAGTTGACTGAACGAAAATGCGCTTGTAACAAGCTTTTTTCAATTCTAGTCAACCTTGCCGGGGTGGGACGACGAAATAAATTTTGCGAAAATATCATTTCTGTCCCACTCCCGATTATCTCGTCGCAATATTTTTTTCAAAGCGATTTAAATCATTATCATGTCCAATCATGATTAAAATATCACCTATTTCTAAATTAATATTTGGATTTGGTGAAATGATGAACTCTTTGCCTCGTTTAATTGCAATAATGTTAATTCCATATTGTGCTCTTATATCTAAATCAATGATAGACTGCCCCGCCATCTTTTCAGTTGCTTTCAATTCTACAATAGAATGCTCGTCTGCCAACTCAAGATAATCAAGTACACTTGCACTCGCAACATTATGTGCAATACGTCT
>NZ_BMKL01000003.1 GCF_014644315.1 Tsuneonella deserti | reverse complement strand
GCCATCGCAAGATGAAGCCCTTTCCCGCTACAGCGCCTCAGGAGAAGTCCCACGTTAGGAATTGGAGGTCGAAAGGGCACTTGGCACCCTTGATGCGACCCACAAAGTTCCCCGAAATCCCGGTCTCCCTCGAGAGGAACACCGAGGTTTTCCGGCACCCCCTCCTCTGAGCCCTTTCTCCCCTCCTGATCTGGACAGGAGGGTCGACTCCCCTGCTTTGTCTGGAAGGGGTTCCCGACCTTCCGGTCGCACCTCAGGATGAGGCCGGTCTCACGACGACATTCCAGACGTGGCCTCGTGGGTGGTTCCACATTCCGAAGGACCCCGATTTCCCGGTCCCCTCTTGATAAGAACCCGATGCCCGGACACCTCTCCGAACTCCACCCTGTGAATGAAGTCAACACGAAGGGGCAGTTTTTCCGTGCATCGTTCGGAAAAAAACCCCAGGTTCCAAATACAGCTCGACAAGCGGCCTCTCTCCCCGGGGACATCTCGAGAGGCAAGCGGAGTTCCATGCCTCAACCCAAGACGAGGCCTGACTCTCCTGTCCCCAGTCTGCAGGGACCCTGCGATCGGAGTCTGAAATCAGAGGAACCCTGAGGTTCCTGCCTCAACTGGAGATGAGGCCCTCTTCCAATGCACCAAACCCAGTGGAGTCCCGAGAGGCCCCTCCCACCTCCAGTTTCCCTGGCTTCTCAGAGCCACCATGAGAAGCCCCCTGAGGTCACCTGCACAAGTCGAGGGAACCCAGGGTTTCCTGCCTCAACCCGGGAAAGCCCTCGAGAGACCTTCTTCAACACGTCTCGAGGCCAGATTCCCCTACCATGGCTCGGGAGCAATGACGCGCTCCCCCTCGCCACTCGCATGGAGACCCGACTTCCCTGGCGCCCCACGAGAGGCTCACTGACCTCGCCGTCGTACCTCGTGAGAAACCGCACACTGGGGCCGCCGCTCGAGAACAACCCCGAGATTCCCCCGTCATCGAGAGAGGAGGGCCTTCGTCTCCTGCATGGCCTAGCGACCAATCTCGCGACCTCTCTCCAAACGCCTCAGGAGGCTTGACTCCCTTGAGTCCACCCAGTGAGCTCCCAGAGATACCCGTCGCGACTCGAGAGCAGAGCGGGGTTCTTTGCTTCCACTCGAGATGGAGGCCTGTCTCCCCGGGTGCGTCTGGAATGCAACCCCGAGATCCCTTTCGCCCCTGGAGAGGAACATTGG
>NZ_BMKL01000002.1 GCF_014644315.1 Tsuneonella deserti | reverse complement strand
CGCGCTCGTCGCGCTCGTCGCCGCCGCGCTCGGGGCGACCCTGGTGTTCCCGCCGTCGCCGCGCCTCGTCTGGAACGCGAGCGCCAGCGCGCCGCTCGGCCTCTATATGGTGCGGCCCGGAGCGCCGGTCGCGCGCGGCGACATGGTGGTCGTCCGCCTGCCCGAGCCTGCGCGCCGGCTCGCGGCGCAGCGCCGCTATCTGCCCGCCAACGTGCCCGCGATCAAACGCGTCGCGGCGGTCGCCGGCGCCCGTGTCTGCGCGTCGGGGGCGCACATCCTGATAGACGGCAAGCGCGTCGCCGCTCGGCTCGCCGCCGACCGGCACGGCCGGCCGCTGCCCTGGTGGCACGGCTGCCGGACGCTCGGGTCCGGCGACGTTTTCCTGCTGATGGCCGGGAGCCGCGAGTCCTTCGACGGGCGCTATTTCGGGGTCACCCGGCGCGCCGACATCGTCGGCAAGGCGCGGCTGCTGTGGTCGCCGCATGCGGGTGCGGGGCAATGAACGAGCTCGCCTCCGCGCTCGGCGCCGGCACCAAAAGCGGGCTGGTGCTCGCCGCGTTCGCCCTCGCGGCCGCGCACGGCGCGGGCGGTTCGCCGGCCATGCGGTCGCCATCGACATCTGAGGCGCAGGCACAGGCGAGTTCCCTCGGGGCCGCTTCCGATCCCGCGCCCGCGAGCGATCCGGTCACGCGCTGGCGGCCCTATATCGCGGAAGCCTCGGCGCGCTTCGGCGTCCCGGCCGAGTGGATCGAGCGGGTGATGCGCGCCGAAAGCGGCGGCTACACCACGCTCGCCGGACGCCCGATCACCAGCCGCGCCGGGGCGATGGGGCTGATGCAGTTGATGCCGGCGACTTGGGCCGAAATGCGCGCGCGGCACGGCCTCGGCGCCGACTCGCACGACCCGCGCGACAACATCCTCGCCGGCACCGCCTACCTGGCTGCGATGCACGCCCGGTTCGGCTATCCCGGGCTGTTCGGTGCCTATAACGCAGGCCCGGCACGCTACGCCGAATGGCTCGCGGGGGGGCGTCCGTTGCCGGCCGAGACCCGCGCCTATCTGGCCCAGGTCGCCGGCGTCGCCCCCAGCGCGGCCACGTCCGCCCCGGCGACGATCGCCTCGCAGGTTCCCGCAGCGCCTCCCCGGGCGCGGCTGTTCGCGATCGACCGCGCGGTCGGCGCGGCACCCAAGCCGGCATCAACGGCCTCGACGACTACGCCGGACACGCTTTTTGCGGTGCGAGCGCGCCCTGACGCATACTAGCGGCGATCCTCGGGCTGGCGCGAGTGGCAAGTCACTCGACGCCGTCCAAAGCAGGAAAACTCTGGATAAAATGCGCCGGCAGCTCAAGCACGGCTGCGCGCGAAGCGGAGCGTCTCGTCGGTCCGGATCAATTGCACGGCACGCCACGGACCACCGGCGAGCGCTTGCCTATCTTTGATCGCACCGGCCCGCTGCAGATAGCAAATAGCGCTGTTCATCCGCCGGGGCTCCCAGCCGAGTTCCTCGGCCAGAAGCTTCGTTTCGTAAGCGCGCTCGGTGCCCTCGAGCATCCGGTTTGCGACAATTGCCGCATCCTCCTGCGGGCTGAAGGGCATGAATTCTTCGTCAAAGTCCGTGAACATCGCCCGTTCGGGGGCGTAGTGTCCGCGCAGGTTCGCCTCCCACAGATAGCCCGCATTCTTGAGATCGAGCACCGCGATGCGGGCATCATCTTCGGATAGACCCGTCTCCGCGATCAGTTCGTCGAGCGTCTTGATCGGATCGCGCAGCATTGCGTGCTTGCTCGACATGACGAGATGTCGGCCGATCTCTATCGCGGCCGGAGACCAGCCGCTCAGGCCGGAGGGTGCAGGTCGCACATACTTGGGCGCCGGACCCAGCGCAGGTTTCCGGCTTACGCCGTGGAGACGATCGATCAGTTCCTTGACCCGATCCGGACTCGAGGGATCGAATTTCACGCCGAGCATCGTCCGCAGAAATGGCGGAAGCTCCTTCGGCTCGACGCCCACGAGCAATGGAACGAAGCGGCTCTCGCCGCCGACCTTCTGGACCATGCCGACGTCGATCTCCATCCCGACCCAAGGTTTGGCGAGCGCGGCCGGCGTAAGCACAACGACGAAGTGGGTCATGGCGAGCAGCCCCTCCTCCATCTTCTGTCGGAGGCTCTCGCCGGGCTCGATCTCCCACTCGTCCAGCCAGACATCGATGCCGTTCGCCATGAGCGCTTCGGCTAGGGGGCGAACGATGGCTTTGTCTTCCGTGGCGTGCGCCAGATACACCTTAGGATGCTTCGTTTCATGCTCCGAACTCATCACTTCCACCTCTCCCACGCCGACACCCAGGCGCGTCTCAAGCAGGCGCGCGAAAGCCGGCGAGCCGCTGGTGCGCACCGAGACTCTGTTCCCTGGAAGGCGGTCCACGAACACGTCTGCGTGGCGTCCGGTTTCGGGATCGGAAATCGACGATGCCGCCCCCCTGGCCCTCTCCTCGATCGCCTTCATCCCGGCCTCGATCGCCGCCCGCTCGATGTCCCTGGCAAACCGCTTCGGGTCGAACGGCCGTCCGTTGTGCGTGATCTTGATCATGCCGAATGCCGCTGCACGTACCGGCGCAACTGGACCACATCCTCATCGGCAATGAGGACGCCGACCGACGGATAGTCGTTCTGAATGACGCTTCGCACGCGGCCTTCCGCGACATTCGAGATGACCAGTGCGAAGGCCGGATTGAAGCGGCGACGTTCCCATCCAGCGGCCTTTTCCAGGTCGCTGGCGCGGCCGCCCAAGTCGGGATCGGCTATCAGCATTCGCGCGAGGATCACCGAATCTTCAACCGGATCATGCCCGGTGATCGCCGCGTCGCAAGCGACGAAGAGTTCGACGGTGGTGCGGACGCGAGGCAGGTGGGGGCCGATGACGTGCGACAGGGTCACCAGACCCTCGGCCTCGAGCTCGGCAAGCGCGACACCCAAATTCCGGCGGTTTTCCTCCGGGAAGGCCTGGAGGAGCTCATCGCCAAAGTGACCGGGCAAGCCATCCGAACAGCGTTCGGCCATGTACTGGCCCAACGACTGGGCAAGCTCGCTTAGTTCTTCGTGCATTTATTCCCCCATGCATCGCGGCCGTCCGCGAGCCGTGCGAAGGCTTCATATAGGTGTCGATGGCATCCGCCCAAGCCTGCCCCGTCAATTGAAAGCAGACCCAAGGGCTTGCGACAATGATCCCGATCATCAGGTCGCGACGGGTCGCCCGAGGTCTCTTTGCATCGTGAGCGTTGGAGGGGCTGGGCTCGGCAAGTCCCAGCATGACGGGCGCCGGCGCGGCTGTGCAAGGCCGGCGGCCCCTCCAATTTTGCTGCGAATATGAGCGTGCTGCGCACGCGACTTTGCTTGTCGGGCGCAACAAAATCGGTTCCTCCGCCGCCGCTCGCGCGGCGCTCCGGCTTCGCCTCCGCGGCCCTGACAGCCGCGCCGCCGCCCATCCCGAGGCGGCTGTCCTCGATCGCGGGGACGCAAGCGAAGGAGGCGATCATGACCATGTTTCAGACCATCGGCGCGGCATCGGACCGGGTGCTGGAGACCCTCAAGGCGGGGCTCGAAATCGAGTTCGGGCGCGGCGCAGGCGACGCGCTGGCGCAGCGGTTTATCGATGCCGAGGAAAGCGATTTCCTGTGGGACGCGCGCACGGATGAGCGCTGGCTCGGCACCTGGGAGAGCCTCGACGAGAAGGATTTCGCGCTCGACCGGATCGCCATTGTTGGGCGCCTCGATGGCCGCTGGTTCGTCGCGGTGAGCATCGTCGACGGCGACGGAAACCCGCACGGTTTGATGAGCCGGCGCAGCTTCAGGAGCGAAGCCCAGGCGCGCGCAGCCTTTGCCGCCGTGCATTGATCGAATGCCGCGACGGGAAGCCGGAGCGCGGGTGCCGGACAGGCATCGCACTCCGGCTCCGTTTCGAATTGCATACTTTGAGGGAGATGAAGATGGCTATGAGCGAACAGCAGGAACGGACGCTGGAGCAGTTCCAGGAGGCGTTCCGCCACTACGGCTATTTCGTTGCCGCCACCCCGATCGAGGGCATGGAAGACGTGTTCCTCGATGACCTGCGGGCCGCGCTCAGGAAGGTCGAAGAGACCGCGGCGCACTTCCGTAAAGGGTATGGCTATCGCGGTGTCAGCAGGCGTCTGCTGGAAGAACTTCACAACAGCCTGCCTGCCCCGTCGGCCAACGTGGAAAGCGCGATTGCTCCCGAACTTCGGGCAAGAGAACGGCGCGGGAGGACGTGACATGAGTGCCTATCTGGAGGCGTGATCAAGCGCCGCGAAGAAGCACGATCGCAGCCCGGCGCTCTCCTGGGCGAAGGCCCGCAGACGGCAGAAATCTTCGCCCGGTGCGTCGACAGTCTCAACGGCGTCATCGACCGGGAACGGGCCGGCGGATGAGCAAACTATCTGACACTTGGTTGCTTCGGGACGTTCCACGACCGCGCCAGCGCCCGCCTTCGCGTCGACGCGCGGTGCTCCGCATCACCTGCCCCGCTCCTTGGGATTACCTTCCCTCTCGTCGCCCGTCGTGACCTCGCCGGCAAGACGGAAGGGCCATTGTGCGGTCGAGGGCGGAAAGGCGGCGTAAGGCAAGATAAAGCACCGGCACCCCTGGCGCCGTAAGTGTTTGCCTGCACATCATTTTTGGGGAAGCTGAACGGCACTGCCGCCTGGCGGACGGTGCCATCAGCGCCGGAAACGGCGGAAATCCGCCAGTTCCAGCGGCACCGGTTTTCATGCGCCGTCGCGCAAGGCATGATTGCCGCGGGGCGCCAGACCAGATCGACCAATGGCGACGGAAGACGACTTCGAACCGCGGCTCGGCCGCATTCGCAGCCGCGGCGGCAAGCGCGGGCGAACCTATCTTTCGCGCGTGCTCGCCGCCACGAATCTCGCGCGCGGCGGCCCGGGCCGAAGCGGCTCCTATTCCACCACCCGGATCGGCCGCGGGGCTGGCGTCGGACGGCTGCTCGCCCGGCGCGACCGCTACGCCGCTTTTCGCCAGCGCCGCGTCATCGTCAAAGCGCGGCTGGCGAAGCTCGCCGGCAAGGGCTTCGCCGGCGCCCGGGCGCACCTGCGCTACGTCCAGCGCGACGGCGTGACCCGCGACGGCCGGCCGGGCGAACTCTATGGCCGCGACGCGGACACCGTCAACGGCAAGAACTGGCTCGATCGACAGGCCGGCGACCGCCATCAGTTCCGCTTCATCGTCTCGCCCGAGGACGGCGACCAATATGCCGACCTCAAGGACCTGACCCGGCGGCTGATGGCGCGGCTCGAGCAGGATCTCGGTACCCGGCTCGACTGGGTGGCGGTCGATCACTTCAATACCGGCCATCCGCACACCCATGTCATCGTGCGGGGAAAGGACGAACGCGGCCGCGATCTCGTCATCGCACCCGACTATCTGACCCGCGGCATCCGCGAGCGCGCCGCCGAGCTCGTCGACCTCGACCTTGGCCCGCGCAGCGACCGCGACATCGAGGCGCGGCTGCGCGCCGAGATCGATCAGGAGCGGCTGACCGGCATCGACCGTCGGCTGATCGGCGCGATGGACACCGACCGGGTCGTGGCCGCATCGGCGCGCGACCCCTTCCAGCAGAGCCTGCAGGTGGGCCGCCTGGCAACGCTGGCCCGGCTGGGGCTGGCGGAACGCCTGCCCGAGGGACGCTGGCGCCTCGCCGAGGGCATCGAGGATACGCTGCGCCGGATGGGCGAGCGCGGCGACATCATTCGCACCCTGCAGCGCGCCTATACCGCGCGCGGCATCGCGCCGGCCGCGGCCGATCTCGCGATCTACGAGCCCGCCGCCCAAGACGCGCGGCCGATCATCGGCCGCGTCCTCGAGCGCGGCCTGTCGGACGAGCACAAGGATCGCCACTACCTGCTGGTCGAGGCGACCGACGGTCGCACCCATTATGTCGACATCGGCAAGGGCGAGGCGCTGGCGCCGCTGCCGGCCGGTGCGATCGTCCGGATCGTCCCCGAGCGGCCGGCGGTCCGGGAGGTCGATCGGACCATCGCCGCGGTCGCCGCCGCCAATGGCGGGCGCTATACGATCGACGCGCATCTGCGCCATGATCCGACCGCGACCGAGGCGTTCGCCGAGACGCATGTCCGCCGGCTCGAAGCGATGCGGCGCAGGTTCGGCGCGGTGGAGCGTTTGAGCGACGGCAGCTGGACCATCGCGCCCGATCATCTCGACCGCGCCGCCGCCTACGAGGCGGCCCGCGCCGGGGAAGCCCCGGTCCACGTCGAGACGCTGTCCGCCGAGCCGCTCGAGCGGCTGGCCGGGGCCGATGCCGCGACGTGGCTCGATCGCGAGCTCGTCACGTCCTCGCCCGAGCCGCTGCGCGAAGCCGGGTTCGGGCAGGCGGTGCGCGAGGCGCAGCACCAGCGCCGACAATGGCTGATCGCGCAGGGTCTTGCCGAGGAGCAGGCGAACGGTGCCGCCTTCGCGCCGGGCCTGATCGACGCGCTGCGGCGGCGCGAGTTGCTTCGCGTCGCGGCGCAGCTTTCCGACGAGCTCGGGCTGCCCTTCCGCGAGACGCCGGAAGGCGCCCGCGTCGAAGGTATCTACCGCCGCCCGGTCGAGCTTCTGAGCGGGCGTCACGCGCTCATCGAGAAGAGCCGTGAGTTCACGCTGGTGCCCTGGCGTCCCGTGCTCGACCGGCATGTCGGCAAGACGGTGTCCGGCCGCGTTCGGGGCGACGGCGTCAGCTGGACGATCGGCCGCGGCAGGAGCGGACCGGTGATCTCGTGACCGACCTAAAACAGGCTCGGCTGCGCCTCGCGGTCGTACAGCAGATGCTCGCGCGCGTTCTGTGCGGCTTCGACCGCACGGCGATAGTGGATGGTGCCGTATCGCTCGGCCTCTTCGAAACCGACCGGCGCCAGCTCTTCCGTCGGAAAACAGGCATCGTAGATCGCACGCGCGGCGGCGCGCAGGCAGACGTCATGCTGCATAGCGAGCTCCAGGATGGAACGAATCGCCACAAGGGGCGTCGGACCGGAGTTAGAACATTAGAAGAACGAATGGCAAGTCCGGCTGCGCTTGAAGGCGCGCGAACCGCGCCCCGGTTGACCCGCAAGAAGCGGTGCTTGACGGCGTCGCGCGCGCCGCGCCTGAATGACCCAATAATGCTTCCGCTCCCCTTGAATACCATAGCTCTAAGGACTACACTATGAATCGCAATGACGGCCGGATGCGCCCATGACGGTGCTGATGACCAAGACGTTCGCGCGCTTCGCCCGCAAGGCGGGCCTCACGGATGTCAGCCTTGCGAAGGCGGCCGTCGAAGTGGCGGCCGGAGAATTCGATGCCGATCTCGGCGGGCACGTCTACAAGCAGCGGGTCGCCCGGGCCGGTGGAGGAAAGTCAGGCGGGTTTCGGACGATCATTCTGTTCAAGGTCGGCGGGCACAGCTTCTTCGCCCATGCCTTTGCCAAGAACGAGAAGGCGAACGTCACCGCCAAGGAGCTCAAGGCGTTGAGGAAGCTCGCCGAGGTGCTGCTGGCCCTGTCGGATGCCGATATCGACAAGGGCATTACCGCGGGCGAGTTTGTGAAGGTGGAAGATGACGACGAAGCGCAGGAAAGCTGAGAGCTCTATTCTCGCGTCGGTCCATGAGACCGCAGCGGGGCTCCATGGCGCGGGCCTGATCGACAAGGCCACTATGCGCGAATTCGACGCGCTCTGTCTCAGCCCGGTCGAGCCGCTCGCGCCGGAGGAGATTCGTGCGCTGCGCGAGCGCGAGAATGTCTCCCAGCCGGTCTTCGCCCATTACCTCAATGTCCGAAAGGATGCGGTCAGCAAATGGGAGCGGGGCGAGAAGCGGCCGGATGGCCCCTCGTTGAAGTTGCTGAACCTGGTCAAGAACAAGGGGTTGCAGGCTATCGCGTAAATCGATCGGATCTACTGCGCGTCAAAGAGACCACCAGAGCGGGTGGGCTACGCGCCCCCTCCCAAGGTTGAGCGTGCTTGAGTGGCCGGTTCTCTCGTCCCTGTATGTCGTTTGACATCATCGCAAAGCGGCAGCGGCAGCGGCAGCGGCGATTACCCGAGATGGTCCAAGATGGCTCGCAAGATGCTGGCCGTTCCCTTGCCCGGCGCCCAGATCGGCTCCCTGCCGGCCAGCGCATCCTTCACGCAGTAGAATGCTTGGTGGCTGCTGCTCTTCCACGCGAACACGAACAAGTCGGCGGCCTTGGCTAGGCTGGTAAGCTGCGCCGTTGCCACCAGATCCGAGTTCACGACGACCTTGCAGCCGGGAAATAGCTCCTCCAGCGCCGCCTTCGCCCGGCTGCCGGCGGCCTCCGCCAGCGTGTAGATGCCGATCGTCTTGTCCTTGAGGCTCGTCACCACAGCTGATGTCGTGTCATCCCCCTGTGCCTCGCGCTTCAGCGCACTGACCGCCTCCGGCCCGACCCCATAATCCTGCGCCAGCGTTTCGATCGGCACGAGATCGGCGGGGACGAGCCGGTGGGAAAAGGTGGTCGCTTGGCCGAGCACCTGCAGAAACAGCCTCAGCCTGGCGTCTCGCGCCTGATCCGAGGGACTCGGCAGGATCGCGAGTGCCTCACTGACATCGAGGCTCCATGGCAGATAGGCGTAGGACCCGATGCGCTTCTGCACATCTTCGAGGTCACCCATCAGCGACACATATTCCGACGACGACAGCCCTTGCTCGATCTGCAAGCTCGTCAATTGGGCGAGCAGGTCCAGATCCGCTCGCGACAGTGCGTCGTCCATCGCGATCAGTAGAAACAGCAGAGATGCGATCGGCTTGGCTGCCGGTGACACCTTCGCGTCATCGGGGAAGAAGCTCGCGAAAATCTGCGGAACGGCAGCACGAGCGATCAAACCGGCCTCGCCGTCGAGACCACCGACTATATCGGCGAACTGCTGCGCGAGCGGGCCGCTGTCTCTGACCTCTGACGCGTCCCAAGTCGTCGGAGCAGATTGCGCATCGCGCTCGGCGGCGGGGAGATTTTGGCCTGCCCGCAACTGTTCCGCCCACCGCAACCAGGGATTTACCGCGGCTGCGCTCGTCGGTTCGGCTTGTCCGGGCGCGGCATCGTCGGCCTGCGACTGCTTCAGGCTCTCGATTTTCGCCGCGACGGCGGGCGCCAGGGAATCGAGGATCGCCGGATCGGAATCTTCCAGTAACGTAAGGAGACGATCCCGAGCTTCGTCGGTCCCGATCGTGCCCACGCAGGACACCAACCTGCTGATGGCCTTCCTGCTCGGCGGCAGCCGCATGTAGAATTCGAAGGCACGATCGATCTGCCCATCGTCGAAGGCTTCGTCCGCTTCGTCCAACGTCGTGGCAGATGCGGGTGTGGGCTCTGCGACAGGCACCGACTCGAACACCGCCATGTCCGTACCCGCAGGTAACAGCGCGAGGAGCGAAGCGACGATCGTCGGGTCGGGACTGGGTTGCAGCTGCTCGAACAGCGCAAACGCTTTGACCACGCGTGGCGCACGAATGCCCCGACGCGACGCAAACAACTTGGGATACGGTGTCGCGACGTGAACCGCGAAGGCTTCGCGCAGAGCGGCCGGATCGCCACTCGCTTCGGCCTCGTCGACATAGGTGCGGTAGAGTGCCTCGATCAGATCCGCGAGAATCTGCGGCGGAAGCGCGAGATCTGCGAGTGTCTTGATGAGCCAGTGATCGCGCGCAATCTGCGGCCAGAGGCCAAGACCAGCGCTCAGCCGCACGTCGAGATATTTGAGGTTCTCCTCGTTGAGGCGTCCTGTCTGCTTCAACTCGGCGATCATTGCCTCGGCTTGCGTCTCGTCGCCGGCCAGCAGCGCCCGTTCGAAGTCGCCACGGATCGCGCCGACCGGGCGGATCCGCGCGCGTGTCACTCGCGGCCTTCGTTCGAGCAGTGCGGCAAAATCGTTCAAGCGCGCAGCGATCGTTCGCATCGCCGCGGCATCGGGACCTGTGAAGCGATAGACGGTTCCACCGAAGCGGCTGCGAAGCGCCGCCGCCATCGGGTCGGCTGCATCGCTCGGCACTCGCTCGAAGCGGCTCAGCCAGGTCGGCCCGAGCCATGCATTGAGCTCGTCCCCGAGCTCATATCCGCCGGCGGAGCCCTGCGTGGTGGCATACCACCCGGTGACTTCCCCGCCGCGCACGAACGGAAGAATGAGCGGCGCGTTGGTCCGCCCAATGCCGAGATGCGCGAGCCACCGCCGAACCTGATCCGCCTGTTCCGTAGGCGCCGATCCGTCGACGAGCGATGTCCAGCTCAGCTCGTTGGGAGATGCGAAGAAGCGTTCCAGCCATTCTTGCTCACGCGCGGGCAGATCCTCGATCATGCGGCCGTGCCCACATAGGATTCGAAATTGATTCGCGCTTCGGCGAGCGTCTTCGGCGTCGTGTCGTAGACCACCATCTCGTCGTTCAATTCGAGGCCGTTGTAGGTGAGGTTCATCGACCCGGTGAGCAGACCTCGCTTGAGCAACACGCCCTTGATGTGAAGATGCTGACGCCGGACGACGCACAATTTGTCGCCGAGGCCGGCCTCGTCGACCGCCGTGGCGAGCGCATCGATGAGCGGATCGTTGTGACCGTCCAGGCTCGTCGCGATGCCGAGCGCCGTACCGCGCGCCATGACGTCGGTCAGAACGTCCACCAATCTGATCTCGCGGCTACCCCACTCCGGGTTGATCGAACCGAAACCGCCCGCCCGATTGTCGAATAGCACCACGTTGCTGATCCAGGGGCTGACCAGCCAGGCGCGCTCTCCGCCCGGTGCGAGGAGCTCGCCGAGGAACATCATCTGCAGCAGCTCGCGGATGAGATTCTGGCTGGTCACCGCGCTCTTGAAGATCCGTCGTGTCTCGAAGCTCATTGCACCGCCTCCGCGACATCGAGATCGACGTGGAAGGCGTTCTCCACCCGCCGCACCGCCTGAACGCGGGCAAAGACCGATAGATAGGCCGACTGCACCGGGTTGGTCGCTAGGAAGCTCAGCGCGTCTGCCAAAAGCGACGAAGCCGCCATCGGGCAGACCAAAGTCGCCGCGCCGACGTCGGCCAGACGATCGAGGCAAAGATCCTGCCAACCGTCAGACTCGAGATCGATCAGCGCAGCATCCTCCGCCAGATAGGTCCGCAACAGCAGCGGATCAGGCAACGGCAGATCGGCAAATGGCGAATAGGGCCGGAGGCCCGATTGCCGAATGTGCGCGCCGCGCGGCCACAGCAGTCCGTAGACCACGCCGAATCGCCACTGATCCGGATTGACCGCCGGCGGATCGATGCCAGCGAGGGCAAGCGCCGCATCGATATCGTCGGAGCGCGCCAAGCGATAGGCGAGCACGCGGGCATCCAGTTCGATGCCGAGCCGCGCTTCCTCGGCGTCCCACAGCCGCACCGCATCGAGGAAGAACGCGTCGCTGTCGCTGCTCGATCCGGGCCGGAGGATACGGTTGGCTAGCGCAACGATGAACGCGTGAAAGGTGACGAAACCTTCCTCTGCGAGCGCGTGACGTAACGCGGTGAAACTCGCATGGCTTTCCTCCGCGCCCAAGGCATGCCGGAACGCACGCGTCGCGGTCGGCAATGGATCGTCGGTATCGCCCTCCACGACCGAGGCGAGGAAGCGACCGAGTTGATAATCGCTGAGAGAGAAGTCATTGTCGCGCAGCGCCGCCGTCATCAGGCTGAAGAACCGTCGCGGGTCCTCGACATATTGACGTTGCGCCTCTTCGATCTGCCCATTGCCGCCTGGCGTCATCTCGCTGATCCAGATCTCGCTATCGGGCGCGCCGGCGAGCACGTCATCCTCTTCCCGCGGGCCCGCCGTCACATCGAGGATCAGACTCTCGCCGTCGATCTGCGGACATAGGCTGGTAATGGCGCTGAGCGCAGCCGCGCCGACGGTCGAAGCATATCGCTCGCGCAGCCATGGCTCCCAGCTCGCGTCGATCGGCGTCCATAGGATCGCAGCCAGGTCAAACAGGCTGGCCACCACTTGCCCGTCGGCGATGAAGCCGGCCAGATCCTGACGCAGCTTGTCCTGCTGGTTGCCCTGGGCATTGGCATCATCGACGATCGCCGACTGAAACAGGATGTTGAGCGTCTGATCGAGCGTGAGTTCGGCGCTCCCGTCCGCCAAGCGTGTGGCCGCTTCCCGCAACGAGATCCCACGCGCCATCGCTTCGTTGCTGAGGGCTGCGAGCATCAAATGCGCCAGCCACTCGCGCGCGAATGGATTGTCCACCCGTTCGCCGAGGGGCCCGTGCAATGCCTGATGGTGGAATCGCGCGGTGCGCATCGCCCGATAGCGCGGGTCCGAGTCCGGTCCGAGGTTGGACCACAAGGCATCGGGGAACCGCAGACGGAGGCACATCGCGTCGACCGCGAGACCGAACCCGAGCGCGGCTGCCTCTCCTCCCACCTCGAAGCGGAACTCCTTGGTGAGCGATCCGCCGTCGCGGAAGCGAATGCCCGCGTCGCTCCCAAGCGCCATCCGGCGGACCTCGATCGGGCTCAGTCCCTCGTGGGTGTAGAACCGCACGTCCCCGATCAGCGATGTCCAGGGGCTGCCGCGCGGCGGATCGAGCGCCATGCCCTGATCGCGCGCGACAAGCTGACTACGCCAGCGAAGCCGGGCGTTGGACGTATCGACGACAGTGCCCGGAGGGGGCTGAACTTCGAGAACCCGCGGCCGATAGACGGGCACCAGCCGCACCGAACCGGCAACATCGATGCGCCAATCGCCGAGAGGATCAAGACGGGCGAACGGCTCGAGCGGCACGGCCTGCTCGCGATTCTGGTCGAGCGCCGGGCATAACCAGTGCCGCTCGAACGCATGGCTGATGCCGTATCGCCGCGAGACCCGGCCCGGGGCGAACTCGCGAAGCGCCTGCGCGATCGGCATGGCAACCCGCTCGGGCGTTGCGCTGCCGGGCTGCGGCAAGACGATGTCGACCTCCGGGAGGTTGAGATCGCTGAACAGGTTGGCTGGCGCGAACTCGGGCAAAGGCGAGTTGAAGACCTGATGGTCCTCGCCGGGCTGGCCCCGGGCGCGCCAGTTGCTCTCGAGCCGGCGAAGCGCAGTCGGCAGAACCTGCGTCATCAGCGGCCGTGGGTGGTCCCAGAGCAACGGTGTGACCGCGCCTTCATCGACCTTGAGCGCCGAGGCGAGATAGGACGTATAGCGGTCGAGTTCGGCCGGAATGGTGAGGATGCGGCGGATCAGGCCGGCGAGCGCTGTCTGCCGCGCCCGCTGATAATTGTTGTCGGTACTGCTCGACAGGTCCAGCCACACGCTCCCCTGGCGCGAAGAGCCCAGCATCTGGCTGAGATAGTCGAGCGTCGCATAGACCGCCTGGATGCGCATCACATAACGATTGGCGATCGGCAGCGTACGCACCGGCAACTCGGGGTCGAACAGCAGGTCATAGCCCTGATAGGCGAGACGGTCCCGGCCATAGTCGGACAGCACCGCAACCGTCCATGGTCGCATCCGGCGCGATCGGCCGGCGCGGCCCTTACGCTGCAGGAACTGCGCGACATCGCGCGGTGCCTTGTGCTGGATGACCGCACCCACCCGGGGATCGTTGAACCCTACCTCGAGCGAGGCGGTCGCGACGATGATGTCGAGATTATTCCCGACCCCAGGGTCCATCGACATCACCCGCCCAACCGACTTGCGGTCCTGCGGTTGGAGACTGTGGCCGATCTCGACCACGGCCTCCCAATCCTGCCCATGCAGCTTGCGATGCTGGACCGGCAGCGGACGGCGCAGCGAGGCCAAGCCGCCATCCGGCTTGCTCGCCAGGTCGGGTACGCCGCTGCTCCGTCGGCCCTCGGCATCGAGCATGGCGAAATACATGCGGTTGGTAACATCGATGTCGTCGGTGAACAGGAACACACGTTCCCCGATGATGCCCCGGCTCTTGCGTTCATCCGGCGCGTCGAGAAGCCGGGAAAGGAGCATCCCCGTCTGGATCGTCGTCGACAGCAGTGCGGTGCGCGACACGGGGTCGCCCCGCAGCGCGAGCAGGTACTCGGCGCCTTCCGCGATCATGTCGCTATTGGACGGGGCGATTTCGACCGACGCTTGTTCGTATAGGCCGGTCAACTGCGCGAAGAAGCGCGCGCCGTCCTTGAGTGTGGCGGACAGACCGACAAAGCTGACATGCCGCCGGAGCAGCCGCCGCCAGCGGCGCAAGAGGAAGGCGACCTGCGCACCCGAACTGCCGGCATAGGTGTGAACCTCGTCCAGCAGCATCATCTCCACCGGCCGCTGCGCCCGCTCGCCGATCCCGAACAGATGCCGGAAACGGTCGTCCCCCATACGCTGGTTGAGCATTTCGGTGGTGGTGAAGAGGATGTCGGGCGCCTCCGTCTGAAGCCGCTCGCGGGTGAGGATGATTTCGTCGCTTTCGATGACGGCGGAGCATTCGAGGCATTCGAGCCGCTCACGCCGGGCGCGGCGGTCCGTCTCGCGCCACGCCATGTCGCCGTCGCAGTCCGGCGACGGACAGCGAAGATACTCGCAGACGAGACCGGCAGACGTTTGCCGCCAGCCGCTGCGCGCCGCATGCGCTTTCTCGGCCGATCGGGGCGTCGGACCGAAGAACGTGCCGATCAGGATTTTCCTGCGTCCGCGCGCCGCGAGCGACGCGTCGAGACGGCGCGCCTGGCCATAGACCTCGGCGAACTGATCCTTCAGCAGTTCGTTTCGCGGGTAGAGCGCGAGGACCTTGACCCACCGGTCGTCGACGGCATCGCGCTGGATGTGCGAGGCGACGCGCGACAGCGCGGGCAGGTAGAAGGCCAAGGTCTTGCCGCTGCCCGTGCCGGCGCTGACCAGCGTGGCCGTCGATTGCGAGCCCTCGAAGCTCCCCAAAATCCGCGCTGCTGCCGCGACCTGAAAGCCTGCCAGCGCAAATCGGGGCCCATAGCTGTCGATGAGCGCCGACAGGGCAGCCCGTGCGGCCTGATCGGGCGTCGCCGCCGCGATGCCGGCGAGCGCCGTTGCGGCGTCGATCTCGCGCCGCGGGTAGCGGCGGCGCCGCCAGATGAAGCGGAAGTCGGCGACGAGGGTTGGCGCGGTCTGCCAGCCGATCGGGCCGCGATGCTGAGGAAAGAGCTGGCGCAGCCGGAACAGGAGCCGCACGCCTTCCGCCATCCGCGACCGATATTGCGAGCCCGATTCCTCGCCGATGTCGAACAGCAGGGCACGATCGATCAGCGCGGCGATGACCTGACCGGCGTCCGCGAACGAAACCACGGCGCCCAGTCTCGGATCGTCGAGCAGTGCATCGACTATGCCATACAGCTCGCCCGCCGAGACGTGACCGTCGACCAGACCCCATGTCAGGAGCCGGGCTTCACGTTGCTCGATCTTATCCAGCGCGGCGAGCAGCAGGGCTTCATCGGCTTCCATCTGCACTCCGCGGCACGATACGGTAGTTGTCGAACGCATCATTCTCGTTGAGCCATTCGAGGACCGCTTCGGTCAGCAGGTCGAGCTTCGCTCCCCCGCTCTGGATGGCCTCGAGGAAGCGCTTCACGTCGGCCGGAACGTCGAAGTCGAACGCCTTCGCCGTCTCGGTCAGGCGTGCGGCCAGTGCCTTCACACGCTCGATCGCTGCGTGGTCCGCAGGGAATTTGTCGAATTCGGCTCGGAACGCCTGGTGGAGCTGTTCATAGGTCTTGAACGCGGCATTGTTCGCCGGCGTGAAGGCGATGCGGCCTTTCACCAATGCCGGAGCTTCGCCGGTGAACACGGTTTGCCGATATCCCTTCCAGGCCCGCACGACGGACGCGGAGACATCCGTGGAGGCTGCCTTGATCTCCTTGAGCAGATTGGCCCAACCGGTGCCCTTCTTGAGCGCGGCCGCCTTTCGTTCAGCGGTAAAGCGGCCGAGAAGCGCCGCGGCCCGTTTGCGCGCCGTCTCGAGGGAGGACGGCTCGGGCGTTTCGATGCCCGAACCGAGCAGCAGCGCACGCTGGTCGAGGGCGCGGCTGAGTTCGGCTGCGGGCAGCGCAAGGTCCGAGCGCAGGTCCTCGAGCAGCCCGGTCTCCTCGACATTCGCGCCAAGCCGGTCGAGCACAACCAGCCGTTCGCGAAGCGCCTTGGCGCGAGCAGGAAGCGAGGTGCTCATACGGCGGCCTCCGCTGCTACGTGCGGCGTTCCGCTCACGCCTTCGAGCAGGCTGGTGATCTCCGCGGCAACAGCGTTGGGGTCCGATTGGCCCCGAACCGACTCCTGCAGCGTGACGCGTGGCTCCGCCTGCGATACGATGTCGTTTGCGATAGTCAGAAACGACATGGTGCGCTGGATCAATCCGAGGTCGAGCGATCCAAGCGCATTGAGCAATTTGGGGATCTGCTCGCGATCCGCTTCGTCGACGATCGTCGCCGTCTTATCCACCAACTCGACGAAGCGGCTGGTCTGGAACTCTGTCAGGCGAATCTCGAACTCGCTGAGCTTGATCGCGACATTGGCAGGCCAGCAGTTGGTCTTCTGCAGCAGCGGGATGATTTCGCGCAGGTCAGCAACGAAAGCGCTCTTGTCGAAGCTCTCGTCGACATAATCCGCGATCTCGCTACGGAAGGCACGAAGCTTTGCGATGACCGCCTGGAGCCTTCCCCAGATGCGCGCGTCGGTCATGGTCGGAATGAAGGTCCGCGCCTCGTCCGGCAATCCTTCCGGGAGCCCCGCCGGCGGATCTCCGGCAAGCACGTCGAGCAGCCGGGGGCTGTCAACCGCGAAGGGCTTGCTCCCGGCGCCCTGGAAGCTGGCGCTGCGATCGAGCAGCAGCTCCTGCAGGATCGTGCGCGTGCTCCGGCCATTGACCGACCCTGTCGCCTGGGCGCGAAGCTGATCCCAACCTTCTTCGAAGGCTTGCGTCTCAACCTGCGGCGGCGCCGCGAACAGCCCGCGCAGAAGCGGTTCGGCGCCAGTCGGCCGCACCGGAGGGGACAGCCCCACGATCCGCGATTGATTGAGCAGCGCACGGCCGATCACCGCTGTCTGCGCATTTGCTTCCGCAACGAGCATCGGGACCAACTGCGCGACCAGACGATCGACGATCGCGGCGCTCGCAACATAGTCGAGATCTGCCTCAGGATAATCCCAGCGATGACCGTTGAAGCCGAACCGCAGCGCACCGAGAAAGCCTTCGCGCAGCGTTCCGTCCTCGTCGTCGTGGCTATCGCAAACCACAAGGATGCGCCCGCCGACCGGATTGTTGCGCGCCCCGGCGATCGAGAGCCAGGTGGCCTTGATCTCCTGATCCGGAATGCGAAGCGCCGGCCAATTGATCGCGCTCTTCAGCATCGCCGCCAAGGCGCTTCGCAACTCGCGCGCGTCAGCCTGAACCAATTCTGTGCCCGACGCCCAAGCATCCAGCTTCTTCGACCAGTCCGCGGCACGCGGATCCTGCTCTGCTCGTGCCGACGCAGGAGCACGAGCCGCAGATGGCGGAGTCTCTCCGAGGGCCGGCGCTGCCGGGGAGGTGGGCGGACTGGGTGTCGGGACGAACGGCACATTGGCGAGTTCGGCCGGGGTCGGCAGCGAAAAGGTCGAGAAGATCGCCGGCGGCACATGGGCAAGCGCAGCCTTATCCGCCGCATTGCCGGCCCACACGGCCAGGGCGGAAGCCAGACGCCGCTTGACGGGCTCGGGCTGGCTTGCCTGCCGGACCAGCCCCGCGAGATACACGTTCGGGCGCAGCCCGTGGAATTCAGGCGGCGGGAAATTTCCGCTGACGAACGTGCCCCGCATGAGCAGCGGACGGCGAAGGATCTCGTTGATCACCCGGCGCGGGTTGAAGATGAGCCGGTTTGCCTCT
Organism: Tsuneonella deserti; assembly: GCF_014644315.1. Lineage (NCBI taxonomy): Bacteria > Pseudomonadati > Pseudomonadota > Alphaproteobacteria > Sphingomonadales > Erythrobacteraceae > Tsuneonella > Tsuneonella deserti. The sequence continues at coordinate 23,942 of NZ_BMKL01000002.1, read as the reverse complement.
GTCAGATGCCGCTGGACGAGTTGCTCGATCGCCAGACGGTTGAACGGAAACAGCGCATGTCCGCGCGCGGAGAAGCCAAAGGCGGTTAGCGCCTCGGCTTCTTCATCGCTCTGCTCTTCGTCCTGCCAGGCCGGCAACCAGCCGGTGAGCCCGTCGTCGGCACCGCGGCGATCGAAGCGTTTGCGCAGGCCGTCTTCACCCCAGCGGGCCGCATTCAGATAGGCGCCGACCATTTCGATCACGGCACCCTTGATCTCGTCGTCGCTCTGCTCGCGGTGGCCGATCACCCAGACGCGTTGCGCCCGCGTCAGGATCGTGTCGCGCGAGGCGAGATAGCCATCGGTGAGCGCGAGCGCCGTGCGCATGGTGGCGCGCACCTTCTTGCCGTCATGGGTGCCTTCCTGCACGCAGACCTTGAGCAGCACATCCTGAATACCCGACAGCGCGGCAAAATCCTCGATGAGCAGCACCAGGTCCATATCGTCCTTGAGCAGGATCTCACGGATTCCCAGGATGATGTCCTGCAAGGTGATCCCACCGGTGCTCTGCTCGAGCTGGAAGACATTGCCGATCGCGGTGTCCACGATCGTGTTGAGCAGGTCGGCCGCGGCCTGGCGGCGGCGCACATCCTGGACCGCGAGTTGGGTCTGATAGTAGGTCTTTACCGGCAGCGCCGCTTCGTTGAGATCGATCGTGTCTGGGAGAAGCAGATCCTCGGCGAAGAATTGCGATTGGGTCTCGTCTCCCTCCGCGCCATCCTCCCGGCCCCGCAGAGCGCGCGCTACGACCCGGGCGAGGACGGTCTCGTCGAAATGGTCCTTGAGCGCCGCGTCCCCGAACAGCTTGGGCAGCATCTGGGCATGCCCGATCAGCGGTCGCAACTCCGCTGCCCGGTCCTTATGTTCGCGGGCCTCCAGCAGGAGCGACTCTGCTCGGCTCGCCAGCGCATTTTCGATCTGCGCGCGGAACAGCACCACGGCCTTGCGCTTGTCGACCTCGGCGACCGCGCGCGTCAGCTCCGATCGCGACTTTTCGAAGCGCGGATCGCCTTCCAGCGGTTCGAGGATGAGCTCGACAACGCGTCGGAGGCTCGCGCTCTTGGGAATACGGATGATGTGGAGACGCTCGCGCTTGGGCGAGCGCTGAAGCTGCGCGTCGAGCCAGCGAATGATGTGCGACTTGCCGACGCCCGAAGGGCCGGTGATCGGGAACAGCAGATATCCGCCCGGCACGTCGTCGGACAGAAAAGCATCGAGCAGTTCCTGCTCGCTTGCCTGGGCCTCAATGTTCGTACCGGCATTGCGCGTCGTGAGCGGGGCCGGCTGATGAACCGCCAGCAGGACCGACACATCCGCGGTTTCGGCCTCGTTCTTGATGCACGCGTTGACCTCGTCGGCCTCCGGCCAATATCTCTCGAGCATCAGCGCACCTTTCCCGTCTGCACCAGGGCCACATGCGACACGTCTTGCCAGATGCGCGCATTGCTGCCGGTGAGCGACACGACGCCTTCGGTGTCGCTTCTGCTCGAAAGCGTGATCAACCCCTCACGATCAAGGCGCTGGATCGCCCGCGACAGCGACGAGGAGACGAGGCCGGTACGCAGCCGGGGCCAGGCGCTCTCCTTCAATGCGGCCTCGACCTGGACCCGATAGGCGCCCCCGTCGAGGACCGGCAGCACCCCCGCCGCCCGCTCCACGAAAGCGGGAGCGGACAATTCCCGGTTCGATCCGAATATCTCGGGGAGCGCCTCGCGCAGCGCCTGCGTCGGGTCGACGACCCACTGCATACCGTCGCGGGCGAACCCCAGATACAGCATCCAGGTCTTGAGGCCGTTCCAGCGCGTATTGTTCTGGGCGATCTTCTGCGCGCCGCTATCGACCAACTGCCGCCCCTCCAGTTCAGCCAGACGGTCTGAATTGACATCGAGCGTATAGACGTCCTGGGCGAGCATCCAGGCCACGCCGCGCGACAGGTCCGCGCTCTTGGCGCCCTCGCTCTCCCAGAAACGCGCGTTGTTTGCAGGCTGCAACGCCACCGTCCGCGCCACTTTCGGGAGGCGGGCTTCTGCCTCGTCGGCATTCTTGCCGAGCGCAGAGCGGTACGGCTCGGCAACGATAACGGACCCGTCTTCCTCACCGAACAGACCAAGTTCGGTCCAGCGATTCAGCGTTCTCGTCAACTGGCTGGTATCGAACGCGTCGGCGGCGCCGCCACATGCAAGGATCAGATCCTCGCGACTCTTTGGCCCGAAGCGGACGAGCGCGCGAACCAGCACGATCAGGACGTTGAACAGCCCGTCGCTCGCTTGGTTGAGGATACTCACAGACGCGCTCCGAGCTTGAATTGATCGACCGCCAGCACATTGGAACCGGTGTCGGCAATGCGGCGCGCGAAGTTCCATGGATCCGGCGTCGAGGCCGATGCCATGATGACATGCAGCGGTCGCTTCATGATGAATAGATGTTTCGGCAGTGTCGCACCCGTCGCGTCCGTCCAGAGCGTCACCCGGGGAAGCTCGTAGGACGAGGGGCGAAGCACTTCTTCTTCAAGCGTCTGCAGCAACAGCACATGATCCTCGCTCTGCTTGTGCAAGGCCGACAGCGCCGGATTGCGCTGGCGAAATGCCGCGGAGGTCGCGATCTCGCGCACGCCGAACATCGCGACGAAATCGCGCAGCAGGCCGACGACCGCAGCATCGTCGACCGGATCGTCGACAGCCAGGATGATCGGCTCGTTCAAGTCGAGCTGCGGGAAACGGCCGGCAAAGAGGCCGAGGTCGAACCGGCCGACCTGCTCGATCCCGTAGGCGGGCGGCGCCGAATAGTCGGTGTCAGCCGCCCCCGCGCGGCGATGCACCGGACATCCCCCGCACGCTCGCGACACGATCACCGAGCGCCCCGGCGCGTTGCTGCGATAGAGCCGGTCGAGCAGCAACGAAACCTCGGTCGACCCGCTCAGCAGCTTGTCCAGCAGTTCACGGTTTTCGGTCGCCGCATCGAACGAACGCTGCCGTTCCTGACCGATCCGCGCGACGAACCGTTCGCGGCTGAGATGCCCCAACTCCGCCAGGCCGACGACGGTGCGTTGGAAATATTCCGACCAATGCTCATCGCTGCGGAGCTCGAACGCTGCTTCGCTCTCCTCCTCTTGCTGCGCGATGCGGGCCGGAGGCTGCGATTCAAGGCCAAGCATGCCGGCTCGCGCCATCATGATCAGCGTGCGCATGTTCCAGGACTGGTTGTAGTCAGACTGCCGCCGCAGCCGCGGAGGCACGACGGCCAGATCCACCTCGAGCAGCTGCCCGATCGTGTCGAGCTGCGTGCTGCGACCATACATGGTCGACCACCGCTCGAACGCGAGATCGTCGCTGATCAGGGTCGGCGACGCGATCTGATTTGCGGTCTCCTGATCTTGGCTCGAGTAGATCAGGAACGAGGTCGACGGACAGCCATCGCGCCCGCCGCGTCCCACTTCCTGGTAGAAGCGATCGAGCGTCTCGGGCACGGCGGCATGGATGACCGTGCGAACGTCGCGCTTGTCGATGCCCACTCCGAAAGCCGAGGTTGCGACGATCCCATCGAGGCGGTTTTCGGACCATTGGTCGATGATGCGACGTCGATCGGCATCGGCTGTCTCGCCATGAAAGCAGTCGATCCGCGCATAGCCCTTGCCGCGCAGCAATCTCACCCATCGCTTTGCGTCGCTGCGCTTGGTCACGTAGAGGATGAATGGCCGCGGCGCGTGGCTGAGGAGTTCGAGGACTTTCCGATCCTTCTCGTCGGGATCGTCTTCGCGGTGCACCCAATATTGCGGTTCCGGCCGAAGATGGACCGAGGCGACCATCTGGACCGTGCGCGCCGGCCCGAACAGTGCGTCGATCGTTTCCACCGTGTCGGGCGTCAGGGTCGCCGACATAAGGAGCGTCCTGAACCGCCGGCCGCCGGGGCACGCCGCGAGCAATCCGCGGCGCACGCCCGCCAGCATCTGAAAGGCGGGGCGGAACCCATCGCCCCATTGGCTCACCAGATGGGCTTCGTCGACGATAAGGTAGGAGATCAGCCCGGCGCGCGCCGCATCGTAAAGCGAGGGCAGCAGCGCGCCCGTCACCGCCTCTGGCGAACAATAGAGAATGCCTTGGCGGCCCTCACGGATGGCGGTCTTGATCGCGGCGCGCTCCTCCGCGCCGAGACCGGCATGCCAGGCAAGCGCGGGCACTTCGCGGCGGGGAAAGCGGCGCTTGAGCATCTGCTTCATTTGCCGCGCCTGGTCGAGCACCAGCGCGGTCGTCGGCACGACACAGAGCGACAGACCGCCTTCAAGGCCTCGAGCGAGCACCGGAGCCTGGGCGACGAAACTCTTGCCCGACCCGGTCGGCAGAGCGACCACCAAGGTCTCTCCGGGCGGCAGCAGAAACGCGCTGCGCACGGCTTCGCGCTGACCTGGAGACACATAGGTGTCGAAACCGCTCGCCTCGCCAAGAAACGGATCGATCGGCCGCTGCCAGTCGAGCCGCACATTCCGCTCGGCGAAGACATCCTCGAAGACCGGATTGTCGCTGTCCTCGAGCCAGGCCGCGCGCCACGGCCGCGCTTCGACCAGGAAATGTCCGTTCGCTTCGCTGTGCGCCCGAATGCCGAACACCGCCCAATCATCTCGGCTGGGCCAACCGGCGCCAGACGGAACGCGCAACTGCGCCTGCTGACCCGCGCGCAGCGACTGCCGGCGCAGCACGTGCCGGAAAAGCGCCATCGCGTCGGGTAGACTGTGCAGCCGTCCCGACGCCCGAGACGCGAGAAGAATCTGGGTCAGCCTGTCGAAAAGGCCATCGGCGGCTGGCGGCTCGGCCTCAAGCTTGGTGAGGTCGAGCAGAATGTCCTGCAGACTGCCGAAATCATGCACCGCCATTAGATGCCGCCCGAAATTCGGTCGGTCGCCGATCGGCTCGCCGATATGAAGATCGCGCCGATCGTATCGAGCCGCACACGCGGGGCGTTGATCCCGGCTCGCACCGCGGCGGCGAGCTGCTCCTCGAATGCAAGCTCGGCACTTTCCGCTTCGGTCGCACCGGCTCGGGCCCGGGCTCGCAATTGCCCGAGCCGCCCCTGATCGACGCGGGCCGCGCGCTGCTCTGCCTGGCCAAGGCTCGCGACCAGCTCGGGGTCGCCACGAAGCACCTCCTCTGCCGTCACACGCGCCTTTCCGCAAAGCTCTCCCCAATAGGCGAGCTCCGGCAGCTGCATTTGCAGCAGGCGCTGCCAACGCCGGACGTTCAAATTGAGATCGACGGCGCCGCTACGGTCCGGCTCGACACCATAGGGGCGACTCAAGCGCGCGAGCAGCGCCTCATCCTTCACCGGCGCCAGCTCGCGATCGAGCCAGATCGAGCGATAGAAGGGCGCAAGGGCCATGTCGCCGCGCCGACCGACTGCCGCCCGGGCCGCGCTCGTATCGCGCTCATGGGCCGCCAGCACCTCGTCCGCCGCCGCGGTATCGACCTCCAGGACGAAGTCGAAGCGAAAGAAGAATTCTGCGAGCGGGTCGCCGACATGGTCCGGCGCGAAGCGCCACATCGCGAAAGACCGCCCCCGATCATCGGCTTGCGTGAGCGCAGTCATGCCGCTGATCAAAGCGTCGCCGTAGCGGAGCAGACCAACGCCGTTGACGCGGGCCGCACGATTGAGCGCGGTGCGCCTGCGGAATGTGTAGGGGATGGTCCGGATCGCTCGCCCGAGCCTCGGCCCGGGCCGCAGATCGAGCGCCTCCGCACACTGCGCCATAAAGGCAGGTAACGGAATGAGCGTATGCCGGTTCGAGGTCGAATAGACGTAGCGGAACGGTGCCGCCATGCCCGCCGCCGCAACCGGGCCCGCCTCGTCCGCGCGGCCGAACTGCAGTGTCTGCTCGAGCCAGATCGCCGTATCGCTGGCGATCGACTGCCAATCCTCATCGAGTTCGGAAAGCTCATCGACCAGGTCGGTCGGAGGCGTGCCGAGCGCGTCGAGCGCGTCCTGTTGGTCGATCGATTTGATCTCGCGCTCGATGAGGCCGTGCTCGCCGGTGCTGCTCTCGGTGAGATCGGCGAGGGCCTCGGCCCCGTCGGTGAAGAGCGCACGCGCTATGTCGCGCACCGTCTGCTCGATCAGATATTGAAGACTCGCAACCGACCGGTCGAATACTCTGAGGGCGGTATCGAGATAGCCGACCCAAGCCATTTCCAGGGGGTCGTCCTCGCAGGCCAGCACCAGCGAGCGCACCGCCTCGCCCGATCCGTAGCGGTCCGCCCGTCCGAGCCGCTGCTCAATCCGGTTCGGATTGAGCGGCACGTCATAGTGGACGACCACCTTCTTCCCGCCCTGGAGGTTGAGGCCTTCCTCGGCGCGGCGATCGCAGACGAGCACCGGGTGATCGGCGGCTCCGGCGAACGCTGTCCACGCATCGTCCTGTGGATCGTGCCGATCGACCGTAATCCCGAACTCATCCCGGATACGCTTCGCGAGCGCATCCGCGGTCTTGGCGTCGGAGCAAAAGATCACGCACTGTGCGTGGCTGCGCACGAGGGACGCCAGCGCGCCGAGCAGCGCCTCCGCGCGGTCTTCGAACAGCCCGGCACGTCCCAGGCACCGATTGATCTCCGCAAAGCGTTCGGGATCGCCGATCATCGCCGGCTGGCGAGCCAGGAATCCGATCATCCCCGGGCCGGAACTCGGATATTGCGAGGCCCGGTCGAGCACCTGCCAGAAGGCGCGCACACGATCGCCCCAAAGTTTCTCCGAGCCTGCCGCGTCGAGCTTGATGGCCTCGTCGAACCGCCAGTCATCGATGGCCACGGTCAGCGCGGCACGATCTCTGCTGCGATATCGGACGATCTCGGCGCCGGCTCGGTCGGGCGTCAGCCCTCCGATACTCCGCCGTCGATGACGCAGAATGCGGCGATGCAGCCGGTAGACTTCGCTCAAATGGGCGTGAAGCCGTCCGATCGCCTCGATGAGGGCAGGATCGTCGGGCTCCGGCACCGTGTCGATGACGCCGCGCAGGTCGCTCGCATGCTCCTGCAGCAGTTCATCATCGGGGAAGAGAGCCGCCAACTGGTCGATCGTATAGTCCAGGTACATCGCATTTTCGGGCGTCAGGCCCGCGACGATCTCCGCCAGCGCCTGGCGGCTCTCGACCTTGCGACGAAACGCATCCTCGCCGCCGAGCGGATAAGTGGCAGGGTCGAGCAAGTGCAGCATTTCGAGGAAGCCGCGTTCATTGCGCAGGGCTGGCGTCGCCGACAGGAGCAAGACCCGGTCGATCGCCGGGGCCGCAGCCGCGACGTCTGCGTAAATCCCGCCGACGCCGCCCGCCTTTCGCTCGGTCAGATGGTGCGCTTCGTCGATGACTAGCATCGTCGCCTTTGGCAGGAGCGCGCGAATGCGGTCGTCGTCGTCGAGGGCGACCACATGGAGGTTGCGATCGAGGCAGCGCTCGAGGAAGAACTTGCCCGCAAGCTCGCTCCGCCACTGACCGACCAACGCCGCAGGCACGATCACGAGGATGCTGCATCTCTGCTGCGCGTCGAGGATACACTGACGGATCAGCACGCCGGCCTCGATCGTCTTGCCGAGGCCGACCTCGTCCGCGAGCAGATACCGCTGAACCGGATCCTGAAGGATGCGTCGCACCACCTCGATCTGGTGCGCCTCGAGTTCGACTGCCGACGCCAGGAGCGCCGACATGCCCATCGATGCTGCCCGCTGGCGCGTCTGCGAGCGGATGAAGGCGCTTCGTCCATCGGAGAAGCGCGGGCTCTCATTGATCCGGTTGGCGAGAAACGGTGTCGGATCCTCGATGGGGCGAGCCCAGCGCACGAACACGGCCTCGAGCTTCAGGTGCTTCGCCTTGCCATTCGGAAACTGGATGAGCTGGCTGTCGCCATGATCGTCGAGCAGCCGACCGATCTCCCACGCGCCGGCTGCCTCGTCGAAATGATAGACGCGGGTCTGCTCGGCGAGCGTTACCCGCTCGATCAGATCGTGTTCGATCTCATGGACGACCGGCTCGGAAGTCGGCGAATCGAAATACTCGACCGCGCAGAAAGACCCGCTTCGATCGATCTGCTTGCCAATTCCCAGCGATGCATACTGCCCCCCGGTCGACCGAACGAACACTGATTCCCCCGCTATTCGATCCTCTTATGCCATCATCGTTGATGATTCATTTGCCCAATCGTCACCTGTCTGCAGCTGAATCGAAGGCTTCCCAACCCTTTGATCGCAGCTCGCAGGCGGGGCAGCCACCGCAGCCATAGCCCCAGTCGTGCAGAATTTCGTGCTCGCCGCGATAGCAGGTGTGCGTACCCGTCCGGATCAGTTCGACGAGCGGCTGTCCGCCCAACCGGTCGGCCAGCGCCCATGTCTGGGCCTTGTCGAGCCACATCAGCGGCGTGTGCACGACGGCGCGGCTGCCCATGCCGAGGTTGAGGGTGACCTGGAGCGACTTCAGCGTGTCATCGCGGCAGTCCGGATATCCGGAGTAATCGGTCTCGCACATGCCCCCGACGAGATGTCGAAGCTGGCGGCGTGACGCGAGTGCGGCCGCGAGCGTGAAGAACAGCAGGTTACGCCCCGGCACGAAGGTGTTGGGAAGCCCATCGTCGCGCAGTGCAATTTCCGCTTCTCGAGTAAGCGCCGTCTCGCTCACCTGACCCAGCACCGAGAGATCGAGCATATGATCGGGACCGAGCCGATCGCTCCATTCCGGATCGAGTTCAGCGACACGGGCCCGGAAATCGCCGCGGCACTCGAGTTCGACGCGGTGGCGCTGGCCATAATCGAATCCGACGGTTTCGACTGTTTCGAACCGGTCGAGCGCCCAGGCCAGGCAGGTGGCGCTGTCCTGCCCCCCGGAGAAGAGCACCAGCGCGCCCGTGTCCGGGGTCACGCCGACGCCTCCTCGCCCCAATAGGAGCAGGTTTCGCCGCTGCTGTCGCGATGGACGCTGACCCTATGGAGATTGTGCACGACCGGGTGCAGCCGATCCCAGATCCACCGGCTGAGATTCTCCATGGTGGCGGGACCAAGATCGTTGATCTCGTCGAGGAAGCGATGATCGAGCGCATCGCGCGCATCCTCCATCGACCGTTCGAGCAGACCGAGATCGACGATCATGCCGGTGACCGGATCGGGGCGGCCGCGCACCGCGACCTCGGCGCGATAGCTATGTCCGTGAATGCGTCGACTCGACTCCGTGTCGATCGACCGTTCGAGCGTGTGAGCCGCGTCGAATCGAAATTGCTTGCTGAGTTCGAACATCAGCGGATCCCGATCATCTTGTGCGACTGGAGCGACAGGCGCCAGCGCGGGTTGTTGGTGCAATAGGCGATCGCCGCCTCCAGGTTGGTTGTAGCTTGCGGCGAGTCCATCGGCTGAAGGAAGAAATGGTCGAACGCGAGATGCTCGAAGCGCTCGGGCGCCGCCTTGTCCTGCGGATAGACCAGCTTCAACTCGTCGCCCGCTCGCAGCACCAGTTCGGCATCGGCCTTGGGACTGACACAGACCCAATCCAGACCCGCCGGGGCGGCCTGCGTTCCGTTGGTCTCGATCCCGACCTCGAAGCCGCGCGCATGGAGCGCATCGACCAGCGATTGATCGACCTGCAGCAAGGGCTCGCCGCCGGTGAGAACGACATAGCGGCCCGGACGGCTGTCGCCCCATTCGGCCTCGACCGCGTCAGCTAGGGCGCCTGCATCGGCGAAACGGCCGCCGCCGCTGCCGTCGATGCCGACGAAGTCGGTATCGCAGAAGCTGCATACCGCCTGGCCCCGGTCGATCTCGCGGCCCGACCACAGATTGCAGCCGGCAAAGCGGCAGAACACCGCTGCGCCGCCCATCTGCGCACCTTCGCCCTGAAGCGTCTTGAAGATCTCCTTGACGGCGTAGCTCATGACGGGGCCGGCGTCGATTCGAGCAGCGGAGCCGGGGCGAGCTTGGCCTTGCGCCGAAGGTCCGCCTTCACGAGCCCGACTAGATAATGCTTCAAGAGCGCGACGTCGCGATTGACGTTCTGCAAGCTGTTCCACCGCCGCACTTCGCCCTCGAGGTGCCACTCTCCGCTGGTCCAGGCGGTCTTGTCCTTGAGGGATGCAAGGCCATCGCGGAAGTCCTCCACACTGCGTGCGCCGGCGCGCTCGGCAAGCACTTCCATCACATCGCCCATTGCCTGAATGCCCGCGCCATGCAGCAACCGCGACGAGTTCGGCTTCTGGCCGTGCCAGGCCTCGGGCCAGGTCTTCTTCACGGCCTCGAAGAAGTTCGACACGAGGCGAACGCAGCGTTCCACGCCTTTCGGACCGCGAATGAGTTCGCGCATCACGCCGTTGCTGAGCGATTCCATGATGATCTTCTGCATCACGGTATCGGCGATGATGCCCTCGGGGCATGTGTGCTGCTTGATATAACCCCTGAGCGCGGTGTTCTCGAAGTTGAGGCGCGCCGTCAGGTCGGATGCCGTCGAGCGGCGGCTGAGCCGCGGCGGGAGATCCCCGACCGTCGGCAGCAACTCATAGATCAGCGATTTGGGCAGCGGCTTGGTGTTGTTGATGAGCACGAACTGGCGGCGCAGCTCGGCTTCATCTCGGCAGATCAACGCCGAGACGAACACTTGGAAGTCGCGGTCCAGATCGGCCAAGGCCGAGAGCCGCTGCTGGCCGTCGACCACCAGCCCCGGAGCCCCCGCGCTCATGTCGATCGACAGCCGCACGACGCCGGTTTCCAGCTCCTCCACCGAAACCCTTTCCGTGAAGGCGACCACGATCGGATTGGGAAGAACGGCGTCGGGCTTTTCGAGATAGTCGCGAATCTCGCGGATATGGGCCGCGACCTGCGGGCGCTGAAATCCGTTGAGCTCGCCCTGCGCGTCCCGCCCGATGCGATCGATGGTCGCAAAGCGCAGCACATCCGCGGCTTTCGCCGCGAAGCTGAGCACTTTGTGCTCACTGCTCTGCTGCGCACAGACGGCGAGGTAGGTCATCACTTGGTTCAACGGCACGCTTCAAATCCAGTCGTTCGATATGGTCTTGGTAGACCGCGAGGTTGTGGATCCCGCGGCGTTTGTTGCGATTGCTGCCGCGAAAGATGATGACATCGATCGCGGCGTCCCGGCAGATCTTGCAGGAACATTGCTTCCAGGGCCGCTCCGTCAGGGTCGCGCGGTAGCGCTGCGCGAGCCGCGCCAGTGTCGGACTGTCCTTGCAGTCCTCGTGCGGCTTCTCCTCGAACAGCGGCGCACTGTAGACGAGAACGTGGTGCAAGGTCTCCTCGAGCTCGGCCTCGTCCCGATCGAAGGCGCGCAGCGCGCCGAGCGCCAGCGCTTCGAGCCTGACCAGATCCTCGGCGCGGAACATGCCCTTCTTGACGGCCCGTTGCAGCTTGGGATTCTCGATCGCCTGCGGCACCCGGATCGAGGTGAAATAGCGCAGCGCCAGCCCATCACCGGGCAGGTAATAGTTCTGCTTCGCGTCCTTGAACGCACGGATGAGCGGCGAGGTCGTGTCGAAGCTCGAGATGTCGTAGCCGTGGAAGCTGTCGATATCGTCGGCCTTGGCGAAACCCAGGATGTGGAGGCGAGTCGAGGCGGGCACCGCGTGACGGATCGCTTCCAGGCAGAGCTTGATCTCGGGCGATTTGAGCGGAACCATGCCGCCGAGCGCGAGATAGTCATAGCCCATGGCGACGAGCCGGCGCGCCGCGTCCGCCATGCTGTCCGGCGACCAGCCCTGGACCACGCCGAGGGGGGTGAAATCCGCGTCCATCGCTCTGGCTTCGCGCAGGAAACCCTCGGCATTCTCCAGCGTGATATCGAAGCGCTGCCGGGCCTCGGCCGACCCGCCGGCCATGCCCACAAGGCCAGCATCGAAGTCGAAGATGATATGGTCGACCGAGGCGCCGTGGGTGAAACCGCATTCGTCGTAGAATTCGGCCATTTCCGCAGGCGTGTAGGGCGGCCGCTCGTCCTGGACATAGGTGAAAGCGCCGCAGTCGCCGAATATCTCGAGATGGGCGAATTCCGGCTTGTCGAGGCGCAGGAACTTGCGTGCGCCGACCAGCCGGAACCGGCGCGCCTGGCTCGCGGTATACTTGCCTTTCACCCGGTGGTCGCCGACAATGCCGCGCGAGACCAGCACCCCGTCATAAGGGGCATAGCCCAATATCTCGTGCGGATAGGCATCGTCCCAATAGGGCTGGCGCTCCGCCGGACTGCGATCGGCGATGAAGTCGAACGCGGGGTCCACATAATCGAGGCTGTCGGCGAAGATAAATTTCATGCTGCCGCCCGCGCGAGATCGCGCTCGATATGCATCAGATGATCGCTGAGTTTGGTGATATGCTGCGAGGTCGACTGGATCTCGTTCCAATCGAGCCCCAAGCCCTCCCACGTGCCGCCGGTCCAGCAGCAGCGCGGCGCCATCCGCGCGAGCATCGCGCGCACCGCCGCCGCCTTGTCCGGCGACGCGTCGGCGCGCAGCATGATCGTGTCCATCAAGGCCCCCATCGCGCGGATGCCCGCCGAGTGCATGAGCCGGCTTTCCGACGGCGGCTTGCCCCATGCCTCCGGGAAGGTGTCGCGCACCGCGGACCAGTAGAGCACGAGCGCGTCGTACATCGCCGCCGTGTCGTTGCCGTCGCCATTGTGCTTGAACTGGCCGAGCGCGCCCGCCGGAGTCTTGAGGCTCGCCTTCATCGTCTCGATGAGGGCATTGTCGGTGACGATCCCGGCCCGATCCTTGGCGTCCGACTCCCGCTTGATCAGCCCACAGAAGGGCGAGTTCGGATCGGTGTTGAGCGCTTCGCACAGCGCGCTCGGCAACTGCCGGGCGGCAAGATCACGCGGCAGGAGCACGCTGACTTCGGGCAGAAGCTCGTTGATCAGCCGTGTGGGCAGCGGCCGCGCCTTGTTGACCAGGATGAACTGCTCGCGCTGCGTCTCGAGCGCATCCGATACGAAGCCGACCACTGGCACGGCGATCGTCCGGTCCTTGGCGGCGCTGAGCGCGAGCGAGCGCTGCTGGCCGTCGACGATCCATGCCGCCCGGCGTCCCTCCGGGTAGATCGGGATCGAAAGCGTTCCGGCGTCGCCCACTTCGCACAGATTGCCGGGCGAACGCCCGCGTGCCGACGCAAATTCGACTTCCGGCGAGAGGGCGAGGATGATCGCATTGGGGAACAGCACCGGGCCGCTGTCAAGAAAGGCGGCAATTTCCTTGACGTGGTCGCGGATCTCGCGCCGCTGGAAACCTTTCAATTCCTGCTCATCACGACGAATGCGGCTAATGTCTGCAACGCGATTGATGTCGGCACCGTAGAGGAAAAAGGCGAATATGCTCGTGCCCGAGCCCTGCTCAGCGCGCACCGCACGCACCTTGAGATATTCGCGCCCGTTCATGCGCGTTCACCCCGGACGATACGCGCCAGTTGCGCAAAGCGGCCCTGTTCGCATGCTATGCCGAGATCGTCCCGAAACCGGCGCAGCAGCCGTGAGGAGCTTCCCCCTTCTGCGTCCCAGTTCGCGCGGATCAAGTCGAGCAAGGCTGCATCGTCATGACGAGTCCGAGCAAACTGCGTCGGCAGCCGCCAGCCCTCTAACGCGTGCGACACAGCTTCGGCATGCGCGTGCGCGTCGCGCGCATCCACGTTATCCGCAATCACCTCGGCGAAGTGGCGCAGAGCCCGGCCGGCAAAGTCGCTACGCGTTCCGCGATTTGAGCTGTCCGGACCATCGAGCCTGTCATCATAGGGCATGAGAAAATCGCGCAAAGTCGCCGGAATTTGGTCGGCTGGTGCGCGTGTGAAGAGCCGCAATCGCGCCAGCACGGTTCGGGGCAGCGACAGAAGATCAGCAGCGATCATATCGATATAGGCTTCTGAGAGCGCAGCGCAGATCAAACCGTCATTCCGCGAGGCGACATCGTGCAGCGCGACGGCGAATGGCGAAGCTTGGTTCAGCTTTCGCCACCAAGCCGCGGAATCAAATTCGCCAATGATCCGGGCAGAAATGCTGTCTGGCGCGCCGATCAGCACGGTGCAGGCATAAGGCGGCACCGATGCCTCCGCGTCGATAAGGCCGAGCCCCGCGGAGACAACCATCAACCTTGCGTCGAGTAACCTAGCCGCGGCGATCGCTTCCCTGAAGCTGCGGCCCCCATAGATTTCGTCGCCGCGAAAACGCGCTCGCTCGCGGGCAAGCCGGCGCGCCCAATCGTAGGCGAGATTGGAAAGGTCCGCCTCCGGGAGAGCGGCCATATGGAGACTGTCGGAAACCGGCTTGCGCTTGCGATTCGTACAGGCGGTGATGACAAGCGTCACAAAATGAGGCCCCCCAATGCCCTCGCGCGATTGAATTTTTGTATAGCGTTGGGTGCCGGCTTTCGCCAGAATTAATGTCGGCAGGCGCTCATCAAATCAGCGCATTAAATGCTCGATTCCGCGATGCTTTGCGGATTCAGGCGTCCCATTTTGTCGGCGCAGGGCAAAAATTTCGGGTGTCCGACGACCCCGGAAGTTGTGAGAACCGCGCTTGAGAACGCGCGCCGATAACGGCCATCCGGCGCCGCCGAACGCGGAAGGCATAGCGCCTAAATCATTGGATCGACAACCTGTGCTTGCCAAGCGGGACTCGGTCGCCGAAGATTCCTCTTGATGAGAAAGGATGTCGATCACCTACCGGCGATCCAACAGGGCGAACTGGAGCGTGTCCAGTGCGTGCTGATGGAGGAGTTCGCCGAGGCGATCGGCAGGGCGACCACCGAGAGCCGGAAGAACGGCAAGATCCTCAAGATCATCCTGTTCGGCTCCTACGCCCGGAACGATTGGGTCGACGAGCCGGAGAACGGTTACCAGTCCGATTTCGACCTGCTCGTCGTCGTCAACCACGACGACCTCACCGACATTGCGCATTACTGGTACGTGGCCGAAGACCGTATCCTGCGCGACGCCGCGATCGCGCGCCCCGTCAACATCATCGTCCATTCGCTCGACGAGGTGAACCAGTCGCTCAAACGCGGCGAGTATTTCTGGGTCGATATCGCCCGCGACGGGATCATCCTGTACGAGCTGCCATGCCATCCGCTGGCGACGCCGATGCCGCTCACGTCGGCCGACGCCTATCAGATGGCAGCTGGCTATTTTGGAGAGTGGCTGCCGAGCATCGATCGCGCCTTATCCACGGCCAGTGACCAAGTCCAAAAAGGGGCGGACGACCTTGGATGGCGAAAGGATGCCGCCTTCACGCTGCACCAAGCAGTGGAGCGGGCCTACATCTGCTTCCTGCTGGTGCGAACGCTCTATTTCCCGCGCTCACACAACATCAAATTCCTGCGCTCGCTCGCCGAGGACAGCGAACCGCGTCTGATCGAAGCGTGGCCGCGCGAGCGCAGAATCGACCGGCGACGCTTCCAGCTACTGAAGCGCGCCTATGTCGAGGCGCGCTACTCCACCGCCTATGAGATCACCGTCGAGGAACTGAACGCAATTCTCGGCTCCGTGCGCCAGCTCCGCGACATCATCGAGCAGGTATCGCGCGAGCGGCTCGATCACCTGCGGAGCGTCGCCGGCCTGTAGCCGCCACGGACGGTTTTCCAGCCGAACCTGACCGTTCCCGGCCCATCAGCGCCATTCTCTTTTCGAGGGCTTGGACGGACTTTGAGGCCGTCCGGATCGACCTGACGTCGACCGGCGGGAGCCTCGACGTGACGCCCACCAAATTGCTCATCGGACAGATCCTGGTCGTCTTCGCGATCGTCGTCGCGGGACTGTGGGCGGCGACGCAATGGGCCGCGGCGATGCTGGCCTACCAGCCGGAGCTCGGCCCCGCATGGTTCCGTGTCGCCGGCCTGCCGGTCTACCGGCCCTGGGCGCTGTTCGCCTGGTGGTATCACTTCGACGCCTACGCGCCGCATGTGTTCGACCGCGCCGGCGCGCTGGCGGGAGCAAGCGGCTTCATCGGCTGCGGCGCCGCGATCTTCGGTTCGCTGTGGCGGGCACGGCAGGCGCGGCACGTGACCACCTATGGCTCCGCACGCTGGGCGACGCAGAAGGAGATCGAGCGCGCCGGGCTGCTGCGCGATGCCGGCGTGATGCTCGGGCGCCTCGGCGCCCGCTATCTTCGCCATGACGGGCCCGAGCATGTCATGGCGTTCGCGCCGACCCGTTCGGGCAAGGGCGTCGGCCTAGTCGTACCGACGCTGCTGAGCTGGACCGGCTCGGCGGTCATCCACGACATCAAGGGCGAGAATTGGCAGCTCACCGCCGGCTGGCGCGCGCGGTTCAGCCACGCGCTGCTGTTTAACCCGACCGACGCGCGGTCGGCCCGCTACAATCCCCTTCTCGAAGTCCGACGCGGCCCGAACGAGGTCCGCGACGTTCAGAATATCGCCGACATCCTCGTCGATCCGGAAGGCGCGCTCGAGCGGCGCAACCATTGGGAGAAGACCAGCTATTCGCTGCTGGTCGGCGCGATCCTTCACATCCTCTATGCCGAGGAAGAGAAGACGCTCGCCCGCGTCGCCACCTTCCTCTCCGATCCGCAGCGGCCCTTCGTCGCCACGCTCCGGCGCATGATGACGACCAACCATCTCGGCACCGAGGACGCGCCGCGGGTCCACCCGGTGGTCGCCTCGGCCGCGCGCGAACTGCTCAACAAGAGCGAGAACGAGCGCTCGGGCGTGCTCTCGACCGCCATGTCGTTCCTCGGCCTCTATCGCGATCCGACCGTCGCTGAGGTCACCTCTCGCTGCGATTGGCGGATCGCGGACCTGATCGAGGGCGAGCGCCCGCTGTCGCTCTATCTCGTCATTCCGCCATCGGACATCAGCCGCACCAAGCCGCTCGTGCGTCTGGTGCTCAACCAGATCGGCCGGCGCCTGACCGAGCGCCTCGATCAATCCAGGTCCGAGCGGCGACACAAGCTGCTGATGATGCTCGACGAGTTTCCCGCGCTCGGGCGGCTCGACTTCTTCGAGACCAGCCTCGCGTTCATGGCGGGCTACGGTATCCGCGCCTTCCTCATCGCCCAGAGCCTCAACCAGATCGAGAAGGCCTATGGCGAGCACAATTCGATCCTCGACAACTGCCATGTCCGCGTCGCCTTCGCGACCAACGACGAGCGCACCGCCAAGCGCATCTCCGACGCGCTCGGCACCGCGACCGAGCAGCGCGCGATGCGCAACTATGCCGGCCACCGGCTCGCACCCTGGCTCGCCCACGTCATGGTCAGCCGCCAGGAGACCGCCCGGCAACTGCTGACGCCCGGCGAGGTGATGCAGCTCTCGCCCGACGAGGAACTGGTGCTCGTCTCCGGCATGGCCCCGATCCGCGCCCGCAAGCTGCGCTATTTCGCGGATTACAACTTCACCGGCCGCGTCGCCGCGCCGCCGGCCCTGTCCGATGGCCGCTATGCCGACCGGCCCGGCGCTCGCGGGGATGACTGGAGCGGGATCGTTCGCGGCCCGGATGCGCGGCTGGGTAAACCGGACGCGCCCGAAGAACTCGCCGAGGACGGCGGCTTGGAACAGCAGCGCCATCCTGCGCTGCCCGAGCAGTCCGCGTCGCAGCCCGACACCGCGCCCGATCCGGCCCTCGCGCCCGCCGACGACGAGGATATCGCCACCGACCAGCGCGCGATGGACCAGGCGCGCGGCCTCACCTCCGTCGCCCGCGGGTATGCCCTCAACGAGGGCAGCGACCGCGATCTCGTGCCGGGACTGTAAGCCATGAAGGTCCGGCAGAACCTCTACATCGACCGCGAGCTGAGCGACGCGCTTGAGGCACTCGCGGCGGGCACCGTCGGCAACAAGTCGCGGCTGGTGAATGACGCGCTCGCCGACTGGCTGGCGCGGCGGGCTACCCGAGAGATCGACGACCTCCTCAAGGTCCGCCTCGACCGGATCACCCGCGAGATCAGCCATGCGCGGCGCGACATCGAAGTACTGCTCGAAAGCCTGTCGCTGTTCGTGCGCTATCAACTGATGGTGACGGCGCCGCTTCCCGACGCCGATGCCGCCGCCGTCGCCGTGGGTCGCGAGCGGTTCGAGAAATTCGTGGCGCAGGTCGGCCGCCAGCTCGCCGGCGGCAAGCGCACCATCGGCCATGATCCCGACACGGGAGGCGCGGCATGAGCGGCGGTCCCGACACCGTGTCCGAGAGCCGGCGCCGCGCGATGCTGCGCACGGCGATGGGGCCGACGATCGCGGCCGCGCTCGGCGATCCGCTGGTCATCGAGGTCATGGTCAATCCCGACGGCGTCCTGCGCCTCGACCGCCTCGGCGAAGGGCGGATCGACACCGGCGTTCGCTACGATCCCGCGCAGGTCGAACGGATCATCCGGCTGGTCGCCAGCCACGCGCGAACCGAAGTGCATGCGGCCGCGCCGATCGTCTCGGCCGAGCTTCCCCCGCTGGGCGAAGGCGCGGGCGAGCGCTTCGAAGGCATATTGCCCCCCGTCAGCCTTTCACCGTGCTTCTCGATCCGCAAGCCCGCGACGCGGCTCTACACGCTGATGGACTATGTGACCGACGGCATCATGTCGGCCGAAGCGGCGCGGCTGCTCAGCCTGGCCGTCGTCGAACGCCGCAACATTCTCGTCGCCGGCGGCACGAGCTCGGGCAAGACGACGCTCGCCAACGCCCTGCTCGCCGAGATGGCGCATCTCGACGAACGGGTGATCCTGATCGAGGACACGCGCGAACTCCAGTCGCCCGCTCCCGACACGGTCGCGCTGCGTACGCGCGCGGGCGCGGTGACGATGGCCGACCTCGTCCGCTCGACGCTCCGCCTCCGGCCCGATCGCATCATCGTGGGCGAGGTGCGCGGACCCGAAGCGCTCGACATGCTCAAGGCCTGGAACACCGGCCATCCGGGCGGGATCGCCACGGTGCACGCCAACAGCGCGATCTCGGCGCTCTTCCGGCTCGAGCAGCTGGTGCAGGAAGCGGTGGTCACGGTTCCCCGACGCCTCATCGCCGAAGCGATCGATCTCGTCGTCTTCATCTCGGGCCGCGGCACCGGCCGGCGGGTCGACACGCTCGCGCGCGTCGTCGGCCTCGATCCCGACGCCGAATACGCCGTGCTCGACATCACTCCCGAACCCGCCGCCTCTCTCACAGGAGACTGACCCATGCGCGCTATGTCCTTACGCCCCAACCTTCTCGCCGGCCTTGCCCTCGGTCTGGCGACAACGCTTGCCGAACCCGCCTGGGCCGGTGGCTCCGGCATGCCCTGGGAGCAGCCGCTCGAGCAGGTCCTGGAATCGGTGCAGGGGCCGGTCGCCAAGATCATCGCGGTGATCATCATCATCGTCACCGGCCTGACGCTCGCGTTCGGCGAGACGGCCGGCGGCTTTCGTCGCCTGATCCAGATCATCTTCGGCCTGTCGATCGCCTTCGCGGCGTCGAGCTTCTTCCTCTCCTTCTTCAGCTTCGGCGGCGGGGCGCTCGTCGCGTGACCACCGGCTTGCATCATGTCGAAGGCTTCGAGGTGCCGATCCACGCCAGCCTCGGTTCGCCCATCCTGCTGGGCGGGGCGCCGCGCGGCCTGGCGATCGTCAACGGCACGCTCGCCGCGGCGGTCGGCCTCGGCCTGCAGCAATGGCTGGCCGGGCTTGCCTTGTGGGCCGTGGGCCACAGCCTCGCGGTCTTCGCCGCGCGGCGCGATCCCGATTTCGCCCCCGTGCTGCTGCGGCACCTCCGCCAGAAGGGATACCTGGCATGCTAGCGCTTCACGAATATCGCCGGCGTGCCGATCGGCTCGCCGACCATCTTCCCTGGGCCGCGCTGGTCGCGCCGGGCGTGGTCCTCAACAAGGACGGCAGCTTCCAGCGCAGCTTCGCCTTTCGCGGTCCCGACCTGGAAAGCGCGACCGAGGCCGAGCTCGTCGCCGCCTCGGCGCGCGCCAACAACGCACTCCGGCGGCTCGGCTCGGGATGGGCGCTGTTCTTCGAGGCGGTCCGGCAGGAGGCGCTGGCCTATCCGCAGAGCCGCTTCCCGGACGCCGCGTCCTGGCTGGTCGACGAAGAGCGGCGGATCGCCTTCGAAGCCGAAGGCGAGCATTTCGAGAGCCGCTATTACGGCACGCTCGTCTGGATGCCTCCGGCCGACAGCAGCGATGCCGCGGGCCGGGTGCTGGTGGAACGCCCGCAGGAGCACGCCGGGCGGGACTGGCGCGCCGCCCTCGGCGGCTTCGTGACCGAAACCAACCGCCTGCTCGACCTGCTCTCGGGCTTCATGCCGGAAATCCGCGCGCTCGATGACGCGGAGACGCTCACCTACCTCCACGCGGGCATATCGGCCCGGCCGCACCGCGTCCGCGTGCCCGAGATGCCGATGTACCTCGACGCGGTCCTCGCCGACACGCCGCTTGTCGGCGGGCTCGAGCCGCGGCTCGGCGAAGCGCACCTGCGAACGATCACGCTCCTCGGCTTTCCCAATGCGAGCAGGCCCGGGATCCTCAATGCCCTCAACGCGGCGGATTTCGCCTATCGCTGGACGACCCGTTTCATCGCGCTCGACAAGACCGACGCGATCAAGGTGCTGACGCGCATCCGTCGGCAATGGTTCAACAAGCGCAAGTCGATCACCGCACTGCTGCGCGAAGTGCTCTACAACCAGCCGACGCAGCTCCTCGACAGCGATGCCGACAACAAGGTAATCGACGCCGACCTCGCGTTGCAGGCGCTCGGCGGCGACCATGTCGCCTTCGGCTATCTCACCACGACGATCACCGTCAGCGATCCCGATGCCGCCAAGGCGGAGCAAAAGGTCCGCGCCGTCGAGCGGATCGTCGGCGGCCTCGGCTTCACCAGCGTGCGCGAGACCGTGAACGCGGTCGAAGCCTGGCTCTCCTCGCTGCCCGGACATGTCTACGCCAACGTCCGCCAGCCGCTGGTCCACACGCTCAACCTCGCGCACCTGATGCCGCTTTCGGCCATCTGGGCAGGGCCGACGGAAAACCGTCGCCTGGGCGGCCCGCCGCTGCTGTACGCGCAGACGTCCGGCACCACGCCGTTCCGGCTTTCCACGCACGTCGGCGATGTCGGCCACATGCTCGTGGTCGGACCGACCGGCGCGGGCAAGTCGGTCCTGCTGGCGCTGATCGCGCTCCAGTTCCGCCGCTATCGCGACGCGCAGCTCTACATCTTCGACAAGGGATTTTCCGCGCGGGCCGCGGTGCTGGCGATGGGCGGCGCGCACCACGCGCTCGGGCTCGGCGCCGACGCGGGCGAGGCGCTCGCCTTCCAGCCGCTGCGCGGGATCGACGACTTAGCCGAACGAAGCTGGGCCGCCGAATGGATCGCCACGCTCCTCGCCCACGAGCGCGTGACGGTGACGCCGGAGGTCAAGGAGGCAGTCTGGTCCGCGCTCGCCAGCCTCGCCTCCGCGCCGGTGGAGGAGCGCACGCTGACGGGACTCGCGCTCCTGCTCCAGTCGAGCGCGCTGCGCACGGCGCTGGCCGCCTACACGCTGGAGGGGCCCTACGGGCGCCTGCTCGATGCGGCCGAGCAGCGCCTCGCGCTCGCCGATGTGCAATGCTTCGAGACCGAGGGGCTGATGGGCCAGGCAAGCGTCGTCGCGCCGGTCCTCACTTACCTGTTCCATCGGCTCGAGGAGCGCTTCGACGGCCGGCCGACGTTGCTGGTCCTCGACGAGGCCTGGATCTTCCTCGACCATCCGCTGTTCGCCGCGCGCATCCGCGAGTGGCTGAAGACCTTGCGCAAGAAGAACGTCGCCGTGCTGTTCGCGACGCAAAGCCTCGCCGACATCGCCGACAGCAGCATCGCGCCGGCCATCATCGAGAGCTGCCCGCAGCGCATCTTCCTGCCCAACGACCGGGCGATCGAGCCGCAAAGCCGCGCCGCCTACGAACGCTTCGGGCTCAACGAGCGGCAGATCGGGCTGGTCAGCCGCGCCACCCCCAAGCGCCACTATTACCTCCAGTCGGCGCGCGGCAATCGGCTGTTCGAGCTCGGGCTGGGACCGGTCGGCCTCGCGCTTTGCGGTGCATCCGATCCTGCCACCCAGGCCCTGATCGACCGCATGCTCGACGAAGGCGGCGCCGACGACTTCGCGGCGCGCTTTCTCGCCGCGGCCGGCCTGCCGTGGACAGCCGAATTGCTCGCCTCCTTCCCCGCCAACCCCCAGCCCCAGGAGTAAGACCCATGGCAAAGTATTTGCGTAGCCGCTTGATCGCACCCGCTCTCGGCCTCGCCGCGGCAGGCCCGCTGGTCGCAGCGTTCGCGCTGTCGAGCAGTCCCGCCCAGGCACAGATGGCGGTGTTCGACCCGCGCAACTATTCGCAGAACCTGCTCACCGCGGCGCGAACGCTCCAGCAGATCAACAACCAGATCCAGTCGCTCCAGAACGAAGCGACGATGCTGCTCAACCAGGCCAAGAACCTGGCGCGCGTCGACTTCCCGGAACTCCAGGCTCTCAACGCCGACATCCAGCAGATCGACCGGCTGATGGCGCAGGCGCAGGGCATCGGGTTCCAGGTTTCCGGGCTGGACCAGCAATTCAGGCAGCTGTTCCCGCATGACTACGGGCAGGCACTCTCGACCGACCAGCAGGTGATCGCCGCGCGCAGGCGGCTCGACGCGGCGATGAATGCCTACCGGCAGACAATGACGCTCCAGGCCCAGGTCGCGGAGAACGTCCAGGCCGATGCCGGCCTGCTGAACCGGCTCGTCGCGCGAAGCCAGGGCGCCGAAGGCGCGTTGCAGGCCACGCAGACGTCGAACCAGCTGCTCGCGCTCGCGGCCAAGCAGCAGTTCCAGATCCAGGATCTCATGGCGGCGCAATATCGCGCCCAGGCGACCGAGGCCGCGCGGCGCGCGCAGGCCGAGATCGACGGACGCCTCGCCACCAAGAGGTTTCTCGGAACCGGCTCGACCTACACGCCCCGCTAGCCGAGCTTGATGGCGGCGGTCCCCCCTACGCCGTCATCGCCGCGGGGCGTGGCTACCCGCTCCCCAGGCCACGCCCCGCGATTTCGTCGCCACACCAGCAGGAAACGACGCGCCCGTGAACGATCTCAACGTCATCGACCGGTTCATGGAAGCCTTCATCCGCTACATCGATAGCGGCTTCGGGCTGCTTGGCCCGGATGTCGGCTTCCTGACCGCGACGCTGATCGGCATCGACATCACGCTCGCGGGCCTGTTCTGGGCCATGGGGGGCGAACAGGACGTCATCGGCCGCTTCCTGCGCAAGATTCTCTACGTCGGCGCTTTCGCGTTCATCCTGAACAGCTTCTCGACGCTGGCCGATATCATCTTCAAGTCCTTCGCCCAGGCCGGGCTGACCGCCGGCGGGGGTACGCTTTCGGCTGACGATTTGCTGAGGCCGGGCCGGCTCGCCGCGACCGGCTATTCTGCCGCATGGCCGCTTCTCGAGCAGGCCGCGAGCATGATGGGCTTCGTCAGCTTCTTCGAGAACTTCCTGACGATCGCGGTGCTCCTGCTCGCCTGGGCGATCGTCATACTCGCCTTCTTCATCCTCGCCGTGCAGATGTTCGTCACGATCATCGAGTTCAAGCTGACGAGCCTCGCCGGCTTCATTCTCGTGCCCTTCGCGCTGTGGAACCGCACCAGCTTCCTTGCCGAGCGCGTGCTCGGCAACGTCGTCTCCTCGGGCATCAAGGTCATGGTGCTCGCCGTCATCGTCGGAATCGGCTCCAGCTTCTTCGCCGAGTTCACCACCGCGCTCCAGGGGCAGGAGCCCGACCTCGGCCAGGCCATGAGCCTGGCGCTCGGCGCCCTATCGCTGCTCGGCCTCGGTATCTTCGGTCCCGGCATTGCCTCGGGGCTGGTCGCAGGGGCGCCGCAGCTCGGTGCCGGCGCCGCGCTCGGCACGACGATCGGTGCGGCCGGCGCGGTGGCGCTCGGCGGAGGAGCCGCGATTGGCGCCGCCCGGCTCG
>NZ_BMKL01000001.1:2545000-2722680 GCF_014644315.1 Tsuneonella deserti | reverse complement strand
CGACGCCGCGCCGGCCTGGGCGCAGCAGCTCCGCCGGCAGCAAGGCGCCGCCCAGCACCGCCATGTCGCACTCCAGGCGCTGCGCGAGGGCGACCGCGGCGGCGCGGGCGCGACGCCCGACATCAAGGAAAAGGAGGACTAGCCATGCTCTTCAAGCGCAGCGTCCAGCGCTACGGCCGCACCCCCGAGCCCGAAACGCCCTACCAGCGCGCCGGCAAGCTGTGGGACGAGCGCATCGGCGCGGCGCGTGTCCAGGCGCGCAACTGGCGGTGGATGGCATTCGGCGGTCTCGGCCTCACGGTTGCCATGTCGAGTGCGCTCATCTGGCAGTCCCTGCAGAGCCGCGTCGTCCCCTATGTGGTGGAAGTCGACAGCCTGGGCGAGGCTCGCGCCGTGGCCCCGGCCGACCGCGATTATCAGCCGGGCGATGCCCAGGTTGCCTGGCACCTCGCCCGCTTCATCGAGCATGTCCGCACGATCTCGCTCGACCCGGTGCTGATGCGCCGGGATTGGCTGTCCGCCTACGACTTCGTGACCCGGCGCGGCGGCCAGTTCCTCAGCGACTATGCGAACTCGGCGCGGCCGTTCGACGTCGTGGGCGAGAGGACTGTCTCCGTGCAGGTCACCAGCGTGGTGCGGGCATCGGACCGGTCCTTCCAGGTCAAGTGGACCGAGACGGCGTTCGAGCGGGGCGCGCAGGCCGGCACCTCGCGCTGGACGGCGATCCTGGCGGTCGTCCGCCGGCCACCGCCGTCGGCCGACACGCTGCGGCGCAATCCCTTGGGAATCTACGTCGACGCGGTCGACTGGAGCCGCGAGCTCGAACCCGCCCCATCGCCGCAACCCGCACCGCTTCCGCCTCCAGCCCCGCCGCCCACCGGCGAAGCTCTCCCTTCAGCGCCTGTTCCGGAGTATCGGCCATGACGTTCTTGTCCTTCCCAAGGCAGCTCGCCTCCCTGGCTGCCGTCACTGCAATGATCGCCGCCTCGCCGGGCTCGGCCGCGGATGCGACGCGCAGCGCAGCGCAGCGGGCAGATGCCGTGCACGCGGCCAACCGCGCGGCGACCATCGAGCCGTCGCAAGGCGACTTCGTCAATGGCGCAGCCGTGTTCGCCTATGCCGAGGGCGCCCTCTACCGCGTCTACACCGCGCCGGGGCGCGTCACCGACATCGCCTTGCAGGCCGGGGAGGCGCTCGTTTCCGTTGCCAGCGGAGACACAGTCCGCTGGGTCATCGGCGACACCACCAGCGGCTCCGGTGCCGGGCGACGGGTTCACGTCCTCGTCAAACCCTTCTCTGCCGGCCTCTCGACCAATCTCGTCGTCACCACCGACCGGCGAACCTATCATCTCAGCTTAAGCAGCTCGGCCGGACCGGCCATGGCGGCGCTCTCCTGGACCTATCCGCAGGACGCGCTGCTCGCCCTCGACCGGACGGGCACGCCGACACAGACCGCGACCCCGCTGGCTGCCGGCCTCGAGATCGAGAAGCTCAATTTCGCCTATCGCATCACCGGCGACGACCCAAGCTGGAAGCCGCTGCGCGCCTTCGACGACGGCCGGCAAACCTACATCGAATTTCCGGCCTCGCTCGCCGTCGGAGAAGCGCCGCCGCTCTTCCTGGTCGACCGCGAAGGAAAGGCGAGCCTGGTCAATTACCGCGTGCAGGGCCGCTTCTACATCGTCGACCGACTGTTCGACCGGGCCGAGTTGCGGCTTGGCGCCAAGCGCCAGGATGTCGTTCGGATCGTCCGCGGAACCGATGGGCGGAGGCGGTCATGACAGAGGCGCCCGTATCCGGTGGCGTGACGGGCGAGCCCGCGCAGAGCGCCAAGGTCGATCCTGAAACGCTCGTCCTTCGCGCGCGGCCGGGCCGTGTCGTGCGCTTCAAGCGAAGCGTGATCGTGGCCCTGACGGCGATCGCCGTCGTCGGCATCGTGGCGGCGGCCTGGGTGGCATTGAAGCCGCGAACCTTCCAGCTCGTCGCCAACGACGACAACGCCAGCGAGCCGGCGCGGCCGCCGGCTGATACGCTTGGCGCGCTGCCCTCCAGCTATGCCGAGGCGCCAAAACTCGGCCCGCCGCTTCCCGGCGACCTCGGGCGCCCAATCCTCGAGCACCAACGCGCGATGGCCGAGCAGGGCCCGGGCGCCCCACCGTCAGACGTGTTGAGCCAGCGAGAGCAAGCCGCGCAGGCGGAGCGCGAACGGATCGCGGCGCAAGCGCGAAGCGCGCGCGAGTCCGGCGTACTGGTCCAGACGAGCGCACCAAATTCTGCTCCTGCTGCCGCGCCCGTTGCCGACGCTCCCGAAGCGCCGACGGCGAGTTCGCGACTGGCGCTCGATCCCCAGCGCGATCCGAATGCGCAGGCCCGGAAGGCCGATTTCATGGCCGGGCTCGATCGGGGCGGCGACGTCAATCCGCACGGCGTGCAGGCGGCTGCTTCGCCCCACCTGCTGTCCGCGGGCCACGTCATCCCCGCGAGCCTCATCACCGGCCTGAGGTCGGATCTGCCCGGACTGGTCATCGCGCAGGTCACCGAGCGCGTCTTCGACAGCCAGACCGGACGCGTCTTGCTGATCCCGCAGGGGACGCGCCTGATCGGAAGCTATGACAGCGTGGTGGCCTTCGGTCAGACGCGCGCGCTCCTCGTCTGGCAACGGATCGTCTTTCCCGACGGCCGGTCGCTGCGGATCGATAACGTGCCGGCAAGCGATGCGGCAGGCTATGCCGGCGTCGCCGATAAGGTCGACTTCCACACCTGGTCGCTTCTCAAGGGCGTGGCGCTCTCGACCCTGCTCGGGGTCGGCTCGAACCTGACATTCACCGGCGAAAGCGACCTCGTGCAGGCGATCCGGGAGTCGACGCAGCAGAACGGTGCGCGCGCCGGCGACCAGCTCACCACGCGCAACCTCAACATCCAGCCGACGATCACGATCCGCCCCGGCACGCCGATCCGCCTGATCGTGCACCGCGACCTCATCCTGGAACCCTGGAACGAATAGGAGGATGAAAATGCCCGAGCTGAAGCTTCCGCAGCTGCCCGATCGAACGCCGATCAAGCTCAGCATCACGATCACGCCCGATCTCGCTTCTGCCCTCGGCGCCTACGCGGCCGCGTATCGGGAGGCCTATGGAAAGGAGGAGCCGGTCGCCGAGCTCATTCCGGCGATACTCGCCTGCTTCCTCGAAAACGACCGCGCCTTTTCCCGCGGTCGCGGAAGGCCATGACCATGGCCGGCCGCAGCGAGGCAGGCGCCGAGCAGCCCGCGATCGAACCGCTGACGGTGCGGATTTCGACGGCTGTCCAGCTCACCGGGATCAGCCGGTCGAGATTGTACGAGCTGATCCAGTCGGGCGACCTCGAGACGGTGAAAGTGGGCCGGTGCACCCTCATTCCGTTCAGGAGCCTTAGGGCCCTGACCGGTGTTTAATTGGCCGCCGCTGCGTTGTGTCGGCTATCGAACACTGACCGCCATCGTACCTGTGTATCGCCATGCGCGATGAGCAAGGCAGGTCGGGCGATGCCGCAGCCAGCCCTCATCGCGCAACGACGACCGAATTCGACACGGTTCGCCCCGGCGGCACACGGCGGGCGGGATCGTCATAAATCGAGAGGTGGATGTGGCTGGTCGCAAGAAGCAGGCGATAGTGAACTCGGGCATCGAAGGACTCGATGAAATCCTGCGCGGCGGATTGCCGGCCTCCAACCTCTACATCATTCAAGGCGCGCCGGGGTCGGGCAAGACGACCGCGGCACTCCAGTTCCTGCGTGCCGGCGTGGCCGCCGGCGAGCGCTGCATCTATGTCAGTCTCTCGCAAACCAGGGCCGAGCTCGAAGCGATCGCCGTCTCCCACGGCTGGACACTGGACGGAATCCGCGTCGAGGAATTGTCCGCGTCGGACGCGGTCAACAGCGCCGCCGACCAGACCATTTTCCAGACCGCCGAGCTGCGTCTCGACGAGACGCGCAAGGCGATCGAAGACGCGATTAAGGAGCACAAGCCGAGCCGCCTGGTCTACGACTCGCTTCTCGAAATCCGCCTGATCACCGGCGACACGCCGCGCTTCCGCCGCGAACTGATCGCGTTCAAGGCCTTCCTCGCCAAGCGCAATGTCGTCGCGCTCCTGCTCGATACGCAGGTCCGCGACGCCCAGCATGCCGGCGAGGAAGTTGAAGGCGTGGCGCACGGCGTCATCTGCCTCAACAAGTCGATCGACGAATATGGCCCGGTCCGCCGCCGCATCGAGGTGAGCAAGATGCGCGGCGTGCCCGTGGTGGACGGCTATCACGACATGGCCATCCGCGAAGGCGAGGGCGTCGTCGTGTTCCCCCGGGTCGTTCCGGGCACCGCTGCCGAGACGGTCAAGCCGCAGCTTATCAAGTCCGGCGTCGATGCCCTCGACGAGATGTTCGGCGGCGGCCAGGAATCCGGGACGACGACGCTGGTCATCGGCCAGTCGGGCACCGGCAAGTCCACCATGGCCTCGCTCTACGCAACCGCGGCGCTCCAGCGCGGCGAGAGCGTCGCCCTGTTCCTGTTTGAAGAGCGGCTCGAGACCTTCTTCCGGCGTTCCGAGGGCCTCGGCATGCAGCTGCGCCAGTTCTACGAGGACGGCCAGCTGATCATTCGCGACTTCAACCCGAACGAGATATCGCCCGGCGAGTTCGGCCAGATCGTCGAGCAGGCGGTAACCGGCGAGAAGGTCCGCGTGGTGGTGATCGACAGCTTCACCGGCTACATCAATTCGCTGCCCCATCGCGAAAAGGCGGTGCGCGACATCCAGTCGCTGCTCAAGTATCTGGCCCGCGCCGGCGTGCTCACGATCCTGATCGTCGCGCAGCACGGCCTGCTCGGCCAGGACGTCGGCATCGACGTCGACGTGAGCTTCCTCGGCGATACGGTGCTGCTGCTGCGCATCGTCGAGCACGAAGGCCGGCTGCGCCGCAACATCACGGTGGTGAAAAAGCGGCATGGGCCGCACGACCTCGACGTGCGCGAGCTCTTCATCGAAAGCTCCGGCGTCAGCGTGATCCCCTACAATCCGCTCCCCGAAGCGTGAGGCGATGCCGGGAAGCGACCGCACGCTCGACTGGGTGCTGGTCCTTGCGCCGTATCGCCGAGACGCCGACTATCTGAGAACGCTGCTCGTCGAGCACGACGTCACCGTCAGGCAGGCTGCCGATTCCAAGGAATTGGCGACCCGGCTTGCCGAAGGGCCGGGCATGCTGGTCGTCACGCACGAGGCGCTCGATCCGGCCGCACTGGAGGTTATTGCCCGGCATCTTGCGGACCAACCGGCTTGGGCCGAGATGCCGATCATCGTCCTTCTCGACCGCGCCGCGCCGCACGCTCGCATCCGTTCGGAGTTGAGCGCCGCGTGGCCGAGGTCGCGCCAGATCTTCTACCAGCGGCCCGTAGCAACGCTGGAGCTGCTCAGCGGCGTGCAATCGGCGCTCCTGTCCCGCTTCCGCCAGAGAGACGTGAGGGACCATATCGAGCGCGAGGTCGAACTCCGCCACGAGCTCAACCACCGGGTGAAGAATATCCTCGCCAGCGTCCGGGCGATGTTCGACATGACGCGCCGGAACACCACCTCGCTCGACCAATTCGTCGAAGATTTCTCCGGACGGCTCATGGCGCTGTCGAACGTCCACTCCGCCGTCTTCGAAGCCGGCAGCGAAACCATCGATTTCGCCAAGGTCGTCGAGCGCACCTTCAGGCCCTATCGGATTGCCGGCAAGGACCGCGTGACCGCCCACGGGCCGGCCATCGAGATACGCCACAACGCCGGAACCACGCTCGCACTGTGCCTGCACGAGCTCGCCACCAACGCCCTCAAGTACGGCGCACTGTCCTGCCCCGAAGGACGGGTGCGGGTTGAGTGGGAGCTATCGTCGGACAGCGAACCCATGCTGACGATCAGATGGGTAGAGAGCGGCGGTCCGCCGGTCGTCGAGCCGTCGGCGCCCGGCTACGGCACACGCTATATTCGTTCCGCCATACGCGGCCTGTTCGGCGCTCCACCCGAGATCGTGTTCGACCCGCAGGGGCTGCGCTGCACTATCACCGGACCATTTTTTCGAATCCGCTGAAACTTGGACGCCTCAAGACGATTTTCGAGCAATGAATTCGCACTCGCCGCCGCTTCGCATCCTTTATCTCGAAGACAACCAATTGATCGCGTTTCATGTCGAAGCGTTGATCGAAGAGCTCGGCCATGTCTTTGTCGGCTCTCTGTGCAGCTTCACCGAGTTGAAGGAGGAGTTCGATTCGTTCGAGATCGACGGAGCGCTGGTGGACATCGACCTCACCGATGGACGCACGGGGCCGGCGGCGGCCGCATGGCTGAAGGAGCGCGGCGTCCCGAGTATCTTCGTGACCGGCCAGGCCACGCTTGCCGCCGAATACCCGTCTCTGACGCTTGCCACGATCGCCAAGCCGGTGTCGGGCCAGGATCTGGCGGAAGGCCTGGAACTGTTTCGAAATCGTGCGGCGTAACGACCTCACGCTGTCGTGGTCCGAAAAATGGCTACAAATTTCGGACAGTGCAACTTGCTTTTTGTCCGAAAAACATATACAAATTTCGGACATGACCGACTCGGTAGACCTGAAGAACTGTGTCCTTGAGCGGATCGGCGGTGCCGCACCACGCACTGTTTGGACGCCGGCAGACTTCCTCGACCTCGGCACGCGCGATGCGATCGACAAGGTTCTCCAACGTCTTGTCGCCGCCGACACGCTGCGCCGGATCGACCGGGGTCTCTACGACAAGCCCGACTTCAACAGCCTCACCAAGGCGCCCAATCCCCCGGATCCCCGCCAAGTGGTCGAAGCGATCGCCCGCCGAGACCAGATCCGGGTCTTGGTTGACGGCATGACCGCCGCCAACGATCTCGGACTGACCAATGCCGTGCCCGCCAAGATCATCGTCCACACCGACTCTCGATTGAAGCCGGTCCGTCTCGGCAATCTCGACATCAGTTTCCGACCCACAGCCGCCAGCAAGCTCTTTTGGGCAGGCCGCCCGGCGATGCGGATCGTCCAGGCGCTCCACTGGCTGCGCGATACCACGGCCGACCCGGAAGAGGGCCAGGCGATCCGTCGCAAGCTCCGCCAGATGCTCTCGCGGGAGCCCGAAGGTAAGTGCTTGCGCGAAGACCTGCGCGACGGCATGTCGGCGTTGCCGGCGTGGATGCAGGATTATCTGAGAGCTCTCCTGGCCGCCGAGTCCGAAGCTGCATGAATTCCAATTACGATGCGATCCTGTCCGCGAATGAGGACACGCGGTCGGGTCTCTTCACAGCGACCGCGCTGCGCCTCGGTACGACACCGCAAAACGTCGAGAAGGACTTCTGGGTCTGCTGGACGCTAGACGCACTATTCAATGGCCTTCCCGAAGGCCCGAGGCTGCTGTTCAAAGGCGGTACTTCGCTGTCTAAGGGCTTCGGTCTGATCCGACGCTTCTCCGAGGACATCGACGTCACGGTATTTCGCGACGATCTCGGCGAAGCCGCGAGCATCGGGGAGCTCCAGGCGCTCAGCCGCAAAAAGCGCGAGGCGGCACTCGATGCCATCAAGGCAGCATGCGAAGTCTACATCAATGGCCCGCTGCTGGAGCAGCTGTCAGCGATCGCGGCCGCGACGGCCGAGCGCACCGGCCTGCCCGCCGACCGGCTCCGTATCGTGCCGCATGACGGGGATAGCCAGACGCTGCTGGTCTACTATCCGACGGCCACGCCCGCCGATGGCTACATAGACAAGGCGGTGAAGATCGAATCCGGCGCCAAATCTGCGCTCGACCCCAACTCAGCCCATTCCATCCGGCCCTACGTCGACGAGGATGCCCCCGACCTCGACCTTGCCGTGCCGAACGTGACGATCGTCGATGCCGAGCGGACCTTCTGGGACAAGGTGGTGATCCTGCACGGCTTGCGCAGCTGGTTCGACATTCGCGGCGAACTGCGCGGCGGCGGCCACCGTGTATCCCGCCACTATTACGACATCCACATGCTCATGACCTCCGAGGTCGGCGAGAAGGCGCTCGCCAATCCCGAAATGGGCGCCGACTGCGTCGCGCATGCCCGCATGTTCTTCAACAGGCCCGATTTCGATCTCGCATCTGCGGTCGCACCCAATTTTGCGCTCTGCCCCGAAGGAGCCATGTTTGACGACCTGCGACGCGATTACTCGGCAATGAGCACCATGATCTTCGGCGCGCCGCCAGATTTCGACGCCGTGATCGAGAGTATTGCCGCGCTACAATCGAGGCTGAACGGGATGCACGCTAGAGATTGACCAGCGTTTTTCCCCGCCTCACGCGTCATGGCTCGCCACCGTTGCTTCGAGATAGGGCCTGATGACCGACCAACTCCGAGTCGTCCTCGCGTAGTCCCAAAGCTGGTCGGGCGTTGCCTTTCGGCTGCGCAGTCCCTCTCGCAGCCCTTCCATCGCCACGTCGATTCCAACCTTGTTGCGATAGCGGAAACAGTCGACAATTGTCCGCGCCGGCGCCGTAATCCGCACGTCGATGCCTTCAATCCGGTGCTGCTCGATCGAATCCGTGAGGGCGTGTCCGCTGAATCGAACGAACCGGATCGGCGGATAGTCGGTCCTTGGCCGCCAGGCCGTCCGGTCGATCGCCATCCAGACGGCTGACGGCATCTGGAGCGTGATACCGTGATATTGCAGAGCGGACGTCAGACAGACGATTCCCTTCGGAACGAGCGCCGAAGCCTCCGCCAGCACATGTGCCGCGCCGGCGGCAACGTCGGGGAGCTGGTAGAGGCCCCGAGCCGGTCGCTCGACGTCTTGCGCCCGCACGAGCCGCGCAAGCGTCTCCGGAGCAATGCCTTCCGCGGTGAAATCCTTGAAGCGCATGAGGCCTCGCGCTTCGAGCAGTTCGAGCGCGCGCGTTCGCTGGGAAGCGTCCGGAAGAGGCGTGATATTTCCTTTGCTAGATTTCATAATAGCAGAGGTTTTATCACATCTTTCGCTAAATGCCAAAGGTGCTAGCACGGCCATGGGAAGCTATCCGACATCCGGGTAATGGCAGCGCCTATGCGCCCTTGTCCCTATTCTTCCCGAAGTCCGGCCGGAGGATCTTCGCACCAGCCCGCAGCTGGTCGAGATAGTCGGACCAGTGCTGCATCATGCGCACCCGCTCGTCCCAATATTCTCCACGCGTATAGGTCCGACGAACCATGGACGTATCGAGGTGAGCGAGCTGCTTTTCGATCGCATCGGGATTCCAGATGCCCATCTCGTTGAGCAACGTCGCGGCCATCGCCCGGAAGCCGTGCGCGGTCATCTCCTCCTGGCTGTAGCCGAGCCGGCGGAGCGCCGCGTTGACGGTGTTCTCGGACATGCACTGGCGCGACGAGCGGAACGACGGGAAGAGGAACCGCCCATGTCCCGTCAGCGCGTGCAGCTCCTCGAGCATCGCCAGCACCTGTCGGGAGAGCGGCACCCGGTGCGGCCGGCGCATCTTCATCTTTTCCGCCGACAGCGACCAGATGGCGGCGCGCGCGTCGATCTCGCTCCACTCCGCTTGGCGCAGTTCGCCGGGGCGGACGAACAGGTGCGGCGAAAGGCGCAGCGCAATCGCCGTGATCTCGTGGCCGGTATAATCGTCGATGGCCCGCAGCAACGCCCCGGCTTCTTTCGGAGTGGTGATCGCTGCAAGGTGCGTCACTTTCGGCGTGGTGAGCGCTCCGCGCAGGTCCGAGGCGACGTCTCGATCGGCGCGCGCCGTCGCGATGCCGTAGCGAAACACCCGGCTGAGCACGCTGCGCATCCGCCTCGCGCTTTCGTAGCGTCCGGTCGCTTCGACCTTGCGCAGCACCGCCAGCGCCTCCTGCGGCGTGATCTTCGCGATCGGCAGGCTGCCGATCATCGGATAGGCCATGCCGAGCAGCCAGCGGATCTTCTCCAGCGTGACCGGCGCGCGGCCTTCGCGCTTACACTTCGCAACCCATTCCTCGGCCACCTCCTTGAAGGTGTTTGCCGCCGCAATCTTGGCGGTGATGCGGGCACGCTTCTTTTCGTATGCCGGGTCGAGCCCGGCCGCGAGTTGCTTGCGTGCCTCGTCGCGCCGCGAGCGAGCGTCGGCCAGGCCCACATCGGGCCAAGGCCCGAGATGAAGCGTCTTCTGCTTGTCCAGGTAGCGGTAGTTGAAGCGCCACAGCTTCGACCCGTTGGGCTTGATGGTGAGGTAGAGGCCTTGCGAATCTGCAAGGTTGAAGGCCTTCCCCGTTGGTTTAGCGGAAGTGATCTGGATGTGAGTCAGCATAGTGTTGGTCCCAGCTTTCCCGGGCCGGTCAGCACCAACAAAAGCACCAACAAATGTGTTGGTCTCGTGCCGGATGTTCCCGGATTGTCCCGGATTCCATTCGGCGAGTCTCATCGAAATTTTGCTGAAAAACCAGCTGCTTGCTGGACGTTCCTGGACTCAGCCAGAAGAACAAATGGTGCCCAGAAGAGGACTCGAACCTCCACGCCCTTGCGAGCGCCAGCACCTGAAGCTGGTGCGTCTACCAATTCCGCCATCTGGGCACACGGTGGGTTTGCCGGCCTGCGTGGCTGGCTCCCGGGTAGGGGCGGGCCGATAGCTGGGCGTGCCTGCGGTTGTCAACGCTGGTTGTTATGCCAACCGGGTTGCGGCGCATTTGCGATTGCGGCAGGGCGCCTCAAGAACAACCCTGGATGATTGCAGCATGGCACGACACGATCCTCTTCACGGCACTCTGGTGACGATCGTCGGCGGCAGCGGCTTCCTGGGCGATCACGTCGCGCAGGCGCTGCTGACGCGGGGCGCGAGGGTGCGGATCGCCAGCCGGCATCCGAAGCGTGCGTACCGCCTCAAGCCGCTCGCGCAGCTGGGGCAAATCCAGTTCATTCCCTGCGACGCCACCCGGCGCGAGAGCGTCGATGCCGCGCTTGCCGGAGCCGACGCGGTCGTCAACCTTGTGGGGACTTTCGCGGGCGACGTCATGCACACGATCTGCGGGAGCGCGCAGAACATCGCCGAGGCGGCGGCAAGCGGCTGCACCGCGATGGTTCACGTCAGCGCCATCGGGGCAGACCGTGATTCACCGGCTGCCTACGCGCGCGCGAAAGCGGAGAGCGAGGAAGTTGTCAGGTCGGCCTTTCCCCGGGCGACCATCTTGCGGCCCGGTGTTCTTTTTGGCGAGGACGACCGGTTCGTGCAGATGTTCGCGGGCCTGATCTCCGCGCTGCCGGTTCTCCCCGTCTTCGCGCCCCGGGCTCAGCTTCAACCGCTGTTCGTCGATGACGCGGCAGAGGCAGTAGCGAACTCCCTGGCGGACCCCGCTTCGCACGCAGGAAAGATTTACGAGATCGCCGGCCCCGAGACGGTCACGATGCTGCAGTTGAACCGCCAGATTGCGGCGAGCCAGAACCGCAAGCGGGTGTTCCTGCCTGTGCCCGATGCGCTGTCGGCGCTGTTCGCCGCGCTGCCTGGCACGCCGATGAACGGTGACCAGTGGACGCTGCTCAAGGCCGGCAACAAGCCCTCCGGCGAGTACCCCGGAATGGCGGAACTTGGGATCGCGCCCCGTCCGCTGAGCCTGTTTCTCGACCGCTGGATGACCCGCTACCGGCGGTATGGCCGTTTCAACGAAACGGTCGCCGGCTAGGCTTGCGCCGGCGGCACGGTTCCCTCGTCCGCAAGCAAGGTCAGCGGCTCCACGACGAGGGTGCCGCCATCGAACCCGATGATCCGCACCCGTGCGCCCGCTGGAAGCTCGGGCCCGCGCGCGGGCCACTGGCTGTCGCCCTGGTTTACGCGCCCCTCGCCATGCTCGATCGGGACGGCCACCGTGCCCGTCTGCCCGACGAGGCGCGCCATCCGGTTGTTGAGCATGGGATCGCTGCTCTCGATCGGCTTGTCGGTCACCATCCGGCGCGCGGTGTATACCGCGATCAGTGAGAGGAAGACGAATTCGACAACCTGCAACGGCAGGCCCACGTCGAACACGAAGGCCAAGGCTCCCGTAATCAAAGCGGCGACCGCCAGCCAGATCAGGTACACGCCGGGCACGACCATTTCGAACGCTGCCAACGCAAGTCCAAGGGCCACCCACGCCCAGGCAGCGTCGAGATCGGTCAGCCAGTCCATCACCCTTCCTCGTTGCCCGTCCGCGGCACCGCGGCGCGCTGGCGTTCACGCGGCAACTGCACGCCCGAGGCACCGGGCGAGGAAAGCGTCGTTGCTTCGCCCGGCTTCGCGATATCCCTGACGAGCTCGCCGATCCCGCCGAGCGAACCGATGAGCTGGGTCGCCTCGACCGGGAACAGGATCGTCTTGGCATTGGGGCTGGTCGCGAACTTGCCGACCGCCTTGGTATATTCCTGGGCGATGAAGTAGTTGATCGCCTGGTTGCCAGACTGCGCGATCGCATCGGAAACGGCGCGGGTCGCCTGCGCCTCGGCCTCCGCCGCACGCTCGCGGGCCTCGGCATCGCGGAATGCCGCTTCCTTCTTGCCCTCGGCCGAGAGGATCGCGCTCTGCTTCTCGCCCTCCGCGCGCAGGATCCGGCTCGCCCGCTCGCCCTCCGCCTCCAGGATCTCCGCGCGCTTCAATCGCTCGGCCTTCATCTGCCGCGCCATCGCTTCCGAAATATCGATCGGCGGGCGGATGTCCTTGATCTCGACGCGGGTGATCTTGACCCCCCACGGAGAGGTCGCGTGATCGACTACACCCAGCAGGCGTGCGTTGATCTCGTCGCGCTTCGAAAGCGTCTCGTCGAGGTCCATCGAACCCATCACGGTGCGCAGGTTGGTCGTCGTGATCGCCATGATCGCGCCGTAGAGGTTGTGCACTTCGTAGGCGGCCTTGCCAGCGTCGAGCACCTGGAAGAACACCACCGCGTCGACCCCGACCATGGCATTGTCGCGGGTGATGATCTCCTGCCCCGGAATATCGAGCACCTGCTCCATCATGTTCACCTTCTGGCCGACCCGGTCGACGAAGGGGGTGATGATGTGCAGTCCCGGTTCGGCCGACTTGGTGAACTTGCCGAACCGCTCGATCGTATAGACGTAGCCCTGCCGCACGACGCGCACGCCGGTCAGCAGAAATATGACCAGCACCGCGACTATCAGGATCAATGCAAGGCCCAATTTTCCCTCCTCAAAC
This sequence comes from Tsuneonella deserti, assembly GCF_014644315.1. Classification (NCBI taxonomy): domain Bacteria; kingdom Pseudomonadati; phylum Pseudomonadota; class Alphaproteobacteria; order Sphingomonadales; family Erythrobacteraceae; genus Tsuneonella; species Tsuneonella deserti. Next base: position 2,709,520 of record NZ_BMKL01000001.1, on the reverse strand, counting down.
TGCGTATATCGTAGCGTTCGCCGGGCCGCCCGCAAGCGAAACCGGCCGCTGTGGACCGCCTAAGTACCCCTTTTTCAAAACTCTTCGCGGACCCGTTCTTCCCTCGGTGGGAGGCTCCCTGGGCGCGTCGAAGTTGTCACCTTCCGTTCGTGGCGATTTCGGGAGAGTCTTGCCGTTCATCGAAACGCCTGGAGCATACCGGGTCCGTGTAGGACAGCCCTTTCGCGGAACGGACGCCCCATCCCCCGCGCTGGCGCGGCGCCGGGCGAACGGTTAGATGCGGCGCCGATGGAAAAGCGCGAACTCGCCGGCCGCATGGTCTTGCCCATAGGGCTGGGCTGCATGAACCTGTCGTGGGCCTACGGCGACCCGCCGCCGCACGAGCAGAAGGTGGCGCTCCTCGAACGAGCGCTGGAGCTGGGCTACGATCACTTCGACACCGCCAACGTCTATGGCCTGGGCGCCAACGAGACGCTGCTGGGCGAGGCGATCATGGATCGCCGCGGCGATTTCCTCCTCGCCAGCAAGACCGGGATCGTTGTCCACGGGCCGGCGCGAGGGATCGACTGCCGGCCGGAGGCCATGCTCGCCTCGCTCGATGAAAGCCTTGCACGGCTCAAGTCCGACCGGATCGACCTGTTCTACATGCACCGGTTCGATCCAAAGGTCCCGATAGCCGACATGGTGGGAGCGCTTTCTCGGGCCATCGAGGCAGGCAAGATCGGTGCCTACGGCGTGTCGGAATGGGGCGCGGCGCACATTCGCGAGGCGCACGCCGTGCACCCGATGGCGGCGGTGCAGGCCGAATATTCCCTGTGGACCCGCAATCCCGAAATCGCCGTGCTCGAGACCACGCGCGAGCTGGGCATCGCCTTTGTTGCCTTTTCGCCGGTCGCGCGCGGAGCACTGGGCGGCGAGCTGCGCGATCCCGCCACTCTTGCCGAGAAGGACCTGCGGCGCACGATGCCGCGGTTCGATGCCGACAACTGGCCCAGGAATCTGGCGTTGATCGACCGGTTCGATGCGCTGGCGGCGCAGGCGGGCATTGCCCCGGCCCAGCTCGCGCTCGCGTGGCTGCTCGCCCAGGGTCCCCACGTCCACGTCATCCCCGGCACCACCAGCATCGCGCACCTGGAAGAAAACTTCGCCACGCTGTCGCTGAACGTCGCGCCGGACCTGCTCGCAAGCGCGGGGGCGTTGATCAACCAGTCGACCGTAAGCGGGCCGCGCTATTCGCCGGCCGCGCAGGCGACCGTCGATACCGAGGACTTCGCCAGCTAGATAGCGCCGGCGTACAGTTCGAGCAAGCGTCCCCAGGCCCGCTCGGCCTGCGCGGCGTCGTAAACCGGGCTGTCGGGCACGCACCAGCCGTGGTCGGCGGGATAGACCTCGATCTCGGCCGGCGCGCCGACGGTGTCGGCTGCCTTGCGGAGCTCGTCCTTCGCCTCCGGCTGCTTGGCGTCGTCGTTCTGACCGATCGCGAACAGGTAGCTGGTGCCCTTCTGCAGCACCCGGTGCGGGCTATCGGCCTTGTCGGTGACGAGCCCCCCGCCATGGAAGCTTGCCGCTGCCTTGACCCGCTCAGGCGCGGAGGCGGCGGTGTAGACGGTATACGAGCCGCCCATGCAGTACCCCTGGTTGCCGATCCCGCGGCCCCGGTCGACTGCACGCTGTCCGTCAAGCCACGTCACCATCGCCTTGCCGTCGCGCATGATCGCCTGCGGGGTCGCCCGGTTGCGCCACGGAGTGACCTTCTGGAACCCGTTCGACTTCATGAAATCCGCAAAGTCCGCGAACTGCGGCGCGGGGACGTCGCGGTAATAGGGGTTCGCAACGAGCACTGCGTAGCCCTCGCCCGCCAGCCGCCGGGCCATCGCCTTCTTCACGTCGCGCAGGCCCGCGATGTCGGGCCACAGGATAACTGCGGGCGCAGGCTTGGCGGGATGGACGAAGAAGGCGTCCATCGTCCCGTCGGAGGTGGGGACCTGGACCATCCCCTCGGTGAGGGTCGATGCGCCCACGCCGACCCGGTCGACCGGGGTGCATGCCGCGAGTCCTGCGAGCGTGCCGTTGGCGGCAAACTCCCGCCGGCTCATTCCCCTTCGCGCAAATTCGCCGGCATCGGTCTCATCGCACATCGTCGCTCTCCTGGTTTTCTCGTTTCGCATCAGACTACCACGGGTTCGCGCAACGTCCACTCAGACGGGTCGCAAAAGAGGACTGGTCTAGCGCTGCGGGCGCTGGCAAGAACGGCTCTCGAGGATCGCCCGGACAAACCGGCGCCCGGGAGGAGAGGATATGCGGTTTGCAATGATCGCGGCTGCCGCGCTGGCGCTGGCCGGCTGCAACGTCGGGCACAAGGACGCGCCGGATCGTACCCATGTCGCGCCGCCGACCGAGGGGGTGACCGACGCGATGATCGCCGCGGCTGACGCCGGCGAATGGCTGACATACGGCCGCGATTACGCCGAGCAGCGCTTCTCCCCGCTTACCCAGGTCGATGACAAGTCGGTCGGCAAGCTGGGCCTCGCCTGGTTCGCAGATCTGGACACAGCGCGCGGACAGGAAGCCACTCCGTTGATGCACGACGGGGTGCTCTACGTCACCAGCGCCTGGAGCAAGCTCTATGCGTATGACGCGGCGACCGGACAGCTCAAGTGGTCGTATGACCCCAAGGTCCCGCGCGAGACACTTGTCCGTGCCTGTTGCGACGCCGTCAACCGCGGCGTCGCGCTTTACGGCGACAAGGTCTACCTCGGCACGCTCGACGGGCGGCTCGTGGCTCTCAATCAGAAGGACGGCACGGTCGCCTGGTCGAAGCTCGCGGTGCCCGACCAGGAAAACTACACCATCACCGGCGCGCCCCGCGCGGCCAAGGGCCTTATCCTCCTCGGCAGCGGCGGATCGGAATACAAGGCACGCGGCTATATCGCGGCGTATGACTGGAAGACGGGCAACGAGGTGTGGCGCTTCAACACCGTGCCCGGAAACCCGGCCGACGGGTTCGACAAGGACGGCGTCAACGCCAAGGCGATGGAAGCCGCGGCGAAGACCTGGGGCGGCGAGTGGTGGAAACTGGGCGGCGGCGGCACCGTCTGGGATTCGATCGTCTACGATCCGCAGACCAACCTCGTCCTGTTCGGCACCGGCAACGCCGAGCCGTGGAACCCCGACGCGATCGACCGCGGCACGGGGGATGCACTCTACACCGCGTCGATCGTCGCGGTCGATGCCGACACCGGCCAGTACCGCTGGCACTTCCAGGAAACGCCCGAAGACCGCTGGGACTTCGACAGCGACGCCCAGATCATGCTCGCGGACCTGGAGATAGACGGTCAGCAGCGCCACGTGGCGATGCATGCACCCAAGAACGGCTATTTCTACGTCCTCGATGCCAAGACGGGCAAGTTCCTGAACGCCAAGCCGTTCGCGACACAGAACTGGACCACCGGGATCGATCCGGTGACCGGCAAGCCGACGATCAATCCGGAAGCCCGCTACGAGAAGACCGGAAAGCCGTTCATTTCCCTGCCGAGCGCGATGGGCGCGCATTCGTGGCAGCCGATGAGCATGAGCACGAAAACCGGGCTGGTCTACATTCCGACCAACCAGGTGGCGGCGGCCTATCTTGCCCAGAAGGGCTGGAAGGAAAGCGACATCGGCTTCCAGATCGGCCTCGACAGCGGCAAGACCGCCATGCCCGCGGACAAGGCGGCGCGCGCCGCGGCCAAGGCGGCGACCACGGGTGCGCTGCTCGCGTGGGACCCGGTCAAGCAGGCCAAGGCCTGGGTGGTCGAGCACAAGGGTCCGTGGAACGGCGGCACCCTGGCGACAGCCGGCAACCTCGTCTTCCAGGGCAACGCGGCGAGCGAGTTCGTCGCCTACCGGGCGGACACCGGCGCCAAGCTGTGGTCGTTCCCGACGCAGACGGGCGTGATCGCCGCGCCGATGACCTACTCGATCAACGGCGAACAATACGTCGCCGTGCTGGCCGGCTGGGGCGGGGTGTACGACCTGGCCACCGGCATCGTCGCGGACAAGTCGGGCCCGGTGCGCAACATCAGTCGCCTGCTGGTGTTCAAGCTGGGGGCAACCGGCAAGCTGCCTGCGCCACCGCCGATGGCCGAGCAGGTTCTCGATCCGCCACCCTTCACCGGAACCGAGGCGCAAGTGGCGAAGGGCAGCGATCTGTATGCCCGCTACTGTTCGGTGTGCCACGGCGACGCGGCCATCGCCGGCGCGCTCGTGCCGGACCTGAGGCACTCGGCGGCGCTCGGTTACCCCGATACGATCAAGTCGGTGGTGATCGAAGGGGCCCTGTCGCACAACGGCATGGTCAGCTTCGCCAAGGCGCTGCGGCCCGAAGATGCCGAGGCTATCCGCCAGTACCTGATCAAGCGCGCCAACGAGGACGCGAAGCTGGAAGGCAACTCGCCCAAGCGCAAGTAGCGCGCCTTTTGCCCGCCCGAGCGCAAAGCGCGTTCGCGCGAGCGGGCGGCATGGTAGGTTGCTGCCAAAGACCGATTCGATTCGAACAATGGAGAGCCCGATGCCCGAGACTTACCCCAACCTCATTGACGGCGAACTCGTCACCACAGACCGCACGATGGAGGTGATCAACCCCGCCAACGAACAGGTGATCGCCACTGTCCCCGCGTGCGGCAAGGAAGAACTGGACCGCGCCGTCGCCGCCGCCCGGCGCGCTTTCAAGACCTGGAAGAAAACCTCGGTCGAGGAACGTCGGAAGGTCATCAACGGCATCGCCGCCGCGATCAAGGACAACGCCGAGGAGCTCTACCGCCTGCTCACCACCGAGCAGGGCAAGCCGCATGCGCAGGCACAGATGGAGATCTACGGCGCCGCCGGCATGGCCGCCGCGCAGGCGACGCTGAACCTCGACGAGGTGATCAACGAGGACAGCGAGCAGCGCCTCAGCCGCACGCGCCGCGTGCCGGTCGGCGTGGTCGGGGGCATCGTGCCGTGGAACTTCCCCGTGATGATGGCGATCCAGAAGATCGTCCCCGCGCTGCTGTCGGGCTGCACCATCGTTTTGAAGCCCTCGCCGTTCACCCCGCTGACCACGCTGCGCATCGCCGAACTGATCAAGGACGTGGTGCCTGCCGGCACGGTGAACATCATCACCGGTGAGGACAGCCTTGGTCCGCTCATCACCGAACATCCGGATATCGACAAGATCACCTTCACCGGCTCGACCGCGACCGGCAAGAAGATCATGGAGGGCGCCTCGAAGGACCTGAAGCGCATCACCCTGGAACTGGGCGGCAACGACGCCTCGATCGTCCTGCCCGATGCCGACGTGTCGAAGGTCGCAGAACAGCTGTTCTGGTCGAGCTTCTCGAACGCGGGCCAGATCTGCGTCGCGGCCAAGCGGATCTACATCCACGAGGACATCTACGACGAACTCAGCCAGGCGATCGCAGACTACGCGAAGAACGTCACCGTCGGCGACGGCGCCCAGCAGGGCACCGGCGTCGGCCCGATCCAGAACAAGAAGCAGTACGAGCGCGTCTGCGAACTGATCCAGGACGCCAAGGACAAGGGCTACAAGTTCCTCACCGGAGGCGACGTCGATCCCTCGGGCACCGGTTACTACGTGCCGATCACGATCCTCGACAATCCGCCCGAGGACGCGCGTATCGTCGCCGAGGAGCAGTTCGGCCCGGTCATGCCGCTGATGAAGTTCTCGACCACCGAGGAAGTGATCGAGCGGGCCAACAATTCCGACTACGGACTTGCCGGCGCGGTGTGGACCGGCGACCCGGCCAAGGGCGTCGAAGTCGCCGAGCAGCTCGAGACGGGCACCGTGTGGGTCAACGAATACCTCCACCTGTCGCCCTTCGCCCCCTTCGGCGGCCACAAGCAATCGGGCTTCGGCGCAGAGTACGGCACCGAAGGACTGAAGGAATTCACCTACCCGCAGGTGATCACGGTCAAGAAGGACGCCTTCGCCTGACCTGAGACGGGCCGCACTGGACGCCGCGCGCCGCCCGAGCTAGTGGCGCGCGGTCATCTGGGGAGTAGCCCTGGGGGCCGCGCGCGGTCCCCGTCCCTGCCGTCAACATGCTTGGCCGAGAGGTCATGGCGGCAGGGGGAAGGAGCACGGTCGTCGGGCCGGCGTTCATCCGGGCAAGACCAATGGCACCGCGCCCCCGCCAGCCGGGCGGGTGGGCTGCGGTGCTGTTGTGCGTCCGACCCGCCCGGCCTGGAATTCACACCATGTTCGAAGCCTTGTTTACCTCGGCCGCGCTCGTCGCGTTTGCCGAGATCGGCGACAAGACGATGCTGCTGGCGATCGTGCTGGCCACCCGCTTTCGGCGTCCGCTACCGATCATTGCCGGCATCTTCTTCGCGACGATCCTGAACCACGCGCTTGCCGCCTGGGCCGGTAGTCTCGCAGCCGAATTCTTCGCGGGGCAGATCTTCCGACTGATCGTCGCCGCAAGCTTCATCGCCATGGGGCTGTGGACGCTCATCCCCGACAAGTTCGACGAGGACGAAGCGCCCGCGGTCAGTGCGCGGGGCGCATTCCTCACCACGCTGGTGGCGTTCTTCATCGTGGAGATGGGCGACAAGACCCAGCTCGCTACCGTGGCATTGGGCGCACAGTACCACGATGTCGCGGCAGTAGCGGCGGGAACGACGCTTGGCATGATGGTCGCCAACGTCCCGGCCGTCCTGTTGGGCGATGCGCTGGTCCAGCGCGTCTCGCTCAAGGCCGTACGCTACGCCGCCGCGGCCCTGTTCGTGGCCGTGGGAATATGGCTGCTGGTCGCCGCGCTCTAGCGTCTCAGGCCCCGCTGGCGGTCGTGCCCGCGGGCCGCGAGGCGCCGGGCGCCGCCTTGGGAGCAACCCGCCAGACCACGTTTCCGCCGTCATCGGCAATCAGCAGCGCTCCGCTGGCATCGAAGCCGACGCCCACCGGACGGCCGCGCACGGTGAAATCCTTGTCGGTGAATCCGCCGACGAACACCTGCGCCTTTCCGCTGGGGCGACCGCCGGAGAACGGAACGAAGGCGACCTGGTAGCCGTTGGGCTTCTCACGGTCCCAGCTGCCGTGCTCGCCGATGAACGCGCCGCCCTTGTACTGGGCGGGGAAGGAAGAGCCGTTCTCGAACACCAGTCCCAACGGCGCGACGTGCGATGACAGGGCATAGTCGGGCCGTATCGCCTTCTTCACCATCGTGGGATTTTCCGGCTTCACCCGCTTGTCGACGTGCTGGCCGTAGTAGCTCCATGGCCAGCCGTAATGCGCGCCGGCCTGAACATGGGTCATGTAATCCGGCACCAGATCGTTGCCGAGTTCGTCCCGCTCGTTGACGACGGTCCACAATTCGCCGCTGGCAGGATTGAAGGTCAACCCGTTGGGATTGCGCAGGCCCGTGGCGTAGAGGCGCTTGGCGCCGTCTTCCGGGTGGATTTCCCAGATCGCGGCGCGCCCCTCCTCTGCCTCGAGGCCGTTCTCGACGATGTTCGAATTGGAGCCGACGCCCGCGTACAGCCGGCTGCCGTCCGGGCTGATGGCGAGATCCTTGGTCCAGTGATGATCGATCGTGCCCTTGGGGAGACTCGTCAGCCGGACCGGCTTGCCGAGCTTCGTTTGGCCCGGCGTGAAGTCCCACCGAAGGATATCGCCGGTCTCCGCGACATAAAGGTAGCCGTCGTGGACCACGATACCGAAGGGTGAATCCAGGTTCGCGGCCAGGACCGTCTTCTGGTCAGCCTTGCCATCGCCATCGGTGTCGCGCAGCAGGATGAGGTCGTTCGCCGGGGGCTTGTCGGCGTGCGACGCGCCCAGAACCATGCCGTAGATTATGTCCTTGGGGCGGGTAATCCCTTCAAGGCCGGGACCCCCCGATTCCACCACCAGCACGTCGCCGTTCGGCAGCCCCAACACCCTGCGCGGGCCTGCGAGGTCCGTCGCGAAAGGAGTGATGGTGAACCCGGCCGGGACGGTCGGGGTCTGTCCGTCCTTCCAACCGACGATGTTGGCGATGCCCATAGGCGGCAGAAGGAATTGTTCGGCTTCGGGCAAGTACGGATCGGCACCGATCTGACGCTCTGGATCGATGATCTCCTTCGAGCAGCCGCCAAGCGCGAGGGCGGCAAGGCCGACGGCGGCGAAGAGCAGACGCGGGTTCATCGACGGTCTCCCGTTGCCACGTGCTGGTAAGCCAACCGCCCACCAAGATGACCGCTCACCAGCAAGAGCAACACCGTGATTATCGACAGGGTCAGGCCGGTTGGCACGACCGAGGTCCAGCCATCGCGGGCGTGTACGAAGTTGTTGAACAGGGCGACTACGAACAGCACGAGGTTGGCAATCATGTGGATCCAGCCGATCGTCGGGCGGTCGCGGCCGCGGGTGCCAAAGAAGAAATCGATCATCCCGAACACCGCCGCGATCCCCGCGAACAGGGTGCCGAACGCCAGCAGCCACTGCGAGAAGTTGGTCCACTGGATGTTCGCCGAGTTGGCGTAGGCAATGTCGGTCAGCAGCGCCGCGACAAAGCAGACGATCGGAAACGGAACGAGCATCGCATGGATGGGGACGCCGTGCAGCGTCGCCTTCGGGACAATCGGTGCGGACATGGGCAACCTGTCAATCGAGTGGAGGACACCCGATGAACGCAGAACCGCCTACATGTTTCCTAATATGCAACTCGCGCCGCATCAGCGGCGGGAAAGCGCGCTCTCACACTCGGCCATCAGTTCGGCGATGATATCGGCAACGGGCTCTTCGCGCTTCACCATGCCGACCGACTGGCCGGCCATCAGGCTGCCGTTCTCGATATCGCCGTCGATCACCGCGCGGCGCAGCGCGCCCGCCCAGTAATGTTCGATCTGGAGCTGCGCTTCGGCCATCTCGACCGCCTCGCTGTCGAGCAGGCCAGCCACTTCGCGCTGCTTGGCGGTGAACAGCTCGGTGCCCTTGTTCTTGAGCGCGCGGACCGGAATAACCGGCAGGCGCGGATCGACCTGGACCGACGCCACTGCGTCGCGCGCGCCGGCGCGGAAGAACGCCTTCTTGAAATCGGGGTGCGCGATGCTCTCGGTCGCACAGGCGAAACGGGTGCCGAGCTGCACACCCACGGCGCCCATCTCGAGGTAGCCGGCGATCGCTTCGCCCCGGCCGATGCCGCCGGCGACGAAGACGAGATAGTCCTCGGCCAGTTCGGGGAGCATTTCCTGAGCCAACACGCTGGTTGAGACCGGGCCGATATGGCCGCCAGCCTCCGACCCTTCGATCACCAGCGCGTCGCCGCCGCTGCGCAGCAACTTTTTCGCGAGCGCAAGGGTGGGTGCGAAGACGATCACCTTGGCGCCGAACGCCTTGATCGCCTCGACGCTGCCCTTTGGCGGGATGCCGCCCGCGAGCACCACGTGGCCGACGCCGTGCCGCCCGCAAACCTCGATCAGGTCGAACAGCTGCGGGTGCATCGTGATGAGGTTCACGCCGAAAGGTTTGTCGGTAAGCGCCTTCGTCGCGGCGATCTCGGCGTCCAGCAGTTCGGGCGTCATAGCCCCGCAGGCGATCACGCCGAAGCTGCCGGCGTTGCTGATCGCCGACACGAGGTTGCGCTCGGACACCCAGCTCATCGCGCCGCACAGGATCGCGTACTCGCTGCCGAGGAATTCGGTGCCGCGCGCCATCAGCGCGCTCGTCTTGGGATACTGGCTCATCGGGCGCCGCGCTTACGGGCGCCGCGCTACTCGCACAACCCCGCCGCGCGCTGGGCGATACCCGCCAGGCCCTTCTTGCACTTCGGCTTGCCGGAAGGCGGAGGCGCCGAAGAGGAATCAGCCCCGTCGGCTTGCCCCATGCCGTCCATTCCCGGCATCCCGAGCATGATGGTGCTGTTCGAGCGGAAGCGCACGCGCGCGATCCAGTCCGGCTTCCATGCCGCCTTGGCGTTGGCCGGACGGGGCGGATAAGCGAAATCCGCTTGCGGGCCGTAGCCGTAGAGCTGCGTCATCGCGACTTCACCGGCCGCCTGCTTCACCTCGGCAGGGACAGTGCAGGAAATCTGCGTCGAGGGCATGACCGTGCCCGCGGACACGAGCTTGGCCACCGCCGCCGGCGACAGCCAGCCTGCCAGCGCGCCGCCGAACTGCTGGGTGGACGACGAACTCCACCACACCATGTCGGCATCCTGCCCGCCGCCGCTCTTCGCGCCCATCAGCCAGGCGTAATATCCGGTCGCCCTGGGCAATGCATTCCAGTCGAGCCGCACCGCTCCGCTCGGCAGGTTCGCCGAGCGCGGCTGGAGTGCCGGCATGAAATCGTCGGCCAGGGTGAAATCGATCTGCGGGGCATACGTGCTCACCACCTTGTGAGGTCCGAGCAGAGACGACCGCGCGGGTACCGACCTGCTATCGCGCGCGTTCGGCCACTCGCCGTAGGTCGTGCTGTTGGAAGCCAAGACCTCCCAGTCGTCGGGCAGGTTCACCCCTTGCGCGAACAGGCCTGGGGGCACCTGTCCCTTGGCCATCTTGGCGAAATCGATCACCACCGGCTGGCCTTTCGGCGCGTGCTCGCCGCAACCCCAGTAGAGCAGCAGCCGACCGCGCGGCATCTGGCCCTGCGGCATCGTGCCGGGGGTATACGGCTCGCTCCGCGCGCGCTCTGGCGTGACGAGCGGCACCGAGGGCGCAAGCCCGGTTCCCTGCGGCACGAAATGGTCAGCCTTGGGCGCGCCTGTCGCCGTTCGGCTCGATCCGAGTCGCAGCAGCAGTTCGTGGGCTACCTGGCCTCCGCCACCGCGGAGCATGCCCATCGCCGCGCCGAATCCGCCGCCTGCACCCATGGCTCCGAGACCGGAGGTGGTCGATGCATCGACGGTATAACGCGCGATCGGCCCCGAAGCGCCCTGCGACACCGCCGGTGCGGCGATCATGACCGCACCGGCCGAGCATGCGATTACGGCGGCACCCGCCAGGAAGCGCAATTTCATCCCCATTCCTCCTTGCCCTGTATGAGGTCCCCGATGACCTCATACACCCAGGCGTTTGCGGTGCGAAGATCGCTTCGCACGCGGAGTCAGGATATCCGTTATTCGCCGTAGAGGACCGCGATGCGCGAAGCGGCGCCGCGCGCCTTGCGGCGCGCTTCGTCGATGTCTCCCGCGGTCGCGAGCGCCACGCCCATCCGCCGGTAAGGGCGGCTCGTCGGCTTGGCGAAGATGCGCAGGTCGCTGCCCTCCTCCGCCAGCGCTTCGGCAAGACCGCTGTATGACAGCTTCGTGCCGTCGCGGTCCGCGAGGATCACCGCGGAAGCGGCCGGGCGGGCGCGGATCGATGCCGGGATCGGCAAGCCAAGGATGGCCCGGGCGTGGAGGTCGAATTCGGACAGGTTCTGGCTCGCCAAGGTGACCATGCCCGTATCGTGGGGACGCGGCGAAAGCTCGGAGAAGATAACCTCGTCCCCCGTCACGAAGAACTCGACGCCGAAGATGCCATGGCCGCCGAGATCGTCCACCACCGCGCGCGCCATTTCCTGCGCCGAGGCAAGCGCGGCGGACGACATCGGCGCGGGCTGCCAGCTTTCACGGTAGTCGCCGCGCTCCTGCGTATGCCCGATCGGCGGACAGAAGCTCACCCCGCCCGCGTGGCGCACAGTGAGCAGCGTGATCTCGTAGTCGAATGCCACGAAAGCCTCGACGATTACCCGCGCACGGTCTCCGCGCATCCCGGCGACGGCATAGTTCCACGCCGCCTCGAGCCCCGCGGCATCGTGAACGGTGGACTGGCCCTTCCCGCTCGAAGACATGACCGGCTTGATCACGCAGGGAAATCCCGTGAATTCCGCTGCCTCCTGCACTTCGGCGAGGTTTTCGGCATAGCGGTAGCGCGAAGTCGCCAGCCCCAGCGAGCCGGCGGCAAGGTCGCGGATCGCATCGCGGTTCATCGTCAACTGCGCCGCGCGAGCCGAGGGCACGACGTTGAAGCCCTCCCCCTCGAGCTCCACCAGCACCTCGGTGCGGATCGCCTCGACCTCGGGCACGATGAAGTCCGGCCGATGCCTTTCCACCACCGCACGCAATGCGGCACCGTCAAGCATCGGGAACACCTCGCGCGCGTCGGCCATCTGCATGGCCGGTGCCCCGTCATAGCTGTCGCATGCAATGACGCAGGCGCCGAGACGCTTTGCCGAGATGACGAACTCACGCCCCAGCTCGCCCGAACCGAGCAGCAGGATCCTTGCTGTGTGGCCCATCGCCGGCCGCTCAACCCTCGTCGGCGGAGTCCAGGCCGTACGCGGTATGCAACACACGCACGGCGAGCTCGGTCTCGTCCTCGTCGATCATCACGCTGACCTTGATCTCCGACGTCGAGATCGCCTGGATGTTGATCCCGCGGTCGGCCAGCGCCTTGAACATCGTCGCCGCGACGCCCGCGTGGCTCTTCATTCCGACGCCGACGACGCTGATCTTGGCGATCTTGCTGTCGGTAATGATCCGGTTGTAGCCGATGTCGCCCCGCCGGTCCTCGAGAAGCGCCTGCGCACGCGGCAGGTCCGACTGCGGAACGGTGAAGGTCACGTCCGTCTCGCCCTTGTCGCGGCCGACGTTCTGGATGATCATGTCGACGTTGATCGAAGCGGCGGCGAGCGGTTCGAAAATGTGCGCCACCGCGCCCGGCTTGTCGGGCACGCGGGTGAGAATGATCTTGGCCTCGTTCTTGTCGTGCGCGATGCCGGTGACGTGCTGGCGTTCCATTTCGCCCTTCTCCACTAGGCTGTTCATTTCCTCCTCCGACACGATCATCGTGCCGGGCAGGTCGTCGGCGGGCACCGCATCGTCGCCGATGAAGCTGGAGAGGACCTGCACCCTCACGCCCTCCTTCATCGCCAACCCGACGGAACGGGTCTGCAAGACCTTGGCGCCCACGCTGGCGAGTTCGAGCATCTCCTCGTACGTCACCGCCTTCAGCTTGCGAGCCTTGGCGACGATCCGCGGATCGGTGGTATAGACCCCGTCGACGTCGGTGTAGATGTCGCACCGGTCCGCCCCGATCGCCGCCGCCACCGCGACTGCCGAAGTGTCCGATCCGCCGCGCCCCAGCGTGGTGATGCGTCCATCGTGCCCCACTCCCTGGAAGCCGGGGATCACCGCGATCTCGCCCGCTGCCATGCTGGCGAGGAGAGCATCGCTCTCGATATCCTCGATCCGCGCCTTGGCGTGCGCCTCGATCGTGCGGACCGGAAGCTGCCACCCGAGCCATGAGCGCGCCCTGCAACCCAATGCCTGGAGAGTGAGCGCGAGGAGGCCGCTGGTCACCTGCTCGCCGCTCGCGACGACGACGTCGTATTCGGCCGGATCGTAGAGCGGGTTCGCCTCGCGGCAGAAGTTGACCAGCCGGTCGGTCTCCCCCGCCATCGCGGAAACCACTACCGCCACCTCGTTTCCGCCCGCCGCCTGTTTGCGGACGATGTTCGCCACCCGGCGGATGCGCTCGGTCCCCGCCATCGAGGTGCCGCCGAATTTCATCACGATGCGCGCCAAGTGTGCACGACTCCCGCTGGATGCGTTAAGGCCGCGCTGTTACGGGTGCGGCATGGCCGATGCAACACACGCCGCCGATACGATATCTTTGGCCGAGCCAACGATCCGCCCCCGCGAAGCCGCGCACTTCGGCAAGCTTGCCGCGGACTGGTGGGATCCAAAGGGCTCGTCCGCCATGCTCCACCGGCTCAATCCGGTGCGGCTTGCCTTCCTTCGCAGCGCGGTCGATCGCCACTGGTCGGGCGACCACGACAGCGTGCGCCCGCTCGCCGGAAAGACCGCCCTCGACGTCGGCTGCGGCGCGGGCCTGCTGTGCGAGCCGCTCGCCCGCCTGGGTGCCGAGGTGACCGGCGTCGATGCCGCGGCCGAGAACATCGCCGCGGCGCGGGATCATGCGGCGGGCAGCGGGCTCGACATCCGCTACATGGCGGGTGAACTCGGTCACCTCGACGTCGGGCAATTCGACCTCGTCACCTCGATGGAAGTGATCGAGCACGTTGCCGACAAGGGCGCCTTTGTCGCCGCGCTCGCAGCGCGGATCGCACCGGGCGGTCTGCTGGTCATGTCGACTCCCAATCGCACCTCCCGCTCGCGCCTGCTGATGGTCGGCGCGGCCGAGGCAACGGGGCTGATACCGCGCGGAACGCACGACTGGAACGATTTCATCACTCCCGAAGAACTGCGCCTCCTGCTGGCCGAGGCGGGACTGGCCATGAGCGAACCGACTGGCATCGCCTTCACGCCGACCAGGGGCGTCCACCTGTCGAGCGACCTTTCGCTCAACTACCTCGTCACGGCCGTGCCGAGCGCCTGAGGCCGGCGGCAAGCGCCGGGTCGTCGGTGAACAGGCCGTCGATCCCGGTCGCCGCGAGTAGGCCCCACGCCGCGGCATATTCGCCGGTCGCGGCCGGATCGCTGCCCTTTTTGAAGGCCGCGGGAAGAAACGCGTTCTCCTTGCGCACGGTCCAGCCATGCACCTTGAGGCCGGCGGCGTGCGCCTGCTCGACAAGGCCGGTCGCCTTGCCGTCTGCCCCGACCACCTGCCGAATATCCGGGCCGACCGCGTCGGCATAGCGGGCGATTCCGGCAAGCCCGCTGGGGGTCAGCATCTCGGCATATGTCACGCCCGGTTCGTCAGCCGGCCCGCCGTCGGGCGAGACGAGCTGGACCAGCCGCGCTTCGGTCAGCTTGCCGAGCCGCTGGAGCGGAGTCACCTCGAAGCACTGGATGAAGATCGCCGAATCCACCTTGTCGAGCCCTTCCTTCTTCAGCGCGGTCACCAGCAGATCGACGGTGTCGATGCCCTCGCCCAGCAGGAAAGTCGGATGCTTGAGCTCGGGATAGAGTCCGATCGTACGCCCGCTTTCGGCCTGCTTGGCGCGGACCAGCGCAAGGATCTCGGCCAGGGTCGGCACCTGATAGAGACCGTCGTAGCGCGCATTGCCCGGGCGGATGGCGGGTAGCCGCTCTTTCGCCCGCAGCGTGCGCAACTCGGCAAGGGTAAAGTCCTCCGCGAACCATCCGTTCACCAGTTCGCCGTCGATTTCCTTCGACCGGCGACGGTCTGCGAATTCGGAGCGCGTGGAGACATCGGTGGTATCCGACAATTCGTTCTCGTGCCGCGCGACCAGCACGAGGTCTTTCGTCACCACGAGGTCCGGCTCGATGAAATCCGCGCCCGCGTCGATCGCGCGTTCGTAGGCGGCCAGCGTGTGCTCGGGCCGCTCGCCGCTGGCGCCGCGATGGGCGATGATCAGCTGCGCGTGAGCAGGCACGGCGAACACGAGGGCGGCAAGGAGGGCAAGAAGTCGCATGGACGAGGCAATGGCGAGTGTCGGCTGAACCTCAGCCGATCCGGTCGAGCCATTCAGCCTCGTCGAAGCCCACGATGACTCCCTTGCCGCATTCGACCACCGGCCGTTTGATCACGGTCGGCTTGGCGACCATCAGCCGGATCGCCCGTTCTGCGTCCAGCCGCTCCTTCTGCGCCGGCTCGAGCTGGCGGAAAGTAGTGCCCCGCGTGTTGACCAGCTTTTCCCAGCCCACCGCTTCGACCCAGCTGCGCACGCGGTCCTGGTCCACGCCCTGCTTCTTGAAATCGTGAAAGGTGTAGCCGTGCCCCCGCGCATCGAGCCAGGCGCGCGCCTTCTTGACCGTGTCGCAGTTGGTGATGCCGTAGAAATGGATCGTCATGGTTCCTGTCCGGTGAAGCGGTGCACCCGCGGCTGGGCGCAGGCGAACAGCATGTATTCGGCGTAATAGTGCTCCCGCCCCTTGTGCTGGACGGCGCGGTGCTCGGCAAGCCTGCCCCAGGCGCGAGCCGAGGCTTCGTCGTCCCATTCGCTGATGGCAACAACTTCGCCATCGTCGGCGGTATAGGACTTGAACGCGCGGTAACCCGGTTGCCGCGCTGCCATCGTCGCCATCTCGTCGGCATCGATGGCATAGGCAGCCGCGTCCATGTCGGCTCGCTTGCGGTTGCGGAAGACGACGAGGAACATCAGTTCACCGCAGCGTGAGTGCGCGTGGACCACATGGACCACTGTCCTGAACAAGGAATCCACCCGGCGCGCTGGCTGATGCGAAAGGCCGAAAGAGAGGCGGGCGAACGGTCATCACCAGCGGTCTAGCAGAGGCTTCCGAGGTAGGAAAATCACCCCGGCAGATGGGCGTCGGCGATCGCCACCGCCAGCGCGTCGGCGGCATCCGCCCCGGCAATCTGCGCGCCCGGGAGCAGGACCTTGAGCATGGCCTGAACCTGCGTCTTCTCCGCGGCGCCCGTGCCCACGACCGCCTTCTTGACCAGCCGCGCGGCGTGTTCGCGCACCGGCACCCCGGCCCGTCCGCAAGCCGCCAGCACCGCGCCGCGCGCCTGCGCTAGCTTGAGCGTCGACTGCGGATTCTTGTTCACGAACACTTCTTCGATGCCCACCCGGTCGGGCGCATAGGTCCCGATCAGCGCCGCGATGGCGTCGTGCAGGTGATGGAGCCGTTCGGCCATCGGGGCTCTCGCGTCGGTCGGCACCTGTCCATTGGCGACGTGAGTGATGCGCGAGCCTTCGCTTCGGACAACGCCCCACCCGGTGCAGGACAAGGAAGGGTCGAGGCCCAGGATGATTCTGGCCGCGCTCAGAGCCTGAGTCCCAGCCTCGGCCCCAGTTGCATCATCGCGAGGTAGAGGAGCACGGTCAGCACGCATCCGGCGGCGAGCGCCAGCCAGAAGTTCACGCCCGCGCGCAGCATCCAGGGGATAACGAGGAACATCGGCAGGCTCGGCAGGACGTACCAGAACGTCGCCTGCGCATGGATCGCCATGTTCTCCGCATCGGGCTTCTGGTGCCAAAGGAATATCATCCCGAGCACCGAGACGAGCGGCAGGGAGGCGACGATCGCCGCGGTGGCGGGCAGCCGTCGCCCGATCTCCGAAATGGCCGCGATCATCGCCCCGGCGAGCAGCGCCCGGGCGACGAGCGCCCACATCAGCCGATCTTCTCCATCACCTCGTCGGAGACTGTGTAGTTGCCCCACACCGTCTGCACGTCGTCGTCGTCTTCCAGCGCATCGACCAGCTTCATCAGCGTGGCCGCATCGCCTTCGGGCACTTCGACGGTGAGGTTGGGCTTCCACGCCAGCTTCACCGATTCCGGCTCGCCCAGGACTTTCTCGAGCGCGCTGGCCACTTCGTGCAGGGCTTCCATGTCGGTCCAGACGGTGTGGCCTTCCTCACCGCTCTCGACATCGTCCGCGCCCGCTTCGATCGCCGCTTCGAGGACCTTCTCCTCGTCGCCCGCGCTGGCCGGGTACTCGATCAGCCCCTTGCGTTCGAATCCGTGGCTGACCGCCCCGGTCGCGCCGAGGTTGCCGCCGTTCTTGGCGAATGCAGTGCGCACGTTGGTCGCGGTGCGGTTGCGGTTGTCCGTTAGTGCCTCGACGATGAGCGCGACGCCGCCCGGGCCATAGCCCTCGTAGCGCACTTCCTCGTAGTCTTCGCCGCCGGCCGCTGCCGCCTTCTCGATCGCACGCGCGATGTTGTCCTTGGGCATCGACAGCGCCTTGGCGTTGTTGACCGCCAGCCGCAGGCGCGGGTTCATGTCCGGATCCGGCGCGCCCATCTTGGCCGCGACGGTGATCTCGCGGCTGAGCTTGGAGAACTGCGCCGAGCGCTTCTTGTCCTGCGCGCCCTTGCGGTGCATAATATTTTTGAACTTGGAATGGCCTGCCATAAGTCCGTTCTTGCCGAGTGAATTTTTGGGAACGGGGCGCATTAGCCGCATGAGCGGGCAACCGACAAGAGCCGGCCTTCCGCCGGAAGCGACCGGCAACACGCTTGTGGCCCGGATACCCGGGCAATGGCGGGCGTTTTTCGCATTCCTGCGCCATCCCGCGCTGCCCGATCGGGCCGATCTTTCGCTTCGGGCCTCCGCGCGTGCGCTACCGCCGCTGTTCGCACTCGACATGGCCTTGATGGCGCTGGTGTTGGGCAGCATCGGCCTGGCGACATCGCTCGGCATGAAGATGCCCGAACACATGCTCGAAGAACTGAAGCTCACGCCGCTGCTGGTGGGCTTCATCGTCGTCGGGGCGCCAATCGCCGAAGAGACGCTGTTTCGCGGCTGGCTGTCAGGCCGGCCGGGGCATGTCCTTGCCGTGCTCGCGTTGTTGGCGGGAGGCCTGGCGCTGGCACTTGTCCCGTCTCCGGCGCTCAAGCTCGCCGGATTCACCGCGGGGATCGCTCTGGCCGTTCTCGCGCTGTTCGTCCTGCGCCACCGCGACGCATGGGGATGGTTCCAGCGACGCTTTCGCTGGTTCTACTACGGCGGGGCCGCGCTGTTCGCCGCCGTCCACCTCACCAATTTCGGCGGTGGATCGGCAGCGATGCTGCCGCTCGTGCTGCCCCAGTTCATGCTCGCGCTGATCCTCGGCTACCTCCGGGTGAACCGCGGGCTGGCGACCGGTGCGGCGCTGCACATCCTGCACAACGCCGCCTTTGTCGGCCTGATGCTGGCGGCGGCGTCCTAGCCGTTCACCACCGAGCCCCCGTTCGGGTGCAGGACCTGCCCCGACATGTAGCTTGAATCCTCGCAGGCGAGGAACAGAAACGCAGGCGCGACTTCGTTGGGCTGGCCCGGGCGGCCCATCGGGGTGTCCTTGCCAAAGTCCTTCATCTTTTCCGGCGGCTGTCCGCCGAAGGGATTGAGCGGGGTCCAGATCGGCCCCGGGGCCACCGCGTTAACGCGGATGCCCTCCTTGACGAGATTCTCGCTCAGCGAGCGCGTGAACGCGGTGATCGCACCCTTGGTCGCGCTGTAATCGAGCAGGATCGGCGCGCCCTTGTACATCGTGATGCTGGTGCAGTTGACGATCGCGGCGCCTTTCTTGAGGTGCGGCCGGGCCGCCTGCACGAGATAGAACATCGAGAAGATGTTGGTCTGGAAGGTCCGCTGGAGCTGCTCGGCGGTAATGTCGCGGATATCCTCGTCCGGATGCTGCTCGCCCGCGTTGTTGACCAGCACGTCGAGCCGGCCCCATTTGTCGATGACCTTCCGGACCAGCGCCTTGCCGACCTCGGGATCACCCAGGTCGCCGCGGTGTAGGAGTGCCTCGCTGCCTTCCTTCTCGATCTGGTCGGCGACAAATTGCGCGTCGTCGTCTTCCTCGAGGTAGGCAATCGCGACCTTGGCGCCTTCGCGGGCGAAGAGGATGGCGGTCGCCCGCCCGATCCCCGAATCGCCGCCGGTCACGATGGCGACCTTGCCCTTCAGCCGGCCGGAACCGGGATAGCGAGGCTCCCAGTCCGGCTTGTCGTCCATCTGCGATTCGTGCCCCGGCATGCGGGGCTGCTCGCCCGTTTCCTCGACGAAAGCCTTGTCGACGGTTTCGGGTTCGGCGGTCTGGCTGCTCATGCGACGAAGTTCCTCGAATGGGGGTTCGAGGATGCAATGAGCGAAGCGCGGCAGACGTTCCTCCGCCTGCCGCGCCTGGGAGTTCAGCCCAGCCCGAGCGCGTTCTTGTAGACTTCGAGAATTGTTTCCATCTCGGCGCGGTCGTCTGGCTTCATCTTCCTGAGGCGGACGACCTGGCGCATGATCTTGGCGTCGTAGCCGACTGCCTTGGCCTCCGCGTAGACGTCGCGGATGTCGTCGGCGATGCCCTTCTTTTCCTCTTCGAGGCGCTCGATGCGCTCGATCAGCAGGCGCAGGCGGTCGTCGGTGGCATCGGCCATTTTCTTCAAAGCTCCAGTGATGTGAGAATCAGTCGGCGGGTCGATAGCCAGCGCGGGAGGAGCTTTGAAGAGCCGCGCGCGGGCGGGTGGAAAACTTCTCAGTCCGGCGCATTGCGCGCGAGACTTGCCTCCATCCGTGCGAGCTGTTCGGGCGTCGCCTCGCTTTGGTGGCGCGCCTTCCATTCGGCGGCCGGCAAGCCATGGATAAGCTCGCGCGCAGCCGCCTTGTCGCCTTCGAAGCCGGCCCCGATGATCCAGTCGGCGAGGCAATTACGGCAGAAGCCCGCCAGGCCCATCAGGTCGATGTTCTGCGCGTCGCTGCGATGCCGCAGGTGGCGCACCAACCGGCGGAACGCGGCGGCGGCCTGCGCATCGGGCAGCGCATCGAGCGGATCGTCGGATTTCATGTCCATTTCGTTCGCAACCTGTCTTGTGTTGAGCAGGAGCCCTGCCATAGGCCCGCGCCATGCAGAAGCTCGAACCGCGCAAGCGCAAGGTCAAGGTCCTCGCCACCGTCGGCCCGGCCAGCAAATCGCCAGAAATGCTCGGCAAGCTCCTGCGCGCCGGCGCGGATGCCTTCCGTGTGAACATGAGCCACGGCGATCATGCGGGCCATGCCGCGACCATCAAGGCGATTCGCGAGCTCGAGAAAAGCGCCGGGCGGCCCATCGCCATCCTTGCGGATCTGCAGGGCCCCAAGCTGCGCGTCGGCACGTTCAAAGGCGGCCAGGCGGTGATCCGGCATTCGGGGCACTTCACCCTCGACCGCAATCCCGAGCCCGGCGACGAGACGCGGGTCGAGCTGCCGCATCCCGAACTGTTCGGCATCCTGCACAAGGGCCAGCGCTTGTTGATCAACGACGGCAAGATCCGCCTGCAGGTGATCAAAGCCGAAGCGGACAGCGTGCTATGTTCCGCGGAGGTCGGCGGGGTGATCTCCGACCGAAAGGGGGTCAATGTGCCTGATGCCGAGGTGCCGATTCCCGCACTCACGGAGAAGGACCGGCGGGACCTGGCCTTCGCGATCGAGCAGGGGTGCGACTGGATCGGCCTGTCGTTCGTCCAACGGCCGGAAGATCTTGCCGAAGCCCGCAAGCTGATGGGCGGCCATGGCGCGCTGTGCGCCAAGATCGAGAAGCCGTCCGCCATTCGCAGGCTGGAGGAAATCATCGAGCTGTCCGACGGGATCATGGTCGCCCGCGGCGACCTTGGCGTCGAGCTCGATCCCGAAGAAGTGCCGCCGCTGCAGAAGCGCATCGTCAACCTGGCGCGAACGGCTGGAAAGCCCGTGATCGTCGCGACCCAGATGCTTGAATCGATGATCGAGAGCCCGACGCCGACCCGCGCCGAAGTGTCCGACGTCGCCAACGCGGTCTATGACGGCGCCGACGCCGTGATGCTCAGCGCGGAAACGGCGGCGGGCGAATGGCCCGAGGAAGCGGTCGCGATCATGGACCGCATCGCTGCGCAGGTGGAGCGCGACGAGGCCTATCTTTCGCGCGTGCGCTTTCTCGATACTCCGCCCGACCGCACGACTGCCGATGCGCTCAGCCATGCCTGCATGACGATCGCCGACACGGTGGCAATCAACGCCATCGTGGTGTTTACCGGTTCCGGCAGCACCGCCCGCCGCGTGGCGCGCGAGCGGCCGAGCGTGCCGATGCTGGTGCTGACTCCCTCGACGAAGACTGCCCGCAGGATGGGGCTGCTATGGGGCGCGCATGCGGTGACCACACGCGACATCGGCAGCTTCGAAGAGATGATCGCCAAGGGCAAGCGGATGGCGCTGCGTCATGGCTTCGGCACCGCCGGCAGCAAGCTGATCGCCTTGGCGGGAGTTCCTTTCGGAACCCCCGGCAGCACCAACCTGCTGCACGTGGTGACGCTGTCAGGCAACGAACTGTCCCGCCACCAGGCGTAAGACTTACGGGCTGACCGGCGCGTCGTCGTTGTCGGTCAGCAGCAGGAAGCCCATCCCGATCGCGCCGATCAGGACGATGATCAGGGCACGCCAGGCGTCTCCGCTGCGGAGATCCGATTCACCGGCCGCAGGAGCCGAGGCACGGGCTGGAGAAGCGGCCTGGGCTGCCACCGGAGCGACAGTCAAGGTGGCGGCGGCAGTGATCATGGCAAGATTGCGAAGCATCGTGGGCGACCCTTTTCTCTGATTGAGAAGAGGCAACGGACGACCGCTAAATTGTTTCCGTTAAACGCTATTTCATTACGGCAGACCGTGGCTGCGGCGGGCTGGAAGGGCGCTGACTAGGTCCGGATGGGCTGTTGCGAGGCCAGCCGCAGCCGCGCCCGAGCCTCGTCCTCGCCTATGAGGGGCAGGAGCGCGTGCATGTCAGGTCCGTGTTCAAGGCCGGTCAGCGCCTGCCGCAGCGGCATGAACAGCGCCCGGCCCTTGCGCCCGGTCGCTTCTTTCAGAGCACTGGTCAGGACGCGCCAGGGATCCTCGCTCCACACCAGGGTTTCTTCAGCCTGCGCGACGAATGCGCGGTCCTCTTCGCTCAGCGCCGGAAGGGCGACCGGGCCGGTGATCACCCGCCACCAGCCGCGCGCATCCGCCACGGTTTGCAGGTTGGGTCGGATCGCCAGCCACGCGCGCTCGTCCATGCCCTCGGGTATGCGGCCTGCCACTTCGGCGTACTCCAGTTGGTGCACTACCGCATGGTTGAGCCGTTCAAGTTCGGCTTCGTCAAAGCGCGCGGGCGCGCGTCCGAAGGTCGCCAGATCGAAGGAAGCGATCAATTCGTCACGCTCGACAATAGCTTCAACCGGCAGTGAAGTGCCAAGCCGCGCGAGGAAAGCGACCAGTGTCTGCGGCTCCATGCCGCGCTCGCGCAGGGCGGCGCAGCCCAGGGCTCCGAGTCGCTTTGAGAGCTTGCCCTCGCTGCCCACCAGCAAAGCCTCGTGTGCGAAACGCGGCGGAGCGTATCCCAGCGCGGTGAACATCTGCACTTGCGCGGCGGTATTGCTGACGTGGTCTTCGCCGCGCAACACGTCGGTCACGCCCATCTCGCCGTCGTCGATCGCGCTCGGCAGCATGTAGAGCCACGATCCGTCGGCGCGGCGGACGACCGGGTCCGACAACTGCGAGGGCTCGAAATGCTGGCGCCCGCGGATGCCATCCTCCCACTCGATCGGCTCGTCGTGGTCCAGCTTGAACCGCCAGTGCGGAGCGATCCCTTCGTCCGCGAACCGCGCATGATCGGCTTCGCCCAGCGCCAGTGCCGCGCGATCGTAAATGGGGGGCAGACCCCGCCCGAGCAGCACCTTGCGCTTGAGATCGAGTTCCTGCGCCGTCTCGTAGCAGGGGTACACCCGCCCCGCCCGCTTAAGCCGGTCGAAGGCAGCCTCGTAATTCGCCTGCCGCGCCGACTGGCGCTCCTCGGCATCCGGCTCCAGTCCGAGCCACGCCAGATCGGCCCGGATACCCTCGACATATTCCTCGCGGCTGCGCGTCGCGTCGGTATCGTCGATGCGCAGCACGAAGCGCCCGCCATCCTTCCTCGCCAGCAGCCAGTTGTGGATCGCCATTCGGATATTGCCGACATGGAGATTGCCGGTGGGCGACGGCGCGAAGCGGGTAACTGTCATGCTGGGCGCCATAGACGATTACCTGCCGAGGTGAAGCGGGAGGGCATCCCGGGAATCCCGCGGGGCCTTACCGGCTCAACTCGAACACCGCGTATTCGGCGCGCAGATTGGCCAGCGCGGGACCGACCGGCTGCGCGCCGGAGAAGAACCATTCCCGCTCGACCTTCACCCCGCGCGCGGCCACCAGGTCACGGAAGTCCGTTACCGTTACATGATGGATGTTCTGCGTCTCGAACCAGCTAACCGGGAGATGCCGCGTCACCGGCATCCGGCCCGTGAAGGCAAGCTGCGCGCGCATCCGCCAGTGGGCGAAGTTGGGAAAGCTCACGAACGCCTTTCGCCCCACGCGCAGCAGTTCGTCGAGCATCCGGTCAGGCCGCGCGGCGGTCTGCAATGTCTGGCTCAGGATCGCATAATCGAACGTCTTGTCGGGATAGTCGGCGAGATCGCGGTCTGCATCGCCCTGCACCACCGACAATCCGCGTGCGACCGCGCGTTCGACGAGCACCGGATCGATCTCCATCCCTCGCGCGTCGCACTCGCGCTCGTTTTGCAGCACCTCCATCAGCTCCCCGTCGCCGCAACCGATGTCGAGCACCCGCGTGCCGGGCCGCACGTTCGCCGCGATCACCGCGAGGTCGGGTCGCAATCCGCTCACGCAAGGAAGCCTTTCACCACCCGGTCGAGCGCGGGGACGTCGAGCAGGAAGCTGTCATGGCCGAAAGGAGCTGACAGCTCGACGAAGCTGACCGGCGCACCGGCGGCATTGAGCGCGTGAACCACGTGCCGGCTTTCCGCGGTGGGATAGAGCCAGTCGGAATCGAAGCTGACGAGGCAGAACCGGGCGGGCGTGCCGGCGAATGCATCGGCCAGCTTGCCCCCATGCTCCTCGGCGATGTCGAAATAGTCCATCGCCCGGGTGATGTAGAGATAGCTGTTGGCATCGAACCGCCGGGTAAAGCCGCTTCCCTGGTAGCGCAGGTAGCTTTCGACCTGGAAGTCGGCGTCGAAGCCGAAGCTCTTGGCATCGCGGTCCTGCAGGTTCCGTCCGAACTTTTCGGTCAGGCCGGTTTCGGACAGGTAGGTGATGTGCGCGGCCATGCGCGCGACCGACAGCCCCTTGTCGGGCGAGTGGCCCGACCCGTAGTAGTCGCCGCCCTGCCAGTCCGGATCGGCCATTACCGCCTGGCGGCCGACTTCGTGAAAGGCGATGTTCTGTGCCGAGTGGCGGGCGGTGGTGGCGATCGCCAGCACCCGCTCCGCGCGGGCCGGGAAATTGGCAGCGAGGCTGAGCGCCTGCATCCCGCCCATCGACCCGCCGACGACCGCATGGAGCCGCTCGATGCCCAGCCCGTCAAGCAGCGCGACCTCGGCGCGAACCATGTCGCGGATGGTGATGACCGGGAAGCGCATGGCGTAGGGCTTGCCGTCCGGCGCGGGGCTGGCCGGGCCGGTGGAGCCCATGCAACCGCCGATGACATTGGCGCAGATGACATGGAACCGGTTCGTGTCGATCGGTTTGTCCGGGCCGATCATCCGCTCCCACCAACCGGGCTTTCCGGTAAGCGGCTGCGTGCTGGCCACGTACTGGTCACCGGTCAGCGCATGGCAGACGAGTACCGCGTTGTCCTTTCCGGGCGCGAGTTCGCCGTAAGTTTCGTAAGCGACGATCACGCCGTCGAGCGATTGCCCGTTGTCCAGCGGCAGCGGCGCGGAAAGCGCGAAGGTGCGGGCGGCGGCGGTGGCCATGACCGGCGCTTGGCGGCAACGGCGGCGCACTGTCAACAAGTCTGCTCGCGGGGACGGCAAGGAGGATTTTGTTCGCTTGGCGGCGGCGGCCCGCTATGCGCGCTGGCGATGAACACGCGCCCTGTGCCCAAGCCCTGGATCGAGGGCATCCATGCCTACACTCCGGGCAAGTCGAGCGGCGCGGGCGGCAAGCCGCTCGTGAAGCTGTCGGCCAACGAGAATCCGCTCGGCACTTCGCCCGCGGTATTCGAGGCCATGGGGTCGGCCCAGCTTCCCAGCCGTTATCCCGATCCCGACAGCACGGCGCTGCGTACGGCACTCGGGAAGAAGCATGACATCGATCCGGGCCGGATCGTCT
Organism: Tsuneonella deserti; assembly: GCF_014644315.1. Taxonomy (NCBI): domain Bacteria; kingdom Pseudomonadati; phylum Pseudomonadota; class Alphaproteobacteria; order Sphingomonadales; family Erythrobacteraceae; genus Tsuneonella; species Tsuneonella deserti. The sequence continues at coordinate 2,684,064 of NZ_BMKL01000001.1, read as the reverse complement.
GCGGCACCGGTTCCGACGAGCTGCTGAACCTGGCGGCACAGGCCTATGCCGGGCCGGGGGACGAGATCCTGTTCCCGCGCTTCAGTTTCGCCGTGTACGACATCGCCGCGCGCCGCTGCGGGGCTACGCCCGTCGAGGCGGCGGTTAGCGACTATGCGTGCGACGTCGATGCGCTTCTGGCCGCGGTGACGCCGCGCACCCGGGTGGTATTCCTCGCCAACCCGAACAATCCGACGGGCACGTTCCTGCCGCGCAGCGAGGTCGACCGCCTCCACGCGGGGCTTCCGGGCGATGTGCTGTTCGTGCTCGACCAGGCCTATGCCGAGTACCTCGCGCCGGAGGACGACGACGGCGGACTCGCGCTCGCGGCAAGCCATGAAAATGTGCTGGTGACGCGCACCTTCTCCAAGATCCACGGCCTCGCGGGAGAGCGAATCGGGTGGGCCACCGGCGCCGCGCACCTGATAGGCGAGCTGAACCGCATCCGCGGACCGTTCAACGTCACCAATCACGGACAGGTCGCGGCGCTGGCCGCGCTGGGCGATGACGAATGGATCGAGCGCTCGCGCATCGCCAACCGGGACGAGCGTGCGCGCTTCGCCGACGCACTCGCGGCGCTCGGCAACCACGGCATTCGCGCGGTGCCGAGCGAGGCCAACTTCCTGCTGGTCACCTTCACCGGCGACCTCACCGCAGAGGCGGCGATGGCGGCGATCGGGCAAGCCGGATATGCGGTGCGCCACCTGCCGGGCCAGGGCCTGCCGAACGCTCTGCGGATCACCATCGGGCTGCCGGAGGACATGGACGCGGTGGCCGCGGCGATTGCCCGGGCCGCCCAGGCCGCGCAGTCTGCCGCATGAGTTTCTCGCGCGTCACGATCATCGGGCTCGGCCTGCTCGGCGGATCCGTGGGACTCGCGGTGGCGGAGAACCTGCCCGATTGCCGGACCAGCGGCTACGACGCCGACCCCGATGTGCGCCAGCGTGCGCGCGAGCGCGGCCTCGTGGACGAAGTATTCGATTCACCCGCCAAAGCGGTCGCCGACGCCGAACTGGTCATCTTCTGCGTCCCCGTGGGCGCGATGGAGCAAGCAGGCGCCCAGATTTCGGGCGCTCTGCGCGCTGGCACGATCGTCAGCGACGTCGGCTCGTCCAAGGCCGCGGTCGGCGAGGCGCTGCGCCGCGCGCTGCCGCAGGCGACGGTCATCCCCGCCCATCCCGTCGCGGGAACCGAGCGCAGCGGCCCGGACGCGGGCTTCGCGCACCTGTTCCGGCACCGCTGGTGCATCCTCACGCCGGCCGCGGGCACGGACCCGCAGGCTGTCGAGCGGCTCTCTCGGTTCTGGCGCGCGCTGGGCGCGAATATCGAGATCATGGATGCCGCGCATCACGACCTTGTCCTCGCGGTCACCAGCCACATCCCGCACCTCATCGCCTACACCATCGTCGGTACCGCGTCCGACCTCGAGGACGTCACCCGCGGCGAGGTGATCAAGTATTCGGCGGGTGGCTTCCGCGACTTCACCCGCATCGCGGCGAGCGACCCGACGATGTGGCGCGACGTGTTCCTTACCAATCGCGAGGCGGTTCTCGAGATGCTTGGTCGCTTCACTGAAGACCTGACCGCGCTCCAGCGCGCGATCCGCAACGGCGACGGAAAAATGCTGTTCGACCTGTTCACCCGTACGCGCGACATCAGGCGCTCGATCGTCGAGCAGGGGCAGGACGATGCGCGGCCTGATTTCGGCCGCGGCGATCACGAAAGCTAGCGCGCGATCGCTACCGGTTCAGCGCGTTCATCGCCGCGAGGACGCGCGCTTCGGCCTCCTCGCGCGGCAGTCCCGGCGGGACCGGCTCGCCAAACCGGTAAGTAACCACGCCGCTGCGCTTCCAGCGGCGGTGGTAGAGCGGCCCGCTGTTCACCGCCACCGGAACCACGGGCAAGCCCAGCAGCTTGTAAAGACCGGCGAACCCGGCCTGCAGGGGCGGACTGTGACGGTGCGGGACGCGGGTGCCTTCGGGAAAGATCACCAGCGGTCGCCCGGTTTCCGAATAGGCCCTCGCCGATGCGATCATCGAACGCAGCGCGCGCGCGCCCTGGTCCCGCTCCACCGGCACGATGCCGTAGGCCCGCGCCGCCGCGCCCCACAGCGGTATCCGGAACAGCTCCTCCTTGGCGAAAACCACCGGCAAGTCGAACATCGCCGGCATGTCGATCGCCTCGAAAAAGCTTTCGTGCTTGACCGCGTAGAGCACCGGGCCCGCTACCGGACCACCTCCTTCTACCCGGATGCGGATGCCGACGATCCAGCGCAGGCAGAAGCGCTGGTACCGGGCCCAACCGCGCACGATGCGGCGGAACAGGGGCACGCTGAACGGCAGCGCCAGCAGCGACGCGGCTGTGTAAAGCAGCGAGCCGAGATAGAACACGGGATAGAACAGCAGGCTGCGCAGGACGGCCACCGTCACTTCCCCTGCGGCCACAGCCGCGCGAGAGTGCTCGCCAAGAGCTTGTTGTATTCGAGGAAGAGGATTCCGAGCCGCGGACGCGACGGGACGGCATCCCGCACGATCGTCACGCCGGGCGGCAGGGCGGAGGCAAGCTCGCCGGCCGCACGCCGCATGTGCCAGTCGGTGGTTACCAGGCGCAACGAGCGGTAGCGATTTGCGGCAATCCAGCTGGCCGTCTCCGCGGCGTTGCCGCGCGTATCCACCGCGGCGAACCCGAGCGTCACGCAGCAGTCCATCGTCTTGCCCGGCACCCGGTACTCGGCGGCGAACTCGCGCGGCTTGACCTCCGGATCGACCCCGGTGACCAACAGGGCGCGCGCCTTGCCCTTGGCGAGCAGGGCAAGCCCGCGGTCGATCCGCCCGGCTCCCCCTGTCAGCACGACGATGACGTCGGTCGGCTGCCCCCCCGCCGGTAGCGGCAGAGCGGCGGCAAACCACAGGAAACCGAGGGCGTAGAGCAGGGCGACGGCCCCGGCCAACCGCGCAATCACAACATCCTCCTCAACGTTCCGAGCACGGTCAAGCGGGCCGTCACGATGGCAATCACCACTCCGGCAAGGGGAATGGCCGCGATCAGCAGCCAGTCGGTTGGAGCAAGCCCGCCGCCCGCGATCATGCCCGATCCCAATGCCGCGAACTGCCGGCCCAGCACCAGCACCGCCGCCGCCCCGAGGGCAAGACCGACCAGGCCGCCAGCCGTCGCATCGAATCCCACCGAGCGCTGGAAAATGCGCGCGATCTGCGCGTCGCTTCCCCCGAGGAGATGGACGATCTCGATGGTATCGCGATTTGTCCCCAACGCGCTGCGCGCTGCCAGCCACACGGCGGCTGCGCTGGTCAGCGCCAGCAGCACCACCAGCGCGACTGCCAGCCACTGGAGCGAGGCGATCGCCGCGAACACCGGGCCGAGCCATGTAGATTGCGCATCGATCCGCGCCGCCGGGGCGACGGGCGCAACGGCGCGCCGAAGCGCAGCCAGCCGTGCCGAGGTCGCCGGGCCGCGCAGCTCGATGTCGATCAGGGCAGGAACCGGCACCGCCTGCTCCTCGCCACCACCGAGCCACGGGTCGAGCAAGGCGTCGAGTTCCTCCTTGGGCACGACCCGCAGGCCGGCTACGTCCGGAAGACCTGACAGCACGCGCTCAGCGGCGCGGGTCTGCCGGTCGCGCTCGCTCACCAGTGGCTCGACGATCTGTACGGTCGCGGCACCGGACAATTCGCTGCGCGCGGTTCCCGCCAGGTTGCTCAACGCCAGCCCGCCCGCCCCCGCGATGACAGTAAGCGCGACCATGATCGCAATGACCCACGGCATGGGCCCGGCCAGGCGCGCGTGCGGCACCAGCGCGGCTGCCCTGTCGCCGGCGAAGGGCGCAAGGCTGCGCCCTACGGCGCGGGCCAGGACCGGCGGCCGCTTCATAACTCCACCTGCGCCCGTTGGTCGCGTCGGGGCGGAAACCGCAACGCACCCGTGGGATCGCTCAGGCGTCCCTTGTCGATCCGCATGATAAGTGAATCGGGCACCTTGCGGAGCAGGTGAACGTCGTGAGTGGCCACGACGACGGTCGTGCCCAGCCGGTTGAGCGCCTCGAACAGCCGCAACAGTTTCAGCGCCATGTCGGGATCGACGTTGCCGGTCGGCTCGTCCGCCACCAGCATGTCCGGCCGGCCAATCACCGCCCGCGCGATGGCGACGCGCTGCTGCTCGCCGCCAGACAACGTCGCCGGCCGCGCCTCCGCCCGGTGGGAAAGCCCCACCCATTCGAGCATGTCGGCGACCGGTTTGCGCAGCTCGCTCTCCCGCACGCCCGACACCCGCAGCGGGAGGGCGACGTTGTCGTAGGCGGACAGGTGGGGGACGAGGCGGAAGTCCTGGAACACGACCCCCAGCCGGCGCCGGAAAGGCGGGAGCCTGTCGCGCGGCAAAGTGATGACGTCGGTCCCGAACATCCGGATAGCCCCGCGCGAGGGGCGCTGCGCCAGATAGAGCAGCTTGAGCATCGAGGTCTTCCCCGCCCCGCTCGCGCCGGTGAGAAAATAGAAGCCCCCGGGGTGCAAGGTGAAGGAAATGTCGCTCAGGATTTCGCGGTCGGTGCCGTAACGCAGCCCGACATTGTCGAACGTGACGACTTCCGCGCTGTCAGCGTTCATCGCGTTTCGCCCGGTCGGCAGCAGGAAAAGCGCAAGAACAGCATCAGCAGGGGGTCTATAGCGAGGCTTCCATGTGGAAAAAAGCCGTCTGCGGCATCGCGGACCGGTTGCGACTCTTGTGCGCAACCTTTGGTTGGGCCAGATTCATTAACGATGATAATATCCTGCCCCGCGTGTGCGACCCGCTATGTCGTGCCGGACAGCGCCGTTGGCGCGGAGGGGCGGACGGTGCGTTGCGCCAAATGCCGCCACAGCTGGTTCCAGGAAGGGCCGCCGCTGGAAACCGCGGACGCGCCACAAGCCAGCCAGCCGCAGCGACGGCCGCCGGTCGAACCTGCACCGGCACAGCCGGCTGCCCCCGCAGCGCCTGGCACGGCGCACCAGCCTCCGCCGCCCCAAGCGAGGCCCGCTAGGGCTCCGGCCCCTGCCGTGCAGCGCAGAACCGGACCGGGCGAGCCGGAGAGCGCGGCCGAGCCCCCGCGCGCCCCCGACCCGGTGCGCGAAGAAACCGTTTCCTCCGCCCCCGTGATGGTCGAAACCGCTCCGGCACCTGAGCCCGAAGAGGCCGATTACGGCGAGGAAGTCTCCCAGTTCGACTACGCGCCGCCTTTTCGCCCGCGGCGCAACATGGCTCGAGTATGGACTGCCGCGGCTGTATCGTTCGCGGTGCTGGCGCTCGGCACCGTAGGCGCGGTCAGCTACTGGGGTCTGCCCGACTGGGTGCCGGTCAGCCGGCCGACTTTCGCGCTGGGGCAACCTGATCTCGTGCTGGATTTCCCCAAGGACCAGCAGGAACGGCGCACGCTGCCCAACGGGACGGAGTTCTTCGGCGCAAGCGGGACGATCAAGAACGTGGGCCGCGAGACGCACGCGATCCCGTCGGTCCTGATCGTCCTGCGCGATGCGCGTGACCGGATCGTCTACAGCTGGGAAATCGCCCCACCCAAGCCCACGCTCGCCCCTGGGGAAACGGTGACCATCAACGAGGCGGTCACCGACGTTCCCCGCTCGGCAAAGTTCGCCGAGATCGGGTGGAAACCCGACTGACGGTTCAGGATCCGGCGAGCACCTCGGCCACCGTCGCGTAAGGGTAGCCAAGTTCGTCCGCGACCGCCCGGTAGGTGACCCGCCCGGCGTGGACGTTCAGCCCCTCCGCGAGATGCGGATTTTCGCGCAGGGCATCGCGCCAGCCGAGGTCGGCGATGCGCAGCGCATGCGGCAGGGTCACGTTGTTGAGCGCATACGTGCTGGTCCGAGCCACCGCGCCGGGCATGTTGGCGACGCAATAATGGACGATGCCGTCGACCACGTAAGTCGGATCGGCGTGGGTCGTTGGGTGGCTGGTTTCGAAGCAGCCGCCCTGGTCGATCGCTACGTCAACCAGCACCGCGCCCGGCTTCATGCACTTGAGCATGTCACGCGTGACCAGCTTGGGCGCCGCCGCGCCCGGGATCAGCACCGCACCGATCACGAGTTCGGCCTCGCACAGCATCTGTTCGATGTTGGCGCGGTTGGAGAAGCGAGTCTTGGCGCGGCTCTCGAAATGGGTGCCGAGACGTTCGAGGACTTCGGGATCGCGGTCGAGAATCGTCACGTCGGCGCCGAGGCCGACTGCCATCTGCGCCGCATTGAAACCGACTACGCCGCCGCCGATAACCATGACCCGGCCTGGGAGCACGCCGGGCACACCGCCCAGCAGCACCCCGCGCCCGCCGTGCGCCTTTTCAAGCGCGGTAGCACCGGCCTGGATGCTCATGCGTCCGGCGACCTGACTCATCGGCTTGAGCAGCGGGAGCGAATTGCCCGGGCCGGTCACCGTCTCGTACGCGATCGCGGTAACACCGGACTTCACCAGGTCGGCGGTCTGCTCCGGATCGGGGGCGAGATGCAGGTAGGTGTAAAGGACCTGGCCTTCCCGCAGGCGCGCGCGCTCGACCGCCTGCGGTTCCTTGACCTTCACGATCATTTCGCACTCGGCGAAGATCGGTTCGGGCCCGTCCTTGATAACCGCGCCCGCCTGGCGGTACTGGCTGTCGTCTGCGCCGATGCCGAGGCCGGCGCCGCTTTCCACCCATACCTCGTGGCCGTGGGTGACCAGTTCGCGCACGCTTTCGGGCGTCAGGCCGACGCGGTACTCGTGGTTCTTGATTTCCCTGGGGCAGCCGATGCGCATCGCCGATCTCCTTCGAGCGCGCCGTTACAGTTGCAACCATTTGGCGGCAAGCTTCGATGGTGCGGCCGTTGATCCATGTCGTCACAAGCCTGTCACACAGCAGCTATAGATACGTCGCAATTGCACAACCTCGATGGGGAAAAAGGACCGTGACCACCACCCGACTTTCGCTTTCCGCCGCCGCGCTCGCGATGGCGATCGGCTGGACCGTTCCGGTAAGCGCGCAGGATGCGTCGGTGGCGCAGGAACTCGCGGCGATGCGCGCGCAGATGGCGGCGATGAGCAGCCGGATCGACACGCTGGAAACACAGCTCGCCGCAGCGAGGGCCCAGGCCCAGGAAGCGACGGTCGCCGCGAATGCCGCCACTGCCTCGGCCGCGAGCGCCACCGCGGCGGCAGCGGCCCCGCCTGCGGCCCAGGTCGCCTGGAAGGGGGCGCCCGAGTGGAGCTCCGAGAGCGGCTGGAGCTTCAAGCCGCGCGGACGCATGCAGTTCGACGCGGGGACGGTCAGCAGCCCCCGCGGGATAAACGACGCCAGCCTGGGCTTCGGCAGCGAGCTGCGCCGCGCCTATATCGGCTTCGACGGCAAGATTCCGGGCGGCTTCGGCTACCGCGCCGAGATCGACGTGGCGGGGAGTTCGGTGGAAGTCACCGACCTGTTCCTGACTTACCAGGCCTCCAAGGAGGTCGGCCTCACGGTGGGCCAGCACAAACCGTTCTGGGGGCTGGAGGAGATGACCAGCGACCTGTTTCCCAGCTTCACCGAGCGTGCCGCAATGAACACCGCGTTCGGGTTCGAGCGCCGTCTGGGCGCCAGCGCCGCCTATTCGAAGGGCGACGTCCTGCTGCAGGGCGGGGTGTTCACCGACAACGTCGCCGACCTCAACAACGACGAGAACAACTCGATGTCCGTCGATGGGCGGGCGGTGTTCGCCCCGAAGCTGGGCGCGGGGCAGCTCCACCTCGGGGCATCTGCGCACTACCACGATCTCAACGATTCCGCTGCCAGCGTGCGCTATCGCGTGCGGCCGTTCATCCACACCTCTGACGTGCGTTTCATCGACACCGGCAATATCGGCGCGGTGAGCGAACTGGGATACGGCCTGGAGGCCGCCTACATCCGCGGGCCCTTCCACGGCGCGGCGGAGGGACACTGGCAGCAGGTCAACCGTCCCGGCGCGCTGGTGGACCCGACCTTCTTCGGGGGCTACGTGGAGGCAGGCATGTTCCTCACCCCCGGCGACACGCGGGGGTACAAGGGGGGCGCGTTCGACCGGGTGAAGCCGAATAGCCCGCTCGGCAAGGGCGGCTTCGGCGCGTTGCAGGTCAACCTGCGCTATGACTATCTCGACCTGATCGATGCCGGGATCGTCGGCGGCCGCCAGAACGGCTACGAGCTGGGGCTGGTGTGGACCCCGACTGACTACACCCGTTTCCTGCTCAACTATGGCCACATGGTCTACAGCGACGCCGCGCTTCCTGCGGCGGGCGGCGACCGCGACTATTCGGTCGATGCGCTGGGGATGCGCGCTCAACTCGATTTCTGATCGTCCGCCTGCGCGGGCCCTGCCCAAACGAAAAACCCCGCCGGCGCGCGCACCGGCGGGGTTTCTTGTTCGCTTCAGGTTGGGATCAGAAGTCCAGGCTTACCCGCCCATAAACGAATCGGCCGTTGAAGCCGGACGGAGAGAACTGGCTGAAGGGAATGAAGTACCCGTTCTGGCCGTAGTTCTGCCCGTCGACGAGGCCGTAACGCACCCGATCGGGATAGCTGTCGAACACGTTGTTCGCGCCGACCGCGAACTCGAGCCGCTCCATGACCTTGGCCCGCAGTTCCAGATCGGTGACCCACTGCTTGCCGAGCGTCTGGTCGCGCGCCTCGTCCGCGCCCGGGATCAGGACCTCGCCAAAGCGGTTGGTGCGCGCGGTGAAGCCGAAGATGCCCGAATCCCAGTCGAGCCCGAAATTGAGCTTGGTGCGCGGCTGGCCCCGGATCAGGCGAAGCGACTCCTGCCGTCCGAAGAGGGTCAGGCCCGGCAGCGTCGGCAGGACCGCCGCGTCGGTGATCTTGGTCTTGTTGTGGCTGAAGCCGGCGGTGAGCGAAATGTTGCCGAGCCCCATTTCTGGCACCCGGTAAGTGCCGACGATCTCGTAGCCGCGGGTGCGGGTATCGATCCCGTTCACGAAGAAGCGCGCCGAGCTGACGTTGTTGAAACCGTTCTGCTGCAGCAGTGCCAACACGGCGGGACCCTGCAGGATCTCGGTCACGACGATCCGGTCCTTGATATCGATATTGTAGTAGTCGGCGGTGATGTTGAGGCCGGGAATCATCGAGAACGTGGCGCCCGCCGACCAGTTGGTCGACTTTTCGGGCTGCAGCGGCTGCGACCCCAGCGCGACCGCCACCGGGCTGTTGACCGGCACGGTGAGGATTTCGATCAGCGTGCCGTTGACGTTGTTGGTCGACGTGGTGGCATAATACTGCTGCTGCAGCGACGGAGCGCGGAAGCCGGTCGAGATCGAGCCGCGCAGGGCAATCCCGTCGATCGGCTCGAACCGGGCGGCCGCCTTGCCGTTGACGGTGTCGCCGAAGTCCGAGAAGTCCTCGTAGCGTCCTGCAAGCTGTATGGTCAGCGCATCGGTCAGGTCGGTCTCGAGCTCGAGGTAGGCGGCCTTCGAATTGCGGCTCTCGTCGACTTCGTTGGCGGGCCTGAAGCCCGGGAAGACCTGCGCGCCGGCGGGAGCGCCATTGGCGATGAAGGGACCGCCGGCATAGCTCTGGAAGTCACCCGCCACGATGCGGAAGTTCTCGTTGCGGTATTCGGTACCGAAGGCGACCGACACGCCGTTGCCGATGCCGAGGTCGAACGTCTTCTGGATATCGAGGTTGGCGGTCGTCTGGCCGAAGCGGAGCGAACCGGCATCGAACTTGCGCTGGCTCTGCTGGCCGAAGCTGACGTTGAAGCTGTTCTCGACCCCGAAGCCAAAACGGTTGGTGCCGTAGACGACGCTGAGATCGTAATTCCACTCGTCACCGAACTGCCCGCGCACCCCGGCGGCGGCGGCGATATCCTCGATGTCGCCGGTAATGATCGGCAGGAAACCGTCCGCGTAATAGGGAACGAAAGTCGTGGTCGAAGCCGAGAAGTCGCGATTTCGGGCATCGTTGGCACGGCGATAGAAACCGGCCGCGTCGGAATCGCGCACGTTGTAGCTGGCAAAAGTGTATAACTCCGCCGAAGGCGAAAGCTCGTATCCGGCATTCAGGAAGGCGGTGAAGTCGGTCGTTTTCGCATCGCCGTAACGGTGCGTGTAGCGATCGATGGTCAGCTCACGCGGATCGACCAGGCCGCCCACGAACGGATACTGCCGGCGGGGGTCGGCGGCGGAGCGGTTGGTGGGATTGCGATCCTGGTACTGGAGCGCGAAGTTCAGGTAGCCGCCCGGCCCGACCGGCAAGCCCAGGCTGGTCGCCAGGGTCAATGTCCCGCCATCGCGCCGCTTGCGCTCCTGGCCGTTGTCGGTGAGCTGGTAGACGTCGCCCGCGCCGGCATTGGCATCGAGCACCGGCTGTCCGTTCGGGCCGATCACCGGGCCACCCTGCTGCAGCACGTCGTCCATCGTGGTGATGTACTTGCCGTACGTCACCTGCGCCTTGTTGCCCTCGCGCTTGCGAAGCTGGATGTTGATCACCCCGGCAATGGCATCGGAGCCGTACTGCGATGACGCGCCGTCGCGCAGGACTTCGATGCGCTCGATGGCGATGGGTGGAATGGTGTTGAGGTCGACGGCGGCCGAGCCGCGACCAACCGACCCGTTCAGGTTGAGCAGCGCCGAGGTATGCCGCCGCTTGCCATTCACCAGGACCAGAGTCTGGTCGGGCGCCAGGCCGCGCAGCGTTGCAGGCCGCACCGCATCGGTGCCATCGGTGATCGACGGCTGCGGGAAGTTGAAGCTGGGGACCAACTGGTTGAGAATGCGGTTGGTATCGGTGTAGCCGTTCTCGGTCATCTGGTCGCCGCCGATGACGTCTATTGGGACCGGGCTTTCTGCAACGGTACGGTCGGTCCGGCGGGTGCCCGTGACGATGATCTGCGCCTGCGGAGTCGCCTCACCCTGTTCCGAAGCAGTGCTTTCGCCCGGCACGTCCTGCGCCAGCACGGGCTGCGCGCTCGCGGCGGCAAGAACGGCGACGGAACTGAGCAGAGCAAAGCGGTAATCGATCATAGAAATCTCCCTGTGTCGTATTGACGTAACAGGGAGGGCGCTCGAGGCAGCAGGATTGTGCGCCGCCGCGCACAATTTCGCACAAGTGTTGCGTGGCCGCTACAATTCAGCCGCCGTGCCGATCAGAGCGGATTGCCGTCCTTGTCGCGGTAGATATCGCGCCGACCGACATGGTTGGCAGGACCGACGAGGCCGTCCTCCTCCATTCGTTCGATCCACTTCGCGGCCGTGTTGTAGCCCACGCCCATCTGGCGCTGGAGCCACGAACCCGAAGCCTTCTGATGCTCGAACACGATCTGGCAGGCCTGGCGGTATTTCCGCTCCTCGGGATTGTCGGAGGCAGTGAGCTCGTCGTCGAATCCGAACCCGAAGGATTCCTCCGGCTCTTCGGTAACCGCATCGACGTAGTCGGGCTTGCCCTGCCCGCGCCAGTGGGTGGCGACCGCTTCCACTTCCTCGTCCGATACGAAAGGACCGTGGACGCGCACCAGGGAACCGGTGTTGGGCTTGTAGAGCATGTCGCCCTTGCCCAGCAGCTGCTCGGCGCCCTGCTCGCCAAGGATCGTGCGGCTGTCGATGCGGCTGGTGACGTTGAAGCTGATGCGGGTAGGCAGGTTAGCCTTGATCACACCGGTGATGACGTCGACCGACGGGCGCTGCGTCGCCATGATCAGGTGGATGCCGGCCGCGCGGCTCTTCTGGCTGAGGCGCTGGATAAGCACTTCGACTTCCTTGCCGACCGTCACCATGAGGTCTGCCAGCTCGTCGACGATGAGCACGATCTGGGGCAGGGGTGCGTACTCGAGTTGCTCTTCCTCGAACAGTTCCTCGCCCGTGTCGGGATCGAAGCCGGTCTGCACCCGGCGCCCCAGCGGCTTGCCCTTGGCGATAGCGTTGCGCACCCGTTCGTTGAATCCGGCGATATTGCGCGCGCCGATCGAGCTCATCTGGCGATAGCGGCGCTCCATCTCCTCGACCGCCCACTTGAGCGCGCGCACCGCCTTGGCCGGCTCGGTCACCACGGGCGAGAGCAGGTGCGGAATGTCGTCGTAGCTCTTGAGCTCGAGAACCTTGGGATCGATCAGGATCAGGCGGCAGTCATCGGGAGTGAAACGGTAAAGCAGGCTCAACAGGATGCAGTTGAGCCCGACCGACTTGCCCGAGCCGGTCGTGCCCGCCACCAGCAGGTGCGGCATCGCGGCAAGGTCGGCCACGATCGGCTCGCCCGCGATATCCTTGCCCAGGATGATCGGCAGCGCGCCTTTTGCGTTAACGAACGCGTCGCATGCGGCAAGTTCCTTGAGCGCGACGGTCTGCCGGTCCGCATTGGGCAATTCGATGCCCATGACGGTCTTGCCCGGAATGGACGAAACGCGTGCGCTGATCGCGCTCATGTTGCGGGCGATGTCCTCGGCCAGGCCGATGACGCGGCTGGCCTTGATGCCCGGCGCAGGCTCCAGTTCGTACATCGTCACCACGGGTCCGGTCCGCACCGCGGTGATCTCGCCCTTCACGTTGAAATCGTCGAGCACGGTCTCGAGCAGTCGGGCGTTGCGCTCGAGCGCGATCTTGTCGAGCTTGGGCGCGGCCTGCGGAGGAGGATTGGACAGCAGGTCGAGGCTCGGAAGCTGATAACTTGCGAACAGGTCCTTCTGGGCGGCCTTGGCTGCCGGCCTGACCGGCTTCGGCGGAGCGGACGGGTCCGAGATTTCCGGCGCGCGCCTTTCGGTAAACTGGGGCGCCTCCTCCGGCGCGGCCTCGCGCTTGCGCTCGCGCTGGCGGGGCAGGAACGGAATGTCCACCTCAGGCAGCGTTCGAGCCCGTTTCAGGAAAGCGGGCAGGGTCAGGAGCTGGGCCCAGTCGAGCGCGAAGACCCGCGTCACGCCTGCGACACCTCCAGCGAGCGCTGCGAGTGCAATCGCAAGGATCGCCCACCCGGCGAGCCCGTCACCCAGTCTTCCCGCGAGCGCAGTGACCATCTTGGCCCCAAGCAGGCCGCTGATGCCCCCGAGCGATGCGGGCAGCGAGCCGCCGGGCCGGTCGAACGCCAGCGCCAGGACCGTGCCGATGAGCATCATGGACAGCAGGAGCAGCGCGGTCGGACGCCACCAGCGGGTATCGGCGTCGCGATCCTCCTCCTCGACATCGCGCCACAGCTTGCGCGTGAAGACATAAAGCAAAGGCAGCAGGAGCACGCCGGTAGCGCCGAACAGGAACAACACCCGCTCGGCCACCCATGCCCCGCTCGCGCCCATCCAGTTGCGCACGTCGTCCCCGGCGGCTGCGGTGGAAGCGCTGGGATCGGTCTGGGTATAGCTGGCAAGCGCAAGGGCGAGGAACACCAGCGCCGCGAACAGCAATGCGGCCCCGGCGATCTGCAGGGCGCGGCGCAGGCTGCGCCGGAACGTCGCGCGCCAGTCGGCTGGCGGCCGTTTCGCTGCGGCGCCGATCGCGCGTGTCGCCATGCCTGCTTCCCCTAGCCGTCGAAGCGCCATTATCGCAGGCGCGGGACTCCGGCGTCAAGAAATCCCTAAGAGTGCTGTTTGAGCGCCAGACCGTCGATCGCCGCCCAGCGCGACCAGCCGAGCTCCTTCGCCCGCTCAAAGGTCATGCCGCCCAGCGCGATGACCGGCATTTCGGCCAAGGCCGCGAGGGCATGGAACTTCTCCGGCCCGAGTGGGGGGATGTCGGGATGAGTGCGGGTGGCGAACACCGGGGAGATCATTGCCGCATCGGCGCCCGCCGCATTGGCATGGGCGATCTCGTTCGCGTCATGGACGGTCACGATACGCAGCAGCTCGGGCGCGTCGCCCACCGCTTCGGGCGGGCCGTAGGAGCCATCCGCTCCCCATGCCCGCGCCTGGTCGTCGCTGCCCGACAGGATCAGGAGATGACCGCCGTCGCGCACCAGCGGCAACAGTTCGTCATAGCGCGCCCGCCTGCTGCGGGGATCGAGGTGGTAGTGGCGGAAAACGAACGCCGACCCGGGCGGCAGGGCGCGCAAGGCGCGGGGCAGCAATTCGTCGTTGCGGGCGTCGGAGAGGAGCCACAGGTTCGGCAATGACTGGCGCGTTCCCATACTGTCGCTATAGCGCACGCCCGCCATGAATGCAGCCTTGCCCCTGGAGGAAGTCCACCGCCGCGTTGAGCACGCCTGCAGGATCGCGCGGCGCGATCCTGCCGAGGTGTCGCTGGTCGCGGTCAGCAAGACCCGCGGCGAGGATGCGATCCTCCCGCTGCTCGATGCGGGCCAGCGGGTGTTCGGCGAGAACCGCGTGCAGGAAGCACAGGCGAAGTGGCCGTCCCTGCGTGAGCGCTATCCGGACGTTGCGCTGCATCTCGTCGGACAGCTCCAGTCGAACAAGGCGGAGGAGGCCGTGCGCCTGTTCGACTGCATCCACTCGCTCGACCGCCCGAGCCTGGTATCCGCGCTCGCGAAGGCGTTCGACAAGGTCGGGCGACAGGTGCCGTGCTTCGTCCAGGTCGATGTCGGCGAGGAGCCGCAAAAGGGCGGGTGCGCGGTCAAGCAGCTGCCCGAGCTGCTCGCGCAGGCTCGCGAAGCCGACATCCCGGTGATCGGCCTGATGTGCGTGCCCCCGGCGGGGATCGAGCCCGCGCCGTTTTTCGCCTTCCTCGACAAGCTCGCCCGCGACAACGGCCTAGAGGGGCGCAGCATGGGCATGAGCGGCGACTACGAGACCGCGATCATGCTGGGCGCGACCCAAGTTCGGGTCGGCAGCGCCCTGTTCGGAGAACGTCCCTAAATCCGGCAAGCGCCGCAGTCGCCAGGGCCACTCAGCCCTTGCCGCAGTTCGTTTGCGGGTTATACTGAACTAAATGGTTCAGTATAACCTTTCCTCTGGCGATCTGGCGTTCGCGGCCCTGGCTGACGCCACGCGCCGTAGTCTGCTCCAGCAGCTCGGCCGGGCCGATGCGTCGATCACTTCGCTCGCCCACAGGTTCGAGATGACCCTGACCGGCATGAAGAAGCACATTTCTGTGCTTGAAAAGGCGGGCCTCGTCGAAACACGGAAAGTGGGGCGTGTCCGGACCTGCAGTCTCGGCCGCAGGGAGCTCAAGGCCGAAGCCGAGTGGATCGAGGCATACCGCAAGCTGTTCGAAGCGCGCTTCGACGCGCTCGACAGGCTGATTTTCGAGATGCAGCAGGAGAAAGACGATGGACCAGCAGGCGAGCAGTGACACCGGGCAGCGCAGCCGCACCACGGTGAACAGAAAGTCGGACCGGGAGCTTGAGGTGACGCGCCTGTTCGATGCGCCTCCGGCAACGGTTTTCAAAGCCTGGGCGGATCCCGATTTGTTCCGGCGATGGTGGGTGCCCAAGGGCGCTGGAATGGTCCTTCAGAATTGCCAAATGGACGTCCGCACCGGAGGCACTTACCGGCTCGACTTCGCCGCGGGAGGGAACACCATGACCTTTCATGGAAAGTATCTGGAGGTGGTCCCCGGTGAACGCATCGTCTGGACCAACGAGGAAGAAGAGGATGGCGCGGTGACGACCGTCGTCCTCGAGGACCACGGCGGCAAAACCTTGCTTACTTTTCATGAGCTCTATCCATCGAAGGAGGCTCTGGACGAGGCGATCACGGGGGCGGCCGCCGGGCTGCCCACCCAGCTCGACCAGCTTGAGGAAATGCTGGCCCGGTCCGTATGATCGATGCGCACATGGCGATGAGCGGCGCACGTGTTCGTACGAGCGTCAGGCGCTCTCCAGTTCGGCCTGCCGTTCATCGCTCGCCGCATCCAGCAGCGCCGCCTCGATGGTCTTGAGGCGGGTGGGGGAGGTGACCTTGCCCCCTGTCAGGTCCGTTACGTAGAACGTGTCCGCCGCGCGTTCGCCGTAGTTGGTGATGTGCGCGCTGAACACCACCAGCCGGCTTTCGAACAGCGCGCGGGCTAGGCGGTTCAGGAGCGCGGCCCGGTCGCGCGCGTTCACCTCGATCACCGTGAAGCGACCAGAGGCCTGGTTGTCGAACGACACCACCGGGCGCACCTCGAAGGCGCGCGCGCGGCTGTGCGGAAGGGGGCGGCGTGCAAGCTCCGGCACCAGCGCGCGGCGATTGGCGAGCGCATCGCCGATCGATTGTTCGATCCGCTTTATCTGGGCGGGCTCGCTGAAGGGCGCCCCGTGCGGATCCTGCACTAGGAAATTGTCCACCGCCCAGCCCGTGCGCGTGGTGTGGATGCGCGCGTCGATGATGTTGGCGCCGGCCAGGTGAATGCCGCCGGCGATCCGATAGAACAGGCCCGGGTGGTCGGCGGCGATTACCGTCACCAGGGTGGCGCCGCGCGCGGGGTAGACCTCGCAATGGACCGACAGGTGTTCGTCGTCCTCCTCGCTCGCGGCGTACTGCAGCAGGTTGAGCGCGACGATGTCTTCCGGCTCGGCGATCCAGTAGGCATCGTCGAAGCGTTCGGCGAACCGGTCCAGCAAGCCCGCCCTCTCGCCAAGCCTCGCGGCGACCGCCGCCTTCTTGGCCGCGACGCGCTGGCCGCGGCCCTGCCTCATGTGGCCGAGCCGCAGGCGCTCCTCCGCCGCATCGTAGAGTTCGCCGAGCAGCTGCCCTTTCCACGAATTCCAGGTTCCCGGGCCCACCGCCCGGATATCCACCGCGGTCAGCAACATGAGATGGCGCAGCCGCTCGAGCCCTTGAACCTGCGCGACGAAATCCTCGATGGTCTTTGGATCGGTCAGGTCGCGCTTGAAGGCGGTGCGGCTCATCAGGAGGTGCTGGCGCACAAGCCAGGCGACGAGCGCGGTCTCGCCCTCGTCGAGCCCGAAGCGCGGGCAGAGCTGTTCGGCCACTTCGCCGCCGAGCACGGAGTGATCGCCTCCGCGCCCCTTGGCGATATCGTGCAACAACGCTGCGACATAGGCCGCGCGGCGGCTCGCGACCTCGTGGATCAACCGGGTCGAGCGCGGATGATCGCCGGCAAGCTCCCCCTTCTCGATCTTGTTGAGGAGCCCGATCGCGCGGATGGTGTGCTCGTCCACCGTGTAGTGGTGGTACATGTCGAACTGCATCTGCGCGTTGACCCGCGCGAAATCTGGCACGAAGCGGCCGAACACGCCGGCTTCGTTCATCCAGCGCAGCACGCCCTCAGGGTCGTTGCGACCGGCGAGGACCTCAAGGAAAATGGCATTTGCGCGGGGATCCTCGCGGACTTCCCCTTTGAGCAGGCCAGCATCGCGGGCCGCCTGGCGCATCGTCTCCGGGTGGATTTCGAGCTCGTTCGCTTCGGCAAGCTGGAACAGCTCGATCAGGCGCACCGGGTCCTTGCGAAACCAGTCATCCGACGGAGCGGCGATGCGTCCCCCGAATACCCGATAACCCTTCAGGCTCCGCGCTCGCGGGGTGAAGCTGGCGAGGAAGCCCCGCCGCGCGCGGCTGCGGTCGAACTGCTCGTCGATGTGCGCGAGGAATACCCCGGTCAGGGATCCGACGCGCTTGGCCTGGAGGAAGTAGAACTGCATGAACCGCTCAACCGCGCTCTTTCCCGGCCGGTCGGCGAAATTCATTCGCGCGGCGACCGCGCGCTGCAAGTCGAATGTCAGGCGATCCTCCGCCCTTCCGGTCACCGTGTGGAGGTGGCAGCGGACCGCCAGCATGAACGCCTCCGCGCGGCGGAAGCTGCGGTACTCGGCCGCGGTGAACAGCCCGACCTCGACGAGCTCGGACGCGGTGCGCACCTTGTAGATATATTTCCCGATCCAGTAGAGCGTCTGGAGGTCGCGCAGGCCGCCCTTGCCATCCTTTACGTTGGGCTCGACGACGTAGCGGCTGTCCCCCATCCGCTTGTGCCGCGCGTTGCGTTCCTCGAGCTTTTCGGAAACGAATTGCTTTTCGGTCCCTTTTACCACCTCGTCGGTAAAGCGTCGCGTCGCCTCGTCGTAGAGCGGGCGGTCTCCCCACACGAACCGTCCCTCGAGCAGGGCGGTGCGGATAGTGAGGTCTGCCCGGGCAAGCCGGATCATCTCGTCCATCGAGCGGCTGGAGTGACCGACCTTGAGGCCGAGGTCCCACAGGAAATAGAGGATCGCCTCGATCACCTGCTCGCACCACGGCGCGTGGCGGGTCGGGTGGATGAAGGCGATGTCGACGTCCGAGTGCGGCGCCATTTCCGAACGGCCGTAGCCGCCCACCGCCATCAGCGCGAGGCGCTCGCCGGTCGAGCGGTTGCCCGCTGGATAGACGTCGGCAACCACGTGGTCGTGGATCGTGCGCACCAGCTGGTCGATCAGGAACGCGTGGCCGCCGGTGATCTCGTGTCCGGCCGAAGGGCGCTCGATCAGCCGCCGGTCGAGTTCGGCGCGGCCGTTCTCCAGCGCCGCTTTCAGTTCGGCCACGATGGCGGAGCGGGCAGCCGACGGCCCGTTCGCCGCGAGTGCGGCTATCTTCCCCGCCACCGTGCGGCGGTCGATCACCGCGCGCTGGTTGGGGATGCGCAGCTGGTTCAAGCCGCCCCGGCCTCCGCCGTCTGCGCCAGCTCAGTATAGCGGGTGCGCAGCGCGCGCTTGTCGATCTTCTCGGTGCCCAGCCGCGGCAGGGCGTCGGTCACGTGCCACATCTGCTGGGGAACCTTGAACTTGGCCAGCCGCTCGGCAAGGAACTCCTGGAGGTCTTCCGGCTCGAGCTCGCGCCCGTCCTTCGTGACATAGACCGCCGCCGGGACCTCGCCCATGCGCTCGTCGGGCAAGCCGAAGACCGAGCATTCCGCGACATCGGGATGAGCATAGATTTCCTGCTCCACCTCGATGCACGAAATGTTCTCTCCGCCGCGGATGATGATGTCCTTCTTGCGGTCGACGATGAACAGGTACGCGTCCTCGTCGAGGTACCCCAGGTCGCCGGTGCGGAACCAGCCGTCGTCGGTGAATGCGGCGCGGGTTGCCTCGTCGTTCTTCCAGTAGCCGTTGAAGTTGGCGACCGAGCGGAAGGCAACCTCACCCGTCGAACCCTGCGGCAGCGAATTGCCGTCATCGTCGATGATGGCAATCTGCATGATAGGCCGGCTCGCGCGCCCGGTGCTGCCCGGCTTGGCGAGATAGTTCTCGTTGAAGTTGCCGCAGCCCACCCCGTTCGTCTCGGTGAGGCCGTATCCCAACAGCGGGAAGCTGTCGGGGAATGCGTTCTTGATCTTCTCCACGTGCTCGACCGGACGCGGAGCACCACCTCCGGCGAAGCTCTTGCACGCCGACAGGTCGTATTTTTCATGGTCGGGATGCGTCGCGATCTCGTAGCTCATCAGCGGCACGCCGACGAAGTAGGTGACGCCCTCGTCCTGCATCAGCTGCATCGCGTGGACGGCGTCCCACTTGGGCATCAGCACCAGCTTGCGGTTGATCGCGAAGCTCTGGAGCAGGAGCGGCACTTCCCCGGTGACGTGGAACAGCGGCACCGCGACCAGCGCGACCGGCTGGCTCGCGCCGACTTCCTCGCCGCGCTCGGCCATCAGCAACGCCGCCATCGCGCTCTGGGCGATATAGCTCATCGTGCCGTGGACGACCGAGCGGTGATCGCACCACGCGCCCTTCGAGCTGCCGGTCGAGCCCGACGTGTAGAGGATCGTCGCCACGTCGTCCGGGCCGACTTCGGGCAAGGTGGCCGCGGCGGCATCGCCCCAGACTTCCGCCAATCCTTCGGCCGGATCGCCGCCGTGGCCGAACACGATCACCCGGGCACGATGGTTGGTGCCTTCCAGCCGGGCGGCGCGCTGGGCGTCGGCCAGGATCAGCTTGCATTCCGCCAGCTCGACCCCGAACGCGAGTTCCTCGCCCGTCCAGAAACCGTTGAGCAGCGTCGCGCAGCCGCCTGCCATCAGCGCGCCCATGTAAGCGATGATCCAGTTCGCCGAATTGCGCGCGGCGATGCCCACCCGGTCGCCCTTCTTCACTCCGTGTCGCTCGATCAGGCCGGCGGCGACGGCCCTGGCCGCCGTGTAGGTCTGCGCGTAATTCAGCCGCGTCTCGCCATCGATGAGGAACTCGCTGTCGCCGTTCTGCGCGCAGTAGTGCGCGAAATAGTGGGCGAGGCTGGGCGGAGCGTTCTTGAACGCCCTGAGTTCAGTGCCGAACCGCTCGAACGGCACCGTCTCGAACGGTCCTCCCGGCGCGACCAGGGTATCCATCATCCGGTCGAGTGCGTTGTCCAGCTCGGTGGCCATCTGCTGCAGGTCCTCTCTCTTGGCTCCCGCGCGGCTTTCATCCGCTGGCGGGCTATGGCAAGAGCCGCGCCGACCGGCGACCGGGGGATCGGTTGACCAAAGGGTAAGGATCAAACGTGCTGCTGTCACTACTAGCCGATGCGGCCCAGACTTCGGCGCAAGCCATCCGGTTCGAGGACCTGGGGCTGCGCAAGGGGATCGATCTCGGCTTCTTCGAGCTGCGGTTCTATTCGCTGGCCTACCTCGCCGGCATCGTTCTCGGCTACTGGCACCTGTCGAAGATGGTCAAGGCGCCCGGCAGCCCGATGGCGCAGCGCCATGCCGACGACCTGTTCTTCTACTGCACGCTCGGCATCATCATCGGTGGGCGGCTCGGTTACGCGGCCTTCTACACCGGCGGCGATACCGGCCTGCCGAGCATGTTCACTCACTTCACCCCAGGCCAGTTCCCCAGCTGGGATCTCCTGCGCCTGTGGGACGGCGGAATGAGCTTTCATGGCGGCGTGCTTGGCGTGCTCGCGGCGATTTCCTGGGTTTGCTGGCGCGGGGGGATCAACTTCCTGCGCACGGCGGACTACATCGCGGTCAACGTGCCGTTCGGCATGATGTTCGGCCGCTTGGCCAATTTCATCAACGGAGAACTGTGGGGGCGCCCGACCGACGTGCCGTGGGCGATGATCTTCCCGACCGATCCGCTCGGCCTGCCGCGCCACCCCAGCCAGCTGTACGAGGCAGCCCTGGAAGGCGCGCTGCTGATCGTCATCATGCTGTTGCTGTTCTGGAAAACCCGCGCGCGCTGGCGGCCCGGCCTGCTGGTGGGCGTTTTCACCTTCGGCATCGCGCTCGCCCGCTTCACGGTCGAATTCTTCCGCGAGCCCGATTCGCAGCTCGCCGAATTTGCCCGGCAGACCGGCCTCTCGATGGGTCAATGGCTCACGATCCCGCTGATGATCATCGGCCTGGCGGTCGTCGTGCGGGCCCTGGCGCGTCCGCCGATGGGCCAGCAGGCGGCGCAGCCCGCGGCGGCATGAGCGGAACACCGATGCCGCTGGCGGACGTTTTCCGCCGGCTGATCCGCGAGACCGGCCCGATCAGCCTGGCGCAGTTCATGGCTGAATCGAATGCGCGATACTACGCGGCTGCCGATCCGTTCGGCCGCGAGGGCGATTTCGTGACCGCGCCCGAGATCAGCCAGATGTTCGGAGAGCTGATAGGCCTGTGGCTCGCCGACATGTGGCTTCGGGCCGGCCGCGCCGCACCAGTCCACTACGTCGAGCTTGGTCCGGGGCGCGGGACGCTTGCGAGGGACGCGCTGCGCACGATGCAGCGCTATGGCCTCGATCCGCAGGTGCACCTGGTGGAGACTTCTCCCCTGCTCCGGAAGATGCAGGCCGAGGCGATCCCGCAGGCGCGTTACCATGACGACCTGGCGACTTTGCCCGATGGCGGCCCGCTGCTGGTCGTCGCCAACGAGTTTCTCGACGCCTTGCCCATCCGCCAACTGGTGCGGGCGGCCGAAGGCTGGCGCGAAAGAATGGTCGGCCTCGATGGAGACAGGTTCGTCTATGTCGCCGGCTCGGCCCCGATGGATGCGGCAGTGCCTCCCGACTGGCGCACCGCACGACAGGGCGCGATAGTCGAGACCTCCCCTGCCGCAGCGGCAATTGTTGGAGAGGTCGCGGGACGCCTCGCGAACCAGGGCGGCGCGGCGCTGATAATCGACTATGGCCATTCGGACATGCGCGGCGGATCGACCTTCCAGGCGGTGCGCGAGCACCGGAAAGTCGATCCATTCAGCGCCCCGGGCGAGGCGGACATGACCGCGCACGTCGATTTCGGGACCCTCGCCCGCGTCGCGGAGGGGCACGGAGCGCACTGGATGGGCACCGTCACTCAAGGCGACTGGCTTCGCACGCTGGGCATAGAGACGCGGGCTGAGGCGCTGGTCGCGCGCGCTCCGCATCAGCGGGCGGCGGTTCACGCGGCCCGTGACCGGCTCGTGGCCAGCGAGCACATGGGAAGTCTGTTCAAGGTCATGGGCCTGGCTGCCCCAGGTTGGCCGATAGGTGTCGGGTTCGAGGAAAACTGATAGGAACGAGACCATGCGCACGCTTGCCCACAGCATCGCCCTTACCATCGCCGTGGCCTTCGCCGCTCCGCTCAGCGCCGCTGAATCGGTCGCCGGATCGTGGATCACGGCTACAAAGGACGGGGTGGTTCGGATCGGCGACTGCGGCGCGACGGTTTGCGGACGGCTGGCACGTTTCCTGGTCGTGCCTCCGCAGGGGGCCGACCAGCGCGACGTCCACAACCCTGACGCGAGCTTGCGCAGCCGCAAGCTGCTTGGGCTGCCGATCCTGTCGGGGTTCCGGGAGGATGGCGCGGTCTGGCGGGGAACGATCTACGATCCCAAGGCTGGCAAATCCTACCGCTCGATCATCCGCCGCCTCGATGCTTCCAGGCTAGAGGTCAAGGGCTGCATCGGGCCGTTCTGCCAGACGCAGGTCTGGCGCCGGGCCGACTAGCGGGAAAGGCGCCCGGCCAGCCACCGGGCAGCGGCTTCGGGCGAGCGCTTGTCCTCGGCCCGGTCGACCATGAAATTCGCCTCTCGCATTGCGGCTACCGGAATCGCGCCAACCAGCGGCCCCAGTGCCGCAAGGAAGCGTTCGTCGCCAGCCCTGCGCGGAGCAACCAGCAGGATTGCATCGTAAGCGGGGAGCGCACCTTTGGGATCCTCCAGCACGGTCAGCCGGTCGGCCGCGATGCGGCCATCGGAAGAGAACGCGCTGATCACGTCCGCCTCCCCGCTCGCCAGCGCATCGTACATGAAAGTCGGGGCAAAGCTTTTCTGGCGCAGCGCTCCAAGACCATAGGCCGCGTCCACCGCGCGCCATTCCGGGCGGCGAAGAAACTCGAGGTCCGCGCCGAGCGTAAGGTCGCGCCCTTTCGCGGCAAGGTCGCCGAGCGAGGCGATGCCGAGCTGCCGCGCGCGTTGCTGCTTCATCGCGAAGGCGTAAGCGTTCTCGAAGCCAAGCGCACCGAGCAGGAGCGTGCCACTCGACTTCCGCTCCCACTGCGAGATCGACCGCAGCATCTCCCGGCGATTCACTGGCTCCGCGCGCTTCATCTCGTTGGCCCAGACGGTGCCCGAGTAATCGACATAGACGTCGATCTGACCCGAGGTCAGCGCGCGGTGGATTACTGCCGATCCGAGACCCTGGCGGTAGCTCACCGAGTAACCCTGGTCCTGCAGCCGCTCGCCGATCAGGCGGGCCAGGATGTACTGCTCGGAGAAGTTCTTGGCGCCGATCACGACGGTGTCGCGCGGCTGTGCCCGGCCCGCGAGCATTGCCGTCAAAATCCCTGTGGCGACCAGTGCCAGGCCGGACCAGGCAAGCGCGGGCCGGCGCAGCTTCAATCCGCGCTCCACCAGCCCAAGTAGCAAGTCCGCTGCCAGCGCCAGCCCGGCCGAGGCGATGCACCCGGCGAGCACGAGCGCCCAGTTCTGCGTCTGCAGGCCGGCAAAGATCGGGTCGCCGAGGCCCGGCTGGCCGACGGTCGTGGACAAGGTGGCCGCGCCGATGGTCCACACCGCTGCCGTGCGGATACCGGCCATGACGAAAGGGGCTGCGAGCGGCGCTTCGACCAGCCGCAGCTTCTGCCACTTCGTCATGCCGACCGCGTCGGCCGCTTCGAGCACTCCTGGATCCATTTCCGCTCGCGCGGTGATCGCGTTGCGCAAGATCGGCAGCAGCGCATAGAGGGCCAGCGCGAGCAACGCGGGCAGGAATCCCAGCGTCGGCAACCCGTCCCCGAAGACGCCGCGCAAGGACAGGAGAATGGGGAAGAACAGCGCCAGCAAGGCCAAGGCAGGCACCGTCTGCACAAGGCTGGCAAAGCCGAGCGCGAGGCGCGATACCGTTCGCGAGCGGGTTGCCCACACCGCGAGCGGCAGCCCGAGCGCCACTCCTAGTGCCAGGGCCGCAGCCGACAGGACAACGTGGGCCGCGAACTTGTCGCCCAGCGTCGTCAGCCCCGAAAACGTCTCGTTCACGTGCCGATCGCCGCCAGCGCTTCGGCCTGGGCCCGCGGGACCGCGACCAGGGCCTGGGCAATTTCGCCGCCCGCGCCCGCCAGCAATGCCCGCGGCGCCTCGTCGGCCACCAGCCGCCCCGCCGCCATCACCACGATCCGGTCCGCGAGAAGCAGGGCCTCGGTCATGTCGTGCGTGACCATCACCGTGGTCAGGCCCAGCCGATCGTGCAGTTCCCGCACTCTGCGCCCAAGGGCATCGCGGGTAACCGGATCGAGCGCGCCGAACGGCTCGTCCATCAGGAGCAATTCCGGCTGCGCGGCAAGCGCGCGCGCCACCCCGACCCGCTGGCGCTGCCCGCCCGACAATTCGTCGGGCATTCGCCGCGCGTGTTCCCTTTCCAGCCCGACCAGATCGAGCAGTTCCGCTATGCGTTTGCCAGTCAGCGGCGTCCCGGCCAGGCGTGCTCCGATGCCGATGTTGGCAGCGACGTCCATGTGGGGGAACAGGCCGACGGACTGGAAAACGTAGCCGATCCGCCGCCGCAGCGCGGGCGCGGGTTCCGTGTGTACGCCGGCGCCACCAACAAGCACTTCGCCCATAGTAGGCTCGACCAGCCGGTTGACCATCTTGAGAAGGGTGGACTTGCCCGAGCCCGACTGCCCCACCAGGGCGACGAACTGGCCCCGCGCCACGCTCAGCGAGACGTCATCCACCGCTGGCAGGTCGCCAAAGCACTTCGTGACGTGGGCGAACTCGAGCATCGTCCGCCAGCCTAGCGGCCGCGACCGAGGCTGGCGAGTGGGCTAGCGCCGGATCGCGACAAGGGGGATCGACAGGCGGACTTCCAGGCCTTCCTCGGCGAAGCGGCGCTCGATACGGCCGCCGAGCTGCCCCTCGATCGAACTGCGGATCAGGCGCGAACCGAAGCCTTCCTCACCGGCGTCGGCACCCGCCGGCCCGCCGTTCTCACGCCATACGACGAACGCCTGGTCCGCATGTTCGGGACAGTCGAGTGCGATCGAGATCGAGCCATCGTCAACCGACATTGCGCCATACTTGGCGGAATTGGTCGCGAGCTCGTGAAAAGTGAGCGCGAGCGGAGTGGCCGCGCGGGGACCGATGGCGCAATCGTCACCGACGATAGTGACGCGGTCGTGCCCGTCGGCGTAGGGCGCCATCAACTCGATCAGCAGGCCGTGCAGGCTATCCCCCTTCACCCCTTCCACCGGTCGGACGAAATCGTGCGCCCGGCCGAGCGCGCCGATGGTGTCGATCAGTTCCTGGGCGAATTCCCGGTTCTCCGGCGAACGGCGGGCCCGCAGCGATATGAGTCCCGAGACCACTGCGAAGATGTTCTTGATGCGGTGCGACAACTCGCGAGCCAGCAGGTCCCGGTCATCGGACCGGCGGCGGCCTTCATGAATATCGGTCAGCGTTCCGTGCCATCGCACCACTTTGCCAGCCGCATCCTGCAGTGGCAGCGCCCGCGCGAGGGTCCAGCGCCAGCTCCCGTCCGCCTGCTTCAGCCGGTATTCGCACTCGAATGCGCGCCCTTCGGAAAAGCTCTTGGTCCACGTGTCGAACGTGCGGTCGGCATCGTCCGGATGCACCATCGGGCGCCACTCCGATACCATGGCGGGGGGCGCTAGGCCGGTGATCTGGCCCCAGCGGCTGTTGAAGTAATCGAAGTTGCCATCACCGTCGGCGGACCAGACGATGCCGGGGACCATGTCGGCGATCTCGCGCATGGCGCGCGCGCTTTCGCTGGCCCGCAGACTGCTGGCGCGGCTGGTGCGCTGGGCCTCCACCCGCAGCATGACAGCGGCCGCGAGCACCTCGAGGCCTTCCAGCTGGACGGGCCCCAGTCCGCCTGGGCGAGCGGAAGGATCGATAACGGACAGGGTCCCCACCGGGACGTGCTCCTTCGAGACGAGCGGCACGCCCGCATAGAACCGGGCGCTCGGCTCATCCGGCCCGGCCCCATCTTCGAAACGCGGGTCAGCGGACAGGTCCGGAATGACCAACGGTCCCTCGCGCATCGCTTCCGAGCAGGCGCGCGATAGACTGGGCGCTTCGGCACGATCGCAGCCGCTGCAGGCGATGATGCGCTGTTCCCCATCCTCGATGATCGTCAACATGGCGAGGCGCGTATCGCACAGCTTTGCGGCGAACCGGGTGATCCGGGCCAGTTCGTCATCGTCACCCAGGCCGTCGAACTGCAAGGAGGCCATGCCGGCGGCGCGCGCGTCAACGGAGCCGTCAACGGCGGCATCGGGGACCTCAGCAGTCCCATGGGAAATTTGGCGTGAGCTCATCAGGTGCGATCCTGCACTCACCATAGAGTAAAAACATCTTATCTTCAAGGGTTTGCTGCGAGAGCTTAACCTCGGCGCAAACCGCTGTTATCGAAGCGTTTGCCTGCTCCCCGCAGCCTCGGCTATGCGCCGCGCGAACTCTGGAGAGAACCTTTGCGCGCCACCCCCGATTTCGATTTCCAGCTAGGCGAAAGTGCCGAAATGATCCGCGAGGCGACCGCGCGCTTTGCCGATGAACAGGTGGCCCCGCTTGCCGAAAGAGCCGACCGGGAGGACTGGTTCCCGCGCGAGTTGTGGCCCGCGATGGGAGAGCTGGGCCTGCACGGGATCACGGTCGAGCCCGAATGGGGTGGCCTCGGACTTGGCTATCTCGAGCATGTCATCGCGGTGGAGGAAATCAGCCGCGCGAGCGCCTCGGTCGGCCTGTCCTACGGCGCGCATTCGAACCTGTGCGTCAACCAGATCCGCCGCTGGGGGACCGAAGGGCAGAAGGCGAAATACCTGCCCAAGCTGATCAGCGGCGAGCATGTCGGCAGTCTCGCAATGTCCGAAGCAAGCGCCGGATCGGACGTCGTGTCGATGAAACTCAAGGCCGACGCGGTGCAGGGCGGCTACGTGCTCAACGGCACGAAGTTCTGGATCACCAACGCGACCTATGCCGATACGCTGGTGGTCTATGCCAAGACCGCGCCCGAAGGCGGCAGCCGAGGCATCACCGCGTTCCTGATTGAAAAGGACATGCCGGGCTTCTCGATCGGCCAGAAGATCGACAAGATGGGCATGCGCGGCTCGCCTACCGCCGAGCTCGTGTTCGAAGACTGCGAAGTGCCGGAGGAAAACGTCATGGGGCCGCTGCACGGCGGTGTCGGCGTGCTGATGAGCGGTCTCGACTATGAGCGCGTGGTGCTCGCCGGGCTACAGCTCGGCATCATGCAGGCATGCCTCGACACGGTCATCCCCTACCTGCGCGAACGCAAGCAGTTCGGCAAGCCGATCGGCACCTTCCAGCTAATGCAGGCCAAGGTCGCCGACATGTACGTCGCGCTGCAATCGGCGCGCGCCTATACCTACGCCGTCGCCAAGAGCTGCGATGCCGGCCAGACGACCCGTTTCGATGCGGCGGGGGCGATCCTTCTGGCGAGCGAGAACGCGTTCCGCGTGGCGGGCGAGGCGGTTCAGGCGCTGGGCGGCGCGGGCTACACCAAGGATTGGCCGGTCGAACGCTACCTGCGCGACGCCAAACTGCTCGACATCGGCGCGGGGACGAACGAGATCCGCCGTATGCTGATCGGGCGAGAGCTGATCGGAGCGGCGGGTTGAGCGACGAGGATTATGTCTATGACGAGGAGAGCGGGGAATGGCTGCCCGTCTCCGAACTCGCTGCCAAGCGCTCGGCCGAAAGCGCGATCGAGGTGCGTGACGCCGTCGGCAACATCCTCGCCGATGGCGACCAGGTGACCTTGATCAAGGATCTGGACGTCAAGGGCGCGGGTCAGACGCTCAAGCAGGGCACGTTGATCAAGTCGATCCGGCTCACGGGCCACCCGCAGGAGATCGACTGCAAGTACCCCGGCATCAAGGGCCTGGTCCTGCGCGCCGAATTCGTGAAGAAGCGCTGATGACCGCGCCCGTTCTCACCAGCAAGCTCGACCGCGAAAGCGCCGAGGCCAAGGCACGGCTCGCGCACAACCGGGCACTCGCCGAGGATCTGCGCTCGAAGGTCGCCGAGGCCGCGCTCGGCGGGCCCGAGAAGCACCGCGAACGGCATGTCTCGCGCGGCAAGCTGCTGCCGCGTGAGCGGGTCGAGCGGCTGCTCGATCCGGGCGCGCCCTTCCTCGAAATCGGCCAGCTTGCCGCCAACGGCATGTACGAGGGCGATGTCTCGGGCGCCTCGATGATCTGCGGCATCGGCCGCGTCTCGGGCCGGCAGGTGATGATCGTCGCGAACGATCCGACCGTGAAGGGTGGCTCGTATTACCCGATGACGGTCAAGAAGCACCTCCGTGCGCAGGAGATCGCGCAGGAGAACCGCCTCCCGTGCGTTTATCTCGTCGACAGCGGCGGCGCGAACCTGCCCTATCAGGCCGAGGTCTTTCCCGACCGCGAGCATTTCGGGCGCATATTCTTCAACCAGGCGCAGATGTCCGCGCTTGGCATTCCGCAGATCGCCTGCGTGATGGGTTCTTGCACCGCAGGCGGGGCTTATGTGCCCGCCATGTCCGACGAGACCGTGATCGTGCGCAACCAGGGCACGATCTTCCTCGCCGGCCCGCCATTGGTGAAAGCCGCGACGGGCGAGGAGATCTCGGCCGAGGACCTCGGCGGCGGCGACCTCCACGCCAGGAAGTCCGGGGTCGTCGATCACCTCGCCGAGAACGATGAGCACGCCCTTTCGATCGTGCGCGACATCGTCAGCCACCTTGGCGCGAATACCGGCGCTGCGGCCAACGTGACCCTGCGCGATCCGCGCGAGCCGAAATTCGACGCCGAAGACCTCTACGCCATCATCCCAGACGACGTGCGCGCCCCCTATGATGTCCATGAAGTCATCGCCCGCATCGTCGACGGCAGCGAGTTTCATGAGTTCAAGGCCCATTACGGCGCCACCCTGGTGTGCGGCTTCGCGCACATCTGGGGCATGCCGGTGGCGATCCTCGCCAACAACGGCGTGCTGTTCTCCGAAAGCGCGTTGAAGGGCGCGCATTTCATCGAGCTCGCCTGCCAGCGCCGCATCCCGCTGCTGTTCCTGCAGAACATTTCCGGCTTCATGGTCGGCGGCAAGTACGAGGCCGAAGGCATCGCCAAGCACGGCGCCAAGCTCGTCACCGCCGTCGCCACCGCCACCGTCCCCAAGATCACCGTGGTCATCGGCGGCAGCTTCGGCGCGGGCAACTACGGCATGGCGGGCCGCGCGTTCGGCCCCCGCTTCCTGTTCACCTGGCCCAACGCGCGAATCTCGGTGATGGGCGGCGAGCAGGCCGCCTCGGTCCTCGCGACAGTTCATCGCAACGCGGACGAGTGGACTCCGGAGGATGCGGAAGCGTTCAAGGCACCGATCCGCCAGAAGTACGAAGACGAGGGCAATCCCTACTATGCGACAGCACGGCTATGGGACGACGGGGTGATCGACCCCGCCCAGACACGCGACGTGCTCGGCCTCGCCTTTGACGCGGCGCTGGAGGCCCCGATACCCGAGCGACCCGCGTTCGGCGTGTTCCGCATGTAGCAGGCCGGACCGGCCGACGATTCAACCGCACCCTTCAACTGCGCGGTAGACGAGACTACATGCGATTGGGAATGCGGGAGCGAGCGATGAGCGGAACGGCCGATCAGTTCGACAGCGAGAAAGCGCGGATGCTGCGCTTTGCGGAGAGGATGATCGAGGAGCGCGGCGATGCGGTCAGTCGCAGCGCCCTTGCCGGCTACGCCGGCGTACCTCGCCCGCGAATCGAGGCGATGTTCGCCGACGACGACGAACTGT
Organism: Tsuneonella deserti; assembly: GCF_014644315.1. NCBI lineage: Bacteria > Pseudomonadati > Pseudomonadota > Alphaproteobacteria > Sphingomonadales > Erythrobacteraceae > Tsuneonella > Tsuneonella deserti. The sequence continues at coordinate 2,653,991 of NZ_BMKL01000001.1, read as the reverse complement.
TCGACGCGGTGGTCGCCGGCTGGTTCGGCGATCACGTGACGATCATGGAGGAAGTGCTCGCCAGCGATCTTCCGCCCAACCGCAAGATGTTCGAATTCTTCGCCCGCCGCTTTCGCCTGCAGCGCGAGCGGTTCCGCGCGAACCCGGCCGCCTTCAAGGCCTATTGCGAGCTGGGCGCGGCGCATTTCGAACGGGTGCGCAGCTATGTCGATCTCGCCGACCACTACTTGTGCGAACTGATCGCCCAGGCGCAGGCCGAAGGCGCCTTCGAAGGGCTGGCGATCGACCGGGCGCTCAGCCTCATCAACCAGATGGTGCTGCCTTACACGATGGCCGACGTGCTGACCTACATGGACGAGCGGCTGAGCGAGGAGAAGCTCGGCCAGATCGTCGATACACTGTTCGCGGGCCTGTCGGCTGCCGACCGCGGCGCGCGCGGCCTCAGCGGGTTGCGCGCCGCCTAGCGCCTGCTGTCAGCCGCCGATCAAGGTCACCCGCCCTACCGGTGGGACCTGCACCATGTCCTTGCCGCGCAGGTATTCTTCCATCGAATCGAGATCGAGCGGCCCGACCTGGGGATCGGCGCCCTCCTTGAAGGTGACGAAGCCGTCACCGCCCGCCGCGATGAAGTTGTTCAGCGTGACGCGGTACTTCGCCGTCGGATCGATCGGCTTCCCGTCGAGGGCCGCGGCAACCACCCGCTGCCCGGCTGGCTTCGAGGGGTCGAGGGTCATAGTGAATCCGTCGCTCACCGCCAGGATGTTCCAGTCGTTCATGTTGGCGAACTGCTCCTCGAGGATCTGGAGCACCTGCGCGCCGGTATAGGTCATGGTCACCAGCGTGTTGCCGAACGGCTGCACCGCGTAGATGTCGCCGAAAGTCACCACTCCGCCCTGGCGCGCGACGAGATCGGTACGCACGCCGCCGGGGTTCATGAAGGCCACTTGCGCGCCGGCATCTCGGGTCGAGGCAAGCTGGGCGTCGGCGACCAGGTTGCCGAGCGAGCTTTCCGGCTTTTTCTTGAGAGCGGAGGCGGAGATGCGGCCGACCGGCCGGTTCGACACTTCGGCGGCTGCGGCGGTGTACATGCCGACATATTCTGCAATCGCGGGATCGGGCGCGAAGTTCGCGAAACCCGCGTTGGCTGGGCGGCCCTCGCCCGCGCTCTGCACCGGGACGTTGCGCGCCGCGACTGCGGTCACGTCGCCGAGCCGCGGATCGATCTTCAGCGCGATATCGGTCAGCAACGTGCCGCCGTAGCCTGCGCTGGTGACGGTGAAATGGCGGCTCGGATCGACCCGGGAAAAGTCGCAGACATAGGCCTTGTGCGTATGGCCGGAGATCACGAGGTCGATCCGCGGGTCCAGCCTGGCGAGGATGTCGCGCAGGTCGCCCGCCATGGCGCCGCAGCCGGTGTAGCTGTCGCCCGGTTCCGGCACCAGGCCCTGGTGGATGGCCACCACCACGGCGTCAGCGCCTTCTGCAATCACCTTCGGCACCAGCGCGTTGATCGATTCGGCCTCGTCCTCGAAGGTCAGCCCTTCGATGCCGCCCGGCGAGACGATCTGGGCGGTGCCCTTGAGCGTGAGGCCGATCACCCCAACCGCCACCGCATTGCGGCCGCTGCCGAAGCGCTTGATGCCGTAGCCGGGAAACAGCGTGGTCCCGTCCGGCGTGCGAACGTTGGCCGCCAGAATCGGGTAGTCAGTGCCCTTGTATGCGGGTTCGACCGCGCACGGCTCGCGCAAGGTGAACTTCTCGCAGCCCCCATTGCGCAGGCGCTTCAGTTCCTTCCACCCGCGGTCGAATTCATGGTTGCCGACGCTGGTGAAATCGAGGTGGACGCGGTTCATGACGCCGACCGTCGGCTCGTCCAGGAACAGCGAGGACGCCAGCGGGCTGGCGCTGATCAGGTCGCCCGCGCCGATCGCCATGTTGAAGGGATCCTGGCTGCGCAGCTGAGCCACCGCGGTCGCGAACGAGGCCGCGCCCCCCGCATAGACCTCCTGCTTTCCGCCCTGCCCGTCCTCGATCACGATCGGCCGCTTGATCGGCTCGATGTTGCCGTGGAAATCGTTGAGGCCGACGATCCGGACCGTCACCGGCTCGCGGGACGCCTGGGGAACGGTGGCGCAGGCCGCGAGGCCGGCGGCGAGCGGAAGTGCGATGAGCGTGCGGATCATGGGCAGGGGAACTGCACCGGCCCGCCATGCCCTTCAAGACGAATCTGATGCGCCGGAGTCCGGGCGGCAAAAAACAGGAATATTGCGCCACTTGCCCCTGCTCCGGGAAGGAACCGCGCCCTTTGGCGCACGTTCGAATAGTCCGGGTGCGGGAGGGCCGGACCAGGAGTTATCGGCCATGTCGCTCGATCCGCTTGCGCTCGCTGCCATCCTCGCCCTGATCGCGGTCGCCGCGCTCCTGTTGTGGTGGCTCTATCACTCGCGCCGCACCTCCGCATTGCGCGACCGGTTCGGCGACACCGAATACGAGCGGACGCTCCAGGCACATGGGGCGAGAGGCAAGGCCGAGGCCGACCTGATCGAGCGCGAGAAGCGGGTCGCCGAGCTGGAGCTGCGTCCGCTGACAGCGGATCAACAGCGGCGGTTCTCGGGTGAGTGGCACGAGGCCAAGGCCCGGTTCGTCGACGACCCTGCCGCGGCTGTAGGACAGGCCGACCGCGTCCTCGGGGCGGTGATGGAAGCGCGCGGTTATCCGGTTGCCGACTTCGACGCCCGCTACGAGAGCCTGACCGTGGATCACGGGCAAGTCGCGCGCCACTACCGCGCGGGTCACGATATCGCCGCCTGCCAGCTTGATGGACGGGCGACGACAGAGGACCTGCGCCAGGCAATGATCCATTACGAAGCGCTGTTCGGGGAGCTGATCGAGGAAAGCACCCCCCGGCCGCGGGAAGAAGCCCTGCACAACGGCTGAGACGCGCGCAGTTCCAGGCGGTATTCTGCATCTGCGCGCGCCTGGCGATCATCGCTTTGCCACCAGGCAGTCCGATGAACAGCCAGTTTCCCCAAAACGCTGCGGCCGCCTCCCGCACGGGGAAGCGGCCGCTCGGTGGGTTGGTCTACCCTCAGGAGTCAGGCGTTGCCGCCGCTCTGCTTGTCGCGGCCCGAACCGTAACCGCCCTGCTGGGCACGTTCGTTGCCGTTGTCCCATTCTTCCTGCGAGGCCTGTTCGGGGCGCATGCTCTCCTCGCCAAAGTCGCCGCGGTTACGCTCGCCTTCGGCCTGGCCGCCGGACTGCTGGCCCATGCCGCGCTCCTGCGCTTCCTGCTGGCCAGGCTGCCGGCCGGACTGCTCGTACTGGCCCGCATTGCTGCCTGACTGGCCCTGCTGGCCCGATTGCTGGTTCTGCTGGCCCGAACTGCCGCTACCGCTGCCACCGGATTGCTGGTCCTGCCGGCCGGACTGCTGGTTCTGCTGGCCCGAGCTGCCGCCGGACTGCTGATTCTGGCCGCCCTGCTGCTGCTCCTGCTGGCCGCTGCCACGCTGGCTATCGCGCTGGTTGTCGCGCTCATTCATCATCGCTCTCCTGTGCTTTGATCCGCCCGGCGCAAATGCCCGGGCATGATTTTTCAATGCGTTCCAAGCCTGCCGGTTTCCGCCTCTGCGCCAGGGGGACCAGTGCAAGCGCCGAGGCGAGAACCCGGTCAGCCGCTCAGGGACCCGCAGGTGCGCTCCACTCGTCGAGTTCGACAAATTCGAAGCGGCCGCGCAGCGCGCGGTTGAAGCACCCGCCCTTGGAGCGCACCCGCGTAAATTCTGCCGCAACACCTTCGGGCACCGCGAGGTAGCGGTATATGCGGCCAGTCACGAACTCGATATCGAGCACCGACAGTTCGGGCAGGTAGACGACGCGCCGGATTACGGTCGAAGGCATAATCTCCCAACGCGCGCGGCGCGCCCGAGGTGCCGGATACCAAAAGACGGCGCCCCCCGGGGGAAGCGCCGTCCTTTGCGTCAAGATCGAGCTCGATCAGTCGATCGCGTGCTTGAGCTGGCTCATCTCGTCATGGCCCGACTTTACCGAAGTCCAGGCTTCCTCGACCGCCGACCGCGCGGCGGGGGGCAGGTCCGTGTGGCGAATGGCGGCCTCGAACTTCTCCTTTAGATAGTCCTCGCCGCTCTCGACCGAGTTGACGATCGCCTCATCATCGCGGCCCACGACCGCTTCCTTGAGGTTGATCCAGCCGCGGTGGATCGCGCCGGTGGTGCTGCCTTCGCTCTCGGGCGTGCCGCCCATTTGGGCGACGGCGGCCTGGAGGCGAGTGACGATCTGCTGCCGCTCCCGGGCGCGGGAGTTGAACATTTCGGCAAAGCGGGTGTTGTGGGTGTCGGCAGCCGCCTTCTGGTAGCCTTCGACCGAGTCGATCAAGGTCGCGATGAGGGTGTTGAGTTCGCTGGTGTGAGCAGCGTCCGAATGATCACCGGTGGTGTTGCCGGTGCGGGTATAAGCGTCGTTTTCCATGAGTCTGCGCTCCTTCACGAAGAATTTCGGGGGGGGGGGCTGATTAAGCGCATGGCACCAGCGGTTGTTCCGCCGCGGGGGCAAGGCTGCGCGCCAGAGCGTTTTCAAGGCGCGCCGCATGGTGGAAAGCTCCCACCACGCGATGCGCGCCCCTTGGCCCCGGTCGTCGCTGGCCGGGAATTCAGGAGGCTAAAGGTCGAGCACAAGCGCCCGGGCGCAACTCACGATGTCAGACATCGAGATTGGCGACGTTCAACGCATTGTCCTGGATGAACTCGCGGCGCGGCTCGACCACGTCGCCCATCAGCCGGGTGAAGATTTCGTCCGTCACGTCGGCATCCTCGACCTTCACCTGCAGCAGGGCCCGGTTCTCGGGATCGAGCGTGGTTTCCCACAGCTGCTCGGCATTCATCTCGCCCAGCCCCTTGTAGCGGCTGATCGCCAGCCCCTTGCGCCCCGCGGCCAGCACGGCATCGAGCAATTGCGAAGGCCGGGTGATCGCGCCGTCGAACGAAGCCGGAGCGGGAGCAGCCTGCGCGTCGCCCGCTTCGCCTTCCGGCTCGCCGTCCTGTTCGGCTTCCGGTTCGGGCTCGGCCGACGAGCGAGCGAAGCGGCTCGGTCGGTCGAACGCCCCGGCGTGCTCCTCCGCCACGCGGTGCAGCTTGCGCGCCTCGGCACTCTCGAGGAACTTGGCCTCTATCTCGTGCGCATCCGTCACGCCGCGCCATACGCGGGCAAACGCGATCGACCCGTCGTCGCGGCGGATCACGCTCCACTGCGCCTCGGGATCGCCGCGGCCCATCCGCGCGGCGGCACGCTCGAGCGCGGCCATGCGGCCCGCCGCATCGAGCGCAGGGTCAAGCGCGCCGGCGAGCGCCATCTGCTCGATCACCGCTGGATCGTACTTGCGCGGCACAAAGCCCAGCAGGCTGCGGATGCGCAGCGCGTATTCCACAAGGCTGCGCAGGTCCTCGCCCGTGCGCGCGCCCTCGCTCGTCTCGAGCACGCGGCCCTGCATCCCCGCATCGACCAGGTAACGGTCGAGCGCGGCCTGGTCCTTGAGGTATACCTCGCTGCGGCCCTTGGAGACCTTGAACAGCGGCGGCTGGGCGATGAACAGGTGCCCGGCCTTGACGATCTCGGGCATCTGGCGATGGAAGAAGGTCAGCAGCAGCGTGCGGATGTGCGCGCCGTCCACGTCGGCGTCGGTCATGATGACGATCTTGTGGTAGCGCAGCTTGTCGAGGTTGAACTCGTCGCGCAGGCCGGTGCCCATCGCCTGAATGAGGGTGCCGACTTCCTTCGACGAGATGATCCGGTCGAAGCGCGCGCGCTCGACGTTGAGGATCTTGCCGCGTAGCGGAAGGATCGCCTGGTACTTGCTGTCGCGGCCCGACTTTGCCGATCCGCCCGCGCTGTCGCCCTCGACGAGGAACAGTTCGCACTTGGCGGGATCGCGCTCGCGGCAATCGGAGAGCTTGCCTGGTAGCGAGGCGACGCTCATCGCGCCCTTGCGGCTCATCTCGCGCGCCCGGCGAGCGGCCTCGCGCGCAGCGGCGGCGTCGACGATCTTCTGGATGATGGTCTTCGCGTCGGCCGGGTTTTCCTCCAGCCACTCGGTCATCTTCTCGCCCATCAGCGATTCCAAAGGCTGGCGCACCTCGGACGAGACGAGTTTGTCCTTGGTCTGCGAAGAGAATTTCGGATCAGGCAGCTTGACCGAGACGATCGCGGTCAGCCCCTCGCGCATGTCCTCGCCCGAGAGCGAGACCTTTTCCTTCTTCAGCAGCCCGGTGCGCTCGGCATAGGCGTTGATCGTGCGCGTCAGCGCGGCACGGAATGCCGCGAGGTGGGTGCCCCCGTCACGCTGGGGGATGTTGTTGGTGAAGCAGAGCACGTTCTCGTAATACGAATCGTTCCACTCGAGAGCGACGTCGATGCCGATGCCATCCTTGTTGGCCGAGACCGAGATCGGCTCGGGCACCAGGGCCTGCTTGTTGCGGTCGAGGTACTTCACGAACGCGGCGATCCCGCCCTCGTAGTAGAGGTCGTGCTCGACCGGCTCCTCGTGGCGAAGGTCGCGCAGCTTGATGCGCACGCCGGAATTGAGGAACGCAAGCTCGCGGTAGCGGTGCTCGAGCTTCTCGAAATCGTACTCGGTGACGTTCTTGAAGGTCTCGGTCGAGGCCATGAAGGTGACCCGCGTGCCGTTGCGCTCGCGCCCCGCAGGCCCCTTGACCACCAGCGGACCGACGGCGTCGCCGTTCTCGAACCGCATCCAGTGCTCCTTGCCGTCGCGCCAGATGGTGAGCTCGAGCCACTCGGACAGCGCGTTAACCACCGACACGCCCACGCCGTGCAGGCCGCCCGAGACCTTGTAGGCGTTGTCATCCGAAGTGTTCTCGAACTTCCCGCCCGCGTGGAGCTGGGTCATGATGACCTCGGCCGCGGAGACGCCTTCTTCCTTGTGCATGTCGACCGGAATGCCGCGGCCGTTATCCTCGACCGAGACCGAGCCATCCGGGTTGAGTTCGATCAGCACCAGGTCGCAATGCCCGGCGAGCGCCTCGTCGATCGCGTTGTCGCTGACCTCGAACACCATGTGGTGGAGGCCCGATCCATCGTCGGTATCGCCGATGTACATGCCCGGCCGCTTGCGCACGGCGTCGAGGCCCTTGAGGACCTTGATGCTGTCCGCGCCGTAGCTGTTGTTGCCGGTGTTGCCCGAAGCGTTGTTCTGAGTGCTCTCGTCCATGCCGATTATATAGGCATCGAGGGCGCATTGGGAAACCCGCGCGGGGCCCTTCCATCCACAATCGTTTCCTGCTTGTGTGCGCGCCGACTCGATGGGGAGAGCAGGATGAAGAAGGCGGTTCTGGGGGCGGTCGCAGCCTCTCTTCTGACAGGCCCGGCAATGGCGCAGGTCGCCACCGGCACGATGGGCCCGCTGCGCCCTGACCAGCAGCAGTTCCTCGGCCTCTACAAGGAGCTGGTGGAGACGAACACGGTCGTCGGCGTCGGCAGCTGTACGCAGGCCGCGGCGCAGATCGCCGCGCGGTTGAAAGCCGCCGGGTTCACCGACGATCAGGTCATCCCCTTCTCGGTGGCCGAGCATCCGCAGGATGGCGGGCTGGTTGCGATCCTGCCGGGCACTTCGGCCACGCTCAAACCGATGCTGCTGCTCGGTCATATCGATGTCGTCGCCGCCAAGCGCGAGGACTGGGTGCGCGACCCGTTCAAGCTGGTCGAGGAGAACGGGTACTACTACGCCCGCGGCATCCTCGACGACAAGTTCCAGTCCGCCGTGTGGGCCGACACGCTCATCCGCATGAAGGAAGCAGGCTACAAGCCCAAGCGCACGATCAAGATGGCGCTCACCTGCGGCGAGGAAACCGACACCGCGTTCAACGGAGCGCAGTATCTTTCGACCGAGAAGCGCGACCTGATCGATGCGGCGTTCGCGCTCAACGAAGGCGGGGGCGGGCGGACCGACGGCAAGGGCCACTTGCTGGTCCAGACGATCCAGGTCGGCGAGAAAGTGTACCAGGATTTCAAGCTGACCACGACCAACCCCGGCGGCCACAGCTCGGCCCCGGTGCCCGAGAACGCGATCTATGATATGAGCCGCGCTCTCGACCGCATCTCGAAGCACGAGTTTCCGGCCGAGTTCAACGACACCACCCGCGCGTTCTTCACCAAGGCGGGCGCGCTGCGCCCCGACGACACCGGCAAGGCGATGGTCGCGCTGACCAGGAACCTGAACGATGCCGAGGCGATGGCCCTCGTCAACAAGGACAAGTCGCTCCATTCGATGCTGCGCACGACCTGCGTGGCGACAATGATCGATGGCGGCCACGCGCTCAACGCGCTGCCCCAGCGGGTCGAGGCGAACGTCAACTGCCGCATATTCCCCGGCCACACCCCTGCCGAGATCAGGGACCAGCTCGCGCAGGTGATCGGAAACCCGAAAGTGGAAATCGCCTTCCGCCGCGACGACAAGCCGCTCGCCAAGAGCCCCCCGCTCGATCCGGCACTGATCGGCCCGATGGAGAAGCTCGCCGCGAAGTACTACCCCGGGGTGCCGGTGGTGCCGAGCATGTCCACCGGCGCGACCGACGGGGTCTATACCGGCGGCGCCGGCATACCGACCTATGGCGTCCCGAGCGTGTGGTCCGATCCCGACGGCAACGGCACCCATGGCCTCAACGAGCGGGTCGAGGTCAAGGCGGTCTATACCGCGCGCGATTATCTGTTCGACCTCGTCAAGGAGCTGGCCGGCAAATGACATCCGAGGAGATCGCCGCCCGCCTGGCCGAGCCGTTCGGATCCTTCCCCCGAACCATCGCCGACTGGGCGGCCCTCCAGCCCGACAAGGTCGCACTGCGCGACGAGCAGGGAGAACTTACCTGGGGCGAGCTGGGAGACCGGGTGGAGCGGATCGCCGCGAAGCTGCAGGCCAGCGGGCTCGAGCGGGGCCAATCGGTGGCGATCCTCGGCACCTCGACAATTCCCTATGCGCTCGCCTTCCTCGCCGCGGTGCGGGCGGGCGGGGTGGCGGCGCCGCTCACCACCAGCGCCAGCGCCGAACAGCTCGCCGGCATGGCCGCCGACAGCGGTGCGCGCCACCTGTTCATCGACCGCGCGAAGCTGACCGAGCTGGGCGACGGGTTCATGCCGGACCTCGAACGCATCGTGCTCGACGAGGAGCTGGACGGGTGGATGGCCCCCGCCGGGACCAGCGCCGGCCAGTTCGAGCCTGCAGAGAGCGATCCGTTCAACATCATCTATTCCAGCGGCACCACGGGCATTCCCAAGGGCATCGTCCATTCGCACCTGATGCGCTGGCGCCAGTTCGCGGCAACGGCGACATCGCTGCTCGCGCCGGGCCTTCCGGTTGTCAGCCTCGCCTCGACACCGCTCTATTCGAACACGACGATGGTCGCTTTCCTGCCGCCGTTGCTGGCGGGCGGCACGGTGCGGGTAATGGGCAAGTTCGATACTAGGCGGTGGCTGGCCCATGCGCAGGCTGACCGCACATCGCTGACCATGCTGGTGCCCGTGCAGTACCAGCGGCTGATGGACGAGCCGTCGTTCGACGACTTCGACCTGTCGTCGCTCAAGCTCAAGTACTGCACTTCGGCGCCGTTCCCGGCTGAACTCAAGCGCGAGGTGGTGCGGCGGATGCCCGGCGCGCTGGTCGAAATCTATTCGATGACCGAGGGCGGCGTGGTCTGCCTGCTGCCGGCCCACGAGTTTCCCGACAAGCTGCACACCGTGGGCCGGCCCGCGCCGGGAAGCGAGCTCAAGGTGCTGGACGACGAAGACAGGGAGGTGCCACCGGGTACACCCGGCAACCTTGTCGGCCGTTCGGGCACGATGATGTCGGGCTACAAGAACCAGCCCGGCAAGACGCGCGAAGGTTACTGGACCGATCCGCAGACGGGCGAGGTGTGGCAACGGATGGGCGACATCGGCCGGATCGACGAGGATGGCTTCGTCGAGCTGGTCGGCCGGGCGAAGGACATGATCATCTCGGGCGGGTTCAACATCTATCCGAGCGATCTGGAAGCTGTGCTCGAAGCCGATTCGCGGGTGGCCGAGGCGGCGGTTGTCGGAATGCCGAGCCGGCGCTGGGGCGAAACCCCGGTCGGCTTCGTCCGGCTCCACCCGGAAACCCCGCCAGAAGCTGTCCAGTCGATCATGGTGGAGACAAACGGCAAGCTGGGAAAGACCCAGCGGCTCGCCGCGCTGCTGCCGATCGACGAAATGCCCCGCAGCCACATCGGCAAGCTGCTCAAGACCGAACTGCGCGAGCGCGCCGCGGCGGAGCTGACGATCGATTGATCGCCAACGCAAAAGGCCCAGGGAAATCCCTGGGCCTTGCGGTTAGGCGAGCGTGGCGCCGAGCGTGAGGCCGCTGATGGCCGCCGCGGCGAGGAACGCCAGGATGTGCGATGCGAAGCGCATTGGGTTATTCCTTGAGTGGTATCGGGCCGTTGTAATCGCGAGGCTCAACGAGCCCGCGACCCCGGCGCTGCACCCGAAATAATATTACGCGCGGCTTTCCACAAATGAGAAGACTGCGCCGTGTGTTGCACGCCGCGCAACGGTCAGGCTCAGAACGGCAACGGCGCCAGCAGGAAAAAGCCGTTGATTGTCATAAGCACCCCCAGAACTCCCAGGACGGCCGACGCCAGCAGCACCGCGCGGTTGGTTGCGAGGATGGCAACGGAGCCGAGAACAAGCGCGAGCTGCAACACGACTTCGGCGTAATCGAAGTTATTGTCCTGTTCGGATGCGCGGTCGCGCATGGCTTCGAAGGCGCGGGCCTGCGCCATAAGCTGTTTCTTGCCCTCGCCCTTCAGCGGGTCGCCCGGCGCAGAGGGGTCCGGCTCGTCATCGTAACGGGCGATCTTCTCCTTGTACCGGTCGATCCGGTCGCGGAGATCCGCCGCTGCCGCCGGCGCGCCGGAAAGCCGCGATTCGAGTTCAGCCACCTCGATCTCGTAGCCGGTCTGGCGGATGTTCTTGGCCTGGTAGAACGCCCAGGTGTCGCTGGCGCGGATGTTGCCGATCATCATGTCGTCGGTCGCGTTGCCTCCGCCGAGGCCGCCGATCGCCAGGACAGCCGCGATTGCGGCGATCATCAAGGCGGCGCGGTTGGTGAAGTGCTCGCTCTCGACCTTGTCCGAACGATCCTCGCGCAGCTCCGCGATCAGTTCGGCGGCATCGTTCGAATCCATCTTTCAGCCCCCCGGTTGAGAAGCATCGATTATGCGAACATCGCTCGGAAAAGATGGAAGAATCCGCCATCGGGGGTGAAAACGGAGCGGCGGCGAAAGGGAGAGAGAGCCGCCGCTCCGCATCAAATCGCGGGCCGCCGTCGAGCGGCGGGGGCGAAGCGCGCTTCTGGAACCCGGGGGGTGGGTTGCAGGCGCTGGCCGGGCCGCCCGTTATCGGGGGAGAGGAGAGGCGATCACCGGTATGCGTGGAGCAATATAATTTCTCCGCGCTTTTCACAAATGAGTTAACTGCGTCACGAGTTGCATTCGGCGCAACTAACGTCCCGTTCGGCGCGCTCCGGCGAGGAAGAGCGCGACCGCCACGACTGCGATGGCTGCCGCCAGCACCAGCGGCATGGCGGGAAACTGCGCGATCGCTCCCGCTCCGGAAAACCGGGCGAAAACGATCGCGTACATGGGCGGCCCCGCGATCTGGGCGATCGAGCCGATGGCCTGGGTCGCCCCCTGCAATGCCCCCTGGCTCGATGCGTCGACTGCCCTGCTGTTGAGCGCGTTGAGCGACGGGTAGATGAGGCCCTGGAGGCCGTTCACCAGGAGCGCGGCATAAACGATCCCATCGGACGTCGCAGTGGCGAAAACGGCCGTCGCCACCAGGACCGCGCTCAGCCCGATCAGCACCGCGCCGACCTCGCCGACCCGCGAGACCACCCGGCCGAGCAGCGCGCCCTGCACCACGGCGCTGCCGACCCCGACTGCCGCGAGCGACAGCCCGATCTGCCATGCGCTCCAGCCATAGGCCTCGATCGTGAAGTAGGCCCAGATCGCCGGGTAGACGATATGCGCAAGCTGCCACACCCCGATCGCGGCGACGAACCATAGCACCGTGGGGCTCTGCCGGCTTAGAACGCGCAGGGCGGAAAAGGCGTTCGAACGCCTGAGGCTGAACGGACGTCGCCGCTCGGCTGGCAGGCTCTCTTTGAGGACGAAGAAGCCGAACGCGACGTTGGCGAGCGCAAGGCTCGCAGCTGCCAGGAACGGCACGCGCGGGCCGAATTCACCCAGCAGCCCGCCGAGCGCGGGTCCGATGATGAATCCGAACCCGAACGCCATTCCCATCAGCCCGAAGCTGGCCGCGCGCTTTTCGGGCGGGGTGATGTCGGCGATATAGGCATACGCAGCCGAGTAACTCGCCCCTGTCACTCCGGCGATGATCCGCCCCGCGACGAGCCAACCCAGCTCCGGCGCAAGACCCTGCAGCAGGTAGTCGAGGCCGAAAGCCGCGAGGCACGCGAGGATCACGGGGCGCCGCCCGAACCGGTCCGACAGGTTGCCGATGATCGGCGCGAAGACGAACTGCATCGCGGCGTACCCGGCGGCGAGCCAGCCCGCCCACAGCGCCGCCTTGTCGACCGGCATGTCGCCCAGGTGCATGATCAGCTCGGGCAGCACGGGCATGACGATGCCGAAGCCGATCATGTCGACCAGCACGACCGCGAACAGGAACCACAGAACCGTGCGTTGCTGCATTGCTCGTCCCCCGACCGGCCAGCCTTGCTAGACCCTGTGCCCCTATGCGGCAATCGCGCTGGACAGCACGCGGCTCAAACGAATATCGGCCCGTCATGGAACCCCAGCAAGCCTCCGATTCCACCCGGCCCGACTCCATCCTCATCGTCGATTTCGGCAGCCAGGTGACCCAGCTCATCGCCCGCCGCGTGCGCGAGGCGGGGGTCTATTCCGAGATCGCCCCGTTCACGACCGCCGAGGAGGCGTTCCATCGGCTACAGCCGAAAGGCATCATCCTCTCGGGCTCCCCGGCCGGCGTACCGGAGGAAGGCTCTCCCCGCGCGCCGCAGATCGTGTTCGACAGCGGCCTGCCGATTCTTGGCATCTGCTACGGCCAGCAGGTGATGACCCACCAATTGGGCGGCGAAGTGCGGCCCGGCCACGAGACCGGGGAAGGCGGCGAATTCGGCCGCGCGTTCCTCACCGTGACCAGGCCCTGCGCGCTGTTCGACGGCCTGTGGGCCGAAGGCGAGCGTCACCAAGTGTGGATGAGCCATGGCGACAAGGTCACCCGCTTCGCCGACGGGTTCGAGATCGTCGCCACCAGCGACGGCGCGCCTTTCGCGGTGATCGCCGACGAGAAGCGCAAATACTACGGCACCCAGTTCCACCCCGAGGTCGTTCACACCCCCGACGGCGGGAAGCTCATCGCCAACTTCGTGCGCCACGTCTGCGGCCTCGCCGGCGACTGGACGATGGCCGAGTTCCGCAAGACCAAGATCGCGGAGATCCGCGCCCAGGTCGGCAAGGGCCGGGTCATCTGCGGCCTTTCGGGCGGGGTCGACAGCGCGGTGGCAGCGGTGCTGATCCACGAAGCGATCGGCGAGCAGCTCACCTGCGTGTTCGTCGACCACGGGTTGATGCGGCTCAACGAGGCCGAGCAGGTCGTCACCCTGTTCCGCGATCATTACAACATCCCGCTGGTCCACGTGAACGCGGAAGAGATGTTCCTCTCCGGCCTCGCCGGCGAGACCGATCCGGAAAAGAAGCGCAAGTTCATCGGCAAGGCGTTCATCGACCTCTTCGAGGCCGAGGCCAACAAGGTGGGCGGGGCCGATTTCCTCGCCCAGGGCACCCTCTACCCCGATGTCATCGAGAGCGTCAGCTTCACCGGCGGCCCTTCGGTCACGATCAAGAGCCATCACAACGTCGGCGGCCTGCCCGAACGCATGAACATGGCCCTGGTCGAGCCGCTGCGCGAGCTGTTCAAGGACGAGGTGCGTGAGCTTGGCCGCGAGCTGGGCCTTCCCGAGGCGTTCGTCGGGCGCCACCCGTTCCCCGGGCCGGGCCTGGCCATCCGCATCCCCGGCGAGGTGACGAAGGAGCGTTGCGACATCCTGCGCAAGGCCGACGCGATCTACCTCGAGGAGATTCGCGCCGCCGGTCTTTACGATGCGATCTGGCAGGCCTTTGCCGTTCTGCTCCCGGTGCGCACGGTGGGCGTGATGGGGGACTACCGGACCTACGACAGCGTACTCGCATTGCGCGCGGTGACCAGCACCGACGGCATGACGGCGGACGTCTATCCCTTCGAAGCGGCGTTCTTGGGCCGGGTGGCGACCCGCATCGTGAACGAGGTGAAGGGCGTGAACCGCGTGGTTTACGATTATACCAGCAAGCCGCCCGGCACGATCGAGTGGGAGTGACCCCGGCTGCGGCCTGGGAACAGGCCGATGCCGCCGTGGCGGAGGCGATCCGCGCGAAGGTGGGCGGCGAGCGGCTGGTCGTCGGACTTTCGGGTGCGCAAGGCTCGGGCAAGTCCACGATGGCGCCGCGTCTGGTCCAGCGGCTCTCCGCTGCCGGACTGCGCGCCCAGGTTCTCGCGCTTGACGATTTCTACCTGACGGAAGCCGAGCGGGCGGAACTGGCCCGCACGGTCCACCCGCTGCTTCTGACCCGCGGCGTCCCGGGGACGCACGACATCGGTCTGCTCCGCGGCGCGATCGATTCGCTGCTGGCAGGGCGCGAGGCCGCGATCCCGATTTTCGACAAGGCCCGCGATGACCGCGCCGGCTGGCGCACTCTCGACAGCGCGGCGGACGTCATCCTGCTGGAAGGGTGGTGCGTCGGCGCGCGGCCGGAGCCCTCGCAACGCTTGCTCGCGCCGGTCAACGCGCTCGAGCGTGACGAGGATGCCAGCGGAGCCTGGCGCGACTGGGTCAACCAGCACTTGGCGAGCGATTACGCGGCGCTGTTCGCCCGCCTGGACTTAAGGTTCTTCCTGCGTGCGCCGGAATTCGACGTGGTTCTCGACTGGCGCGCCGAACAGGAACGCGGTTTGCCGTCCGGTGGTATGTCCGGTCGCGAAGTCGAGCGCTTCATTCACCACTACGAGCGCATCACGCGCTGGATGCTCGAAGACGAGCCGGCGGACCTGGTGTTCGACCTCGATCCGGCGCGCAGGCCCGTAGCACAGCCGCGTCGGCCTCACGCCTGAACCCCTGTCGGCCCGGAACGCCCGGTCCGCAAAGTGAGTTGTGCTGGTGCAGGCTGCGGGGGAATCGCGGCCGCAACGAGAGGAGCTAGTTCATGAACAGGAAACACGCGCTCGCAATTGCGGGTCTCGCCGGAGCGGTCGCTCTCGCCGGCTGCGCCACCCTGGAAGAAGAAGCCGTCGATGCCACTTCGGACACCTACAAGGCCGTGCTGACCGGCGCCAATGAGGCGGGCGGCGGCGATCCCGATGGCTATGGCCGCGCGGAAATCTCCGTCTCCGACGGGTTCGGGCAAGTTTGCTGGGAAATCAAGGATCTGCGCGGCATCGGTCCGGTTACCGCGGCGCACATCCATGCCGGGCGAGCGGGGGTAAACGGGCCGCCCGTGCTCACGCTGGAAAAGTCGAACGAAGGCATCTGGCAGGGCTGCAAGGACGGCGCGGAATGGACCCAGAACCGGCTCCAGGGAAATCCGGCCGATTTCTACGTCAACGTGCACACCGCGGAATATCCCAACGGGGCGATCCGCGGTCAGCTGACCGACTGAATCACAACCTCTTTTCCGCCGCCGGCACCGCCCCCGCGCGGTAGCCGGCGGAGGGGAGAGCGGCGACCTTAAGCGATCTTTACTTGACCCGCGTGTAGGGGACGAAGTCTCCCAGCGAGATGCTGCCCTTGAAGATGCCGCTCGCATTATCGAGCAGGGTCACGATATCCTGGCGACAGAGCTCCGGGCCGAACTGACGGACCAGCAGAATGTCGTGCCTCCTCAAATCTTCCGGATTGGCAGGGATGTTCACCCAGATGGTCTTGCCGTGCCCGTAGACCAGCGCAGTCCCGTCGATGATCTGGGAATCGCTGTACACCCGCGTGTTAACGCAGCTTTGCGGTTTCCCGGCCACGCGGCCCTCCAGCATCCTGGCAAGCCGTTCCTGGCCGGTCAGGCGGTCCCGGGCGATCGAAGGACCGGACACCAGCGCCATCCCGGCGAGTGCGATCAGCGACAATGCGATCTTCTTCATGTCCGCTCTCCTGCTAGAATGCCTGGGTAGCACAAGCCGGCTGAACTGCCCCTGACTTGGGTCAAGCCGTGCCCCCGACTGTCAAACCTCCGACCAGAAGAGTCGGCTGGCCGACGCCCGCGGGTATGCTCTGACCACCCTTGCCACACATTCCGACGCCTTCGTCGAGCGCCATGTCGTTGCCGATGCCCTGCACTTTGGTCAGCACGCTCGGTCCGTCGCCGATCAGCGTGGCTCCCTTGATGGGCGCACCCAGCTTTCCGTCTTCCACGAGGTAGGCTTCGGTGCAGGTGAAGGTGAACTTGCCGCTCACGATATCCACCTGGCCACCGCCGAAGCTCTTGGCGTAGATACCTTTCCCGACCCGC
Source organism: Tsuneonella deserti (assembly GCF_014644315.1). Classification (NCBI taxonomy): domain Bacteria; kingdom Pseudomonadati; phylum Pseudomonadota; class Alphaproteobacteria; order Sphingomonadales; family Erythrobacteraceae; genus Tsuneonella; species Tsuneonella deserti. The sequence goes on along the minus strand of NZ_BMKL01000001.1, from coordinate 2,637,372 downwards.
GCGAGGAGCTCTGCCGGGTCGTCGCTTCCGGCGCGCATGAAGGTATTGGTCATGCGCGGCATCGGCGCATGGGCATAGCTTTCGCGCCGCCCGTTGCCCGTCGCGGCTACACCCATCAGACGGGCGTTGAGCCGGTCCTGCATGTAGCCCTTGAGGATGCCGTCCTCGATCAGCACCGTCTCCTGCGTGGGTGTGCCTTCGTCGTCGATTGTCAGCGAGCCCCGCCGGTTCGTGATGCTCCCATCATCCACGATGGTCACACCGGACGCGGCCACGCGAGTGCCGAGGCGACCCGAGAAGGCGCTGGTCCCCTTGCGGTTGAAATCTCCCTCAAGCCCATGCCCGACTGCCTCGTGCAGCAGGACGCCCGGCCATCCCGGGCCCAGCAGCACCGTCATCTCTCCGGCGGGGGCGGCCACGCTGTCGAGGTTCGTCAGGGCCTGCGCGACCGCCATGTCGATCGCCCGGCTCCAGTTGGCTTCCTCGAAAAGTGCATCGTAGAGATAACGCCCGCCCATGCCGAACGAGCCGGTCTCCCGGCGTCCGTTGGCTTCCGCCACCACCGAAACGTTGAGCCGCACCAGCGGGCGGATGTCGCGCGCGACGAAGCCATCGGGGCGGACGATCTCGATCGCGCTCCAGGAGGCTGCGAGATTGGCGGTTGCCTGGATTATGCGCGGATCGCGCGCGCGTGCGGCGGCATCGATCTTCTCCAGCAGGGCCACCTTCGCGGCGAAAGGCACCGCATCGAGCGGGCTGGCGTCGGTGTAGAGGTGGCGGTTGCTGCGAGGCGGCGGCGCGGGGCGCGTGCCCCTGGCGGGGTCGAGCAATCGCAGCGTCTCGCCGGCGCGGCGAATGGCGGCGGCCGAAATCTCGTTGGCGTGGGCAAAGCCGGTCATTTCGCCCGACACGCCACGCAGCCCGAAGCCTGCGTCGCGCGAGTAGTTGGCGGTCTTCAGTCGCCCGTCGTCGAACACGAATGCCTCGGTTGCCGCGAACTGCAGGTAAAGCTCACCGTCGTCACACGCACGCAACACGTCAGCGGTCACCGCGCGTGCCTCGTCCGGAGTAAGCTTGCCGTCGGCGTAAATAAGCGAATGCGGGTCGGTCGTCATGCACCCGATATGGGCGCGGCGGCCACGGTAATCTAGGGCGTAGCTCCGGAGGAAATATCGCTCAGGCTCGCCTGGTCCGCGCCATCGGCCGGGCCGCCCCGCAGAACGAACCGGCGGTCACAGTAACCGCAGTCAACGTAGCCATGCTCGTCGATTTCCAGCCAGACGCGTGGATGGCCCAGCGCGCTCGGCACGAAACCCGGGCCGCCGCGGATCGCTTCAGCCCCGTCGCAGGCTACGCGGCTTTTCTGGACTAGAGTGACTTCGGGCGGCGCGATACTCATGGGGTGCGCCGATACCGCCATTGCGGGAGGCACGCAACGGCCCTAGTGCCGCGAGCGATGGCTACCGAACCCGCGATCCGCATCAGCGACCTGGTGAAGCGCTACGCCGGCGTGAAGGGCGCGGAAGGCAAGCTGGCGCTCAAGGGCGTGAGCTTCGACGTCCCCGAAGGTCAGATCTTCGGCTTGCTCGGGCCCAACGGGGCGGGCAAGTCGACGCTGATCAACATTCTCGCAGGCCTCGTGATGAAGACCTCAGGGTCGGCCGAGATCTGGGGTTTCGACATCGACGAGCACCCGCGCAACGCGAAGCGCTCTATCGGGATCGTCCCGCAGGAGATCGTGTTCGATCCCTTCTTCACCCCGTTCGAGGTCCTGGAGAACCAGGCCGGTTTTTACGGCGTGCCTAAAGCGCTTCGGCGCTCTGCCGAGTTGCTCGAGGCTGTTCGGCTAGCCGACAAGCGGGACGCATATGCGCGCACCTTGTCGGGCGGCATGAAGCGGAGGCTGCTGGTGGCCAAGGCAATGGTTCATGCACCGCCGATTCTCGTACTCGACGAGCCCACCGCCGGCGTCGACGTCGAACTTCGCCGCCAGCTGTGGGAGCTGGTCACGCAGCTAAACCGCGAAGGCGTCACGGTCGTCCTGACCACCCACTACCTCGAAGAGGCCGAGCAGCTGTGTGACCGCATCGCGATCATCAATCACGGCGAGCTCATCACGAACAAGCCGACGCGCGAACTGGTCGGCATGATGGCCGAGAAGGTAGTCGAGATCACAGTCGATCGCGAAATGGGCGCGCCGCCTGTCCATGCGGCTTTCAAGAAGTCCGAGAAGAAGGGCGACCGGACGATCGAAATCACTTACGACAAGGACAAGATCACCGCCGGGCAGGTCCTTGGCCTGGTGCAGAGTCAGGGTTTCGTGATCGAGGATGTGACAACGCGCGAAGCTGACCTCGAGGACGTGTTCGTCAGCCTGACCAGCTCGGCCGCCTGAAAGGCGCTTCCTAGTTCAGGAAGCGCCCGCCGAGACCCGCGTCGCGCACGTGAAGAACCGTCCAGGTGTGCGGCATGCTCTCCTCCATCGGCGTCGCGCAATGACGGCAGCGACCCACCTGTCCCCCGTGCACGCGCCGAACCGCGCCCATGTCGACGCTATGCCGACCGAACGCGCACGCAAGATGCGCAAGCTTCACCATTGTTTTCGACCCTTCCCGTCACTCGTCCCCTGCAGATCGGGAGATAACGGAAGAGGCGAGCCGCGAAACGGGCGAGCGTCAAACCGTTCGATTCTTGCTGTATGCGGATGGAAACAGGCAGCGACGGCACGGAACCAGTGTTAAATCTAGGGGCCGAGCCACCCCAAAATAGCCGCTTCAAGTCGGCTTGTGTGCGGTTGGAGCGGGTAGCGGGAATCGAACCCGCCTAGCTAGCTTGGAAGGCTAGAGCATTACCACTATGCTATACCCGCGTCCGAGGCGGCGGCAATTGCCACGTAGAGCAGCGCCCCGTCAACGGCTTTGCTACGACAGTCGCAAAGGATGGACATGCGGTCGGCGTCTCTCCGGTCGCGACGCCAGTGCTCCCTCAGTGCCCCGGAAATGACATCAGGGCGTCGACACCGACATTGGCCGAGCGGAGCCTTTCCGCGCCGCCGAGGTCCGGGAGGTCGATCACGAAAAGCGCCTGGTCCACGACGCCTCCAACCTTTCTCAAGAGTTCCGCGGCGGCCAGCGCGGTCCCGCCGGTCGCGATAAGATCGTCGACGATCGCCACTTTCTGACCTGGAAGGATGGCGGTCGGATCGACCTCCAGCCGGTCGCTGCCATATTCGAGCTGATAGTCGATGCCGACGGTAGGCACAGGCAACTTCCCCGGCTTGCGCACAGGAATAAAGCCGACGCCCAGTTCGATTGCCACGGCCGCGCCGAATATGAACCCTCGCGCCTCCATACCGGCGATCGCCTGCGCGCCCGAGGCGCGAGCGCGGTCGACCAAGTGTCCCACCGCCGCGCGCAGTCCCTCGGCGTGCGAAATGAGCGTGGTGATGTCGCGAAACAGTACGCCCGGCACCGGAAAGTCCGGCACCGAGCGTACGAGATTGCGAAGCTGTTCGGGCGTCATGCCCCGTCGCCGGGAATCAGGCGGCCCGGGGCTTCTTGGGCTTGATTGCCGCCCACACCTGGTTCTTGGCGAGCCAGGCAAGGATGGTGGCGAAAAGCAGGAACCCTAGAACCGGCCAACCGACCTGCGTGCGCTTCACCTTCTTCGGCTCCGCCGTCCATGCGAGGAAGGCGGATACGTCCTTGGCCATCTGGTCGACGGTCGGCTTCGGCTGGCCTTCAGCGTAAGTAACCTGGCCGGCAGCAGTGAGTGGCGGTGGCATCGCGATATTAAGGTTCGCGAAATACGGATTGAAGTGGCCGCCCTCGGGCGTTGTGAACTCGGGGAACTCGTCCTTCACGTGCTTGCCGTCGATGCTGAAAGTATCGAGGTTGCGGTAGCCGGTGAGCAGCGAGTGCACGTAGGCTGCTCCGTCGTGGCGCGCCTTCGTCATCAGGGAAAGGTCCGGCGGGACAGCGTTGTTGTTGGCCGCGCGCGCGGCAACCGCGTTGGGGTAGGGCGACGGGAAATAATCGGTCGGCAGACCCGGGCGCGTGTTCGCCTCGCCGGTGTTAGGATCGATTCCGGGCACCTGGAAGCCGGCTGCGATCGCCTTCACTTCGGCTTCAGAATAGCCGAGCGCGCTGAGATCGCGGAAGGCCACGTATTTCAGGCTGTGACAGGCGGCGCAGACTTCCTTGTACACCTGAAAACCGCGCTGGAGCTGCGCGAGATCCCAGGTCCCGAAGGGACCATCAGACTGCAGATTCAGCTCCCGCGGGTGGAGGTGGAACTCGCTCTCGGCGGTCTTTTCCTTGAGATAGCCCTGGCCGATCGTGGCGACGGCGCCGTTGCCGAAGGCCCACAGCACCGCGACGCTGAAGAACAGGCCGGCGAGGATTCCGATGAGGCGGATCATTGTCTTATCGCTTTCCCTTGAACCTGCTCAGACGCCCGGCGTGGCGTTTTCGCCCAGCACGGCAGCCTTGTCCTCGCCCAGTACCGCTTCGGTGATCGAATACGGCAGCGGATCGGGCCGCTCGATCATCGACACGATCGGCAGGATCACGAGGAAGTGGAGGAAGTAGTACGCCGTCGCGATCTGGCTGAGCATGACGTACGGCTCCTCCGCCGGTGCGCCGCCACAGTAGAACAGCACAGCCATCGCCGGGATGAGGCCGAACCAGAAGAACTTGCGGAACAGCGGACGGTAGTGGCCCGAGCGGACCGGCCCCTTGTCGAGCCACGGAAGGAAGAACCACAGCAGGATCGCGCTGAACATGGCCAGCACGCCCATCAGTTTCGCCGGGATGAAGAAGAAGTCGGCGGTGAAGGCGCGCAGGATCGCGTAGAACGGCCAGAAGTACCACTCGGGCACGATGTGCGCCGGCGTCGAGAGCGGGTTCGCCTCGATATAGTTGTCTGGGTGCCCGAGGTAATTGGGCAGGAAGAACAGCATGATGCAGTAGAGGATCAGGAAAACACCCAATCCGTAACCATCCTTCGCCGTGTAATAGGGATGGAACGGGATGGTGTCGCTTTCCTTCTTCACCTCGACCCCCGTGGGGTTCGACGAACCCGGGATGTGCAGCGCCCAGATGTGCAGGATCACCGCGCCCGCGATCACGAAGGGCAGCAGGAAGTGCAGGCTGAAGAAACGGTTGAGCGCGGCGTTGTCCGGCGCATAGCCGCCCAGCAGCCAGATCTGGATCGGCTCACCGACGACAGGGATCGCGCCGAACAGGCCGGTGATGACCTTCGCACCCCAGAAGCTCATCTGCCCCCAGGGAAGCACATAACCCATGAAGCCGGTCGCCATCATGAGCAGGAAGATGACCACGCCGATCAGCCAGATCATCTCGCGCGGCGCCTTGTACGACGAATAGAAGAAACCGCGGAAGATATGCAGGTAGATCACTGCGAAGAACGCACTGGCGCCGTTGGCGTGCGCGTAGCGCAGCATCCAGCCCCAGTTCACGTCGCGCATGATGTGTTCGACCGACGAGAATGCGACGCCCGCGTTGGCGGCGTAGTGCATCGCCAGGATAACGCCGGTGACGATCTGCAGGACCAGGCAGAATCCGGCGAGAACGCCGAAGTTCCACATGTAGTTCAGATTGCGCGGCACCGGATAGCCGCCACCGATCGCGTTGTAGACCAGACGCGGAAGCGGCAGCTTCTCGTCGAGGTACCGCATCAGCGGGTTAACGGGTTCGTAGTGCTTGGCCCAGGGGAAGCTCATCGTATTCGCTCTCTCTCGCCTCAGCCGACCTTGACGACGGTGTCGCTGGTGAACTCGTATTCCGGAACCTCGAGGTTCTTGGGTGCCGGACCTTTGCGGATGCGTGCCGCGGTGTCGTAAGCCGAACCGTGGCACGGACAGAAGTAGCCGCCGAAGGGGCCCTTGTTCTCACCCTCGCCCGCGCCCAGCGGAACGCAACCGAGGTGGGTGCACACGCCCATGGTGATGAGCAGGTCCTCGTGGCCTTCCTTGGTCCGCTCGGCCAGCGTCTGCGGATCGCGCAGGCTCGACACGTCGACCGCGTTCGCGGCCTTGATCTCGGCCGGCGTCAGGCGGCGCACGAACAGCGGCTGCTTGCGGAAGACTGCCTTGATAGCCATCCCCGGCTGAACCGAGGAAACGTCGATCTCGGTGCTGCTTTCGGCCAGCACGTCGGCGCTGGGCGCCATCTGGCTGATCAGCGGCAGAAGGACCGCGATGCCGCCCACGCCCGCGGCGCCCACGGCCGCAACATTGATGAAATCGCGCCGCCGGATCCCGTCATCGTCGACCGTCATGGTCCCCGGGATCGCGTCGCCAGTCGTGTCAGCCATCAGCGGTGCCTGCCCTGCCTTGTACTTCTTCGCGAATGAAACCCGCCGAATGACGAGCCAACGAGTGTCTGCACCGATCCCGCGACGAGAAGCTGTGGCCCCTGTTTTCGCGGTCACCGAACCGCCCGAAAGCCGCCCGAAGTGCCGGTTTGCGGCGCGCATATACGCAAGTCGGCGGGTTGCCAACCGCCATTATGGCCGTTTTCAGGCCTCCGGCGGCAGCCCTATCAGCGAAACCTGGCGCCCGTAAGTCGGCTCCCCGAGGTGGGTCGCGCGGCGGAAGGAGTAGAACCGCCGCTGGTCGCAGTAAGTGTCGCATTCGAGCACCTCGACCGAACCGACGAGCGATTCGGCCAGTCGCGCGGCGACATAGCCTGCCAGGTCGAACTGCCACCGCCCTCGAGCGCCGCTAGAGAAGAACTGCTGCGCCGCCTCGCCGAAACGCTCTCGCAACTCCTCTCCCACCTCGTAGCTCGCCTGGGCGATGCAGGGTCCCACCGCGGCTGCGATGGCATCGCGCCGAGCGCCCAGGGCCTCCATCGCCGCAACCGTTGCTTCGATGATGCCGCTTTCGGCGCCGCGCCAGCCGGCATGGGCAGCGCCGATGACTCCCGCGGCACGATCGGCCAGGAGGACCGGGGCGCAGTCAGCGGTCACGATGCCAAGAAGGATGCCCTGCCGTTTGGTGACCAGTGCGTCTGCTTCCGGACGCCTGTTGTCGGGCCACGGTTCGTCCACGGTTACCGCGCGGGGCGAATGGATCTGATGAACGCTCACGAGCGCGGCGCCGGAAAGCACAGCGTCCGCGGCGCGCCGCCGGTTCTCCGCCACGGCAGCCGGATCGTCTTCGGCACCGAACCCGCAATTGAGTCCTTCGACAAGGCCCGTCGAGACGCCGCCAATGCGGGTCATGAAGCCATGCGGTACGCCGGCAAGGACTTTTGCGCGCTCCGCCTCCACCTCAGCCAAGCGAACGGGTGACCTGTTCGAAGGTATCGCGCGACAGGTCCGCATGTGCGGCGATCCGCTCAAGCTCACCTCGCATCAATGCAGCTCGGCCCGGTTCGATGCGCCGCCAGCGGCCCAGCGGCGGCACAAAGCGCGCCGCGGTCGAGGCATTGATCGGATCGAGCGCGAGGATGAGATCGGCGATCATCCGATACCCCTCGCCGTCCGCGGCATGAAAGCCGAGCGGCGTGCCGGTGAACGCCATGTAGAGGCTGCGCACACGGTTGGGGTTCTTGATGTTGAAATCGGGATGCTGGGCGAGCGCATGGACATGCTCGATGACGTGCGGGTGGAGCGAGCCGGCCTGCAGGCTGAACCACTTGTCGATCACCAGTGCATCGCCCTGGAACCGGTTGTAGAAGTCGATCAGCTTGTGAGTGCGCTGCGGTCCGGCCAGGCCGGCGAGCACCATCAGTGCACCTTGACGGTCTGTCATGGTATCCGCCGCGTCGTACTGCGCAGCAGCCATTCGTTCGGCCAGTTCGGGATTGCCGGCGGCAAGGAAGACAAGGGCCTGGGTCTTCACCTTGCGCGCCCCGCGCGCCGCCCGGTCCATGCCCGAGGAGATGCCACTTGCCCGCTCGTGCAACGCAACCAGTTCCATCTCGAGCGATTTCGCCAGCCACCCCTTGAGGGCTTCACGCGCGGCGTGGATCGCGCCTGGATCGGCGACCGTGAGCTGCTCGGCGATATAGGTCTGGCCGGGCAGCATCATCAGTTCCCCGCGCATGGAATCATCGAGTGCGGCGTCGGTGACGATGACGCGCATCACCTCTGCAATCGAAGAGCGCGCCGCGTCTTGGACGCGTTCGTCGAGCCCTCCCTCGACCACCGCGACGAGGTGTCCGACGATCAGCTCCTGCATCGCCTCGTAGCGAGCGAAAGCGTCGTCATCGTTCTTGGCGAGGAACACGAGATCATCGGAGTCGATCACCCGTTCGATCGCGACCGGGGCTGAGAACCCGCGGTTCACCGACAGAACGGGCTTCGCCGCGAAGCCTTCGAAGCGATGGACCTGCTCCGGCTTGTCGAGAACGATCAACTGCTCACCATTGTGGCGTCCGGTCTCGCGATCAAGCAGCGCCAGCCGCAGTGGGATGGGCATCGGTTGCTTGTCGGGCTGCCCCGGCGTCACCGGCACGGTTTGCCTCAGGGTGAGCGTCGCGGCTTCGCCTTCATGGGCGAGCGACACCTCGACCTTCGGGGTGCCGGCCTGCGAGTACCACAGGCGGAACTGCGCCAGATCGAGCCCGGCCCCGTCCTCCATTGCCCGGATGAAGTCCTCGCAAGTCGCCGCCTCGCCGTCGTGGCGCCCGAAATAGAGGTCGGTGCCCTCGCGGAAGCGCTCCGGGCCGGCCATCGTACGCATCATGCGGATGACTTCGGCACCCTTGTTGTAAACCGTCGAAGTGTAGAAATTGCCGATCTCGCGGAAGCTGTCCGGACGGATCGGATGCGCCAGCGGACCCGAATCTTCGGGAAACTGGACGCTGCGCAGCAGGCGCACATCCTCGATCCGCTTGACCGCTTCGCCTTGCATGTCCTGGCTGAACAATTGGTCGCGCAGCACGGTGAAGCCTTCCTTCAGCGAAAGCTGGAACCAGTCGCGGCAAGTGACGCGATTGCCCGACCAGTTGTGGAAATACTCGTGCGCGATCACGCCTTCGATCCCGTCATAGTCGCCGTCGGTGGCGGTTTCCGGGTCGGCGAGGACGTATTTGGTGTTGAAGACGTTGAGGCCCTTGTTCTCCATCGCCCCCATGTTGAAATCACCGACGGCGACGATGTTGAACTGGTCGAGATCGTATTCCCGCCCGAACACCTGCTCGTCCCACTTCATGCTCTTGATCAGCGATTCCATTGCATGGCCGGTGCGGTCGAGATCTTCGGCGCGCACCCAGATCGCTAGGTCCACTTCGCGCCCGCTCATCGTCGTGAAGCGGTCCTTGCGTGCTACCAGGTCGCCCGCGACGAGCGCGAAGAGGTAGCTCGGCTTGGGCCAGGGATCGTGCCACTCGGCCCAGTGGGTGCCGTCCTCGCCCCCACCGGCCGCAATCCGGTTGCCGTTGGAAAGCAGCACGGGAAAGGCATCTTTCGGCCCCTCCATTCGCACGGTGTAAGTGCTGAGCACGTCCGGCCGGTCGGGGAAGAAGGTGATGCGCCGGAAGCCTTCGGCCTCACACTGGGTGCACAGCATTCCGTTCGAGGCATAAAGGCCCATCAACTGCGAATTGGCGACCGGCGCGATCTCCGTCGCGAAGCGGATCTCGTGCGCGTCGCCGGGGAGATCGACGAGGAGATCGCTTCCTTCCATGCGCCAGCTGTTGGAAGCATGTCCGTCGACCGTGACATCAAGCGGCGTCAGCCCGTCACCGTTAAGGCGAATCTCGCTGGCAGGTTCACCGTTTGGATTACGCTCGACTTTGAGCGTGGCAACAACGAGGGTCCTTTCGAGCCCCAGCGTGAAGTCCAGGCGAATTTCCGGCACCAGCCAGTCGAACGGCCGGTAATCTTCGCGCCGAATGAGCGGCGGCTCGCTCGGCCGGTCGAGCGGGCCGGGCGCGGCATCGGCCATTTCCGGGTTGCCGTCGGGTGTCGAAGGGGTGCGCGCAATATCCATGCCTCCAGCCTTCGCACCGCAGGCGCGGGGCGTCCAGACGGCATGGCGCGGTTTGTCGGCCAGCAGCCGCTGCCGGTCGAGGCTTCGGGGCCGCTTGACTCCGGTGCTCCGCCCACCGAGCAGTGCAATCCGAAAGAAGACGCTTATGAAGATCGATTTCGTGACCCCAGCCTTCAATCCGGGATGAGTCGTCGAGACGGCTGGCAGGCATCCGGAAACCGGGTGAGCCGCCTGTTCATCTTCGGGATGGGGTACAGCGCAAAGGCGATTGCGCGCCGCCTCGACGGGTGGTCAATCGAGGCGACCGGAAGCGACGGGACGACCCGCTTCGAAGACGAGGAGGCCGTGCGCGCTGCGCTGTCCAGGGCGAGCCATGTGCTGTCGTCGGTCCCGCCCGGCGAGGAGGGGGACCCGGTTCTCGCGCGCTACGGAGACGCGCTCGACCAGCCCTGGCTTGGCTACCTCTCGTCCACCGGCGTTTATGGTGACACCGGCGGGGCTTGGGTGGACGAATGTGCTCCTGTCGGAATGGGCCGCCGCACCGCCCGTAGCGATGCCGACTCAGCCTGGATCGCACGCGGGGCGCGGGTATTCCGCCTGCCCGGCATTTATGGTCCAGGACGCAGCGCGCTGGACCGGGTCCGCGAGGGTCGCGCGCACCGCATCGATCTTCCCGGACAGGTGTTCAGCCGCGTCCATGTCGAAGACATAGCTGGCGGCGTGGTCGCGGGGCTGGGCGCCCCGGCGGGCGCTTACAACCTCGCCGACGACCTCCCGGCAAGCCAGAATGCCGTCATAGAACACGCCTGCCGCCTGCTCGGCCGCGAGCCGCCGCCGCTGCAGACCATGGACGAGGCGGGGCTCTCCCCGATGGCACGCGGATTCTATGCCGAGAACCGCCGCGTGGCGAACGGCAAGGCCAAACGCGTACTTGGTTGGCGGCTGCGCTATCCCACTTACCGCGAAGGGCTCGCGAGCTTGCGCTGAAGCCGGATCAGACCTGCCGCGCGCGCAGCGCGATGATCATGCCGAGCGTTCCCAGCGTCGCCCCGGCAATCGCCAGCAACGACCACTGGAACCCCTCGATCAGGGTCGAGATCAGCATGGCGACGACGATTACCAGGACCCCGTTGTAGGCTGTCCGGCCGGGGCCGATTGCGCGGATGATCCCGTAGTAAAGCGGAAAGGTCACGACCGAGCCTGCCAGCGCGAGCCATGCCGTCCCGCTCCAGAATGAAGCCGAAGACGGGATGACCGGCGGGCCGGCCAGTGCCCAGGCGATCGCCGCGTCGATCAGCGTGCCGTAAAGCATCGAGAAGGCCAGCAGCGTGACTATTGGCTGCGCGCGGCCAACGCGCCCTGCCTGCGCGACGTTGGATATCGAGGCCGACATGATGCCGCCGACTGCCAGCGCCACGCCCAGCAGCACGTTTCCGCCAAGCCGAGCCACGTTAGCCTCGTGCACCAGGAGCAGCGCGATACCGGCGATGGCGATGGCGCTGCCGAGGAGAAACCGCCGCGTCACCTTCTGCCCCAGCCACCACCAGCCAAGCAACGCGTTGGGCACCATCAGCATGCCGAACATCACTGCCACCACGCCGGACGTAAGATGCTGCTCGGCGCGATAGACGAAGTTGAAGTTGCCGCAGAACTGGGTGAGCCCGATCAGGAGGGCCAGCGCATGGCCGCGCCATGTCATCGCGAGAGGCTGCCGCATGATGGTGGCGAGGGCGAACATCGCCGGGGTCGCGAGCGCGAAGCGGTAGGTGATCGACCAGCTCGGCGGCACTTCGGCAATCTGGCCGGTGATCACGTACCAGGTCGATCCCCAGATGAGCGCCACCAGAACGAAGGGGATGGCGATCCGCGGCCGCAGCAGAGCATGCGGCGGCGGGTGCCCGGCGGCCTCGCTCATAACGCGGCGATCGCGCGGAAAAGTGCCGATGCGGCCGCCTCGTCGGTGTTCCATGCGGTAACGAAGCGGGCGGCGTTGTCTCCCCAGTCGTAGAAACCGAAGCCTTGTCCGCGCAGCGCGTCGCGCTCGGCAGCGGTCAGGCGGACGAACAATTCGTTGGCTTCCACCGGGTGGAGCAGCCGCTCTCCGCAAGCCGCCGCGATCTCGGCCGCCGCGGCATTTGCGGCGCGTGCGTTGGCGAGCCACAGATCGCCCTCCACCATCGCCAGCAACTGTGCGGCGAGAAAACGGCCCTTCGACTGGAGGTGCCCGGCCCGCTTGCGGCGATAGCGGGCGACCGATGCAAGCCCGAGGTCGAAAAACACGATCGCTTCGGCACTCATGCCGCCGTTCTTGACGCAGCCGAAGCTCAGCGCGTCGCACGGTCCAGCCGCTTCAGCGGGAGTGCAGCCGAGGAAGGCCACCGCATTGGCGAAGCGCGCGCCGTCGACATGGAAGCCCAGCCGTCGTTCCTGTGCCAGAGCACCCAGGGCGGCAAGCTCGCTGGGCCGGTAAGCCAGCCCATACTCGCTTGCCTGCGTGACGCTGAGAGCGTGTGGCTGGACCTGATGCACATCATCGCGGATCGGGTCGATGACCGCGCGCACCCCCTCGATCGTCAGCTTGGCCCCTTCCCCCTCGGCGAGGAGCAACTTGGCTCCATGCAGGTAGAAGCCCGGCGCGCCGCCTTCGTCTACCTCGATATGCGCCTCGCGGTGGCAGACGACACCTCCGTGCGGCGGGCAGATCGTCGCAAGTGCGAGGCAGTTGGCTGCCGTGCCGGTGGCTACCCACAGCACGCTGACCTCTCGTCCGAACAGAGCGGAGAACGCTGCATCGAGGCGCTGAGACAGCGCGTCGTTGTCGTAAGGCGCCTGCGCTTCGTCCGCGGCGCGCAGAGCCTCCCACACGCGGGGATGGACTGCGGCGGAGTTGTCGGAGAGAAACTGCATCGATCGGCTCATCACGGAACGCCCCTAGCGGCGCGCACGTTGAGCGCAAGAAGGAGAGAGACTCCCAATGCCCGACGCTGAATTCGAGATCACCCGCCACGGCAATGAGGCCCATGGCGAATACCGCGCCCGGGTTCCGGGCAGCACGGCGATCGGCCGGCTGACATGGCAAGCGCGCGGCAATGCGCGAATTGCCGATCACACGCTGGTCCCCCCCGAAATCGGCGGTCGCGGTGTTGCGGCGGCGCTGGTGGATGCGCTGGTGGCGGACGCGAGGAGCGAAGGCTTCAAGATCGTTCCGCAGTGCTCCTATGTCGAAGCACAGTTCCGCCGTCATCCGGAATGGTCGGATCTGCTGGCCGAGACCCCGACCTGATCCGGCTCATCCGTCCCCGGAAAAGCCGTGCTCGCAAATGGGTAGAACCGCGCCTTCAAGCAGCGAAGCGACAGGGCGATAAGAGCGATGGTGCTGCTGGAGAGGATTGAACTCTCGGCCTCTCCCTTACCAAGGGAGTGCTCTACCACTGAGCTACAGCAGCATGACCATCGGAAGCTCCCATCCGGCTGGAGGCCAGGCGGGGGAGCGGGCGCGCCTTACAGTGCCGCCTCCCCTTGTCAATCATTTCCGGTGCGGGCAAGTCCGCGAGCGATGTCCGCCGACAAGCCAGACCACCGCGCTCCGACGAGGGAAGAGCGCCTTGCCGCAAAGCTGCGCGAGAACTTGCGCCGCCGCAAAATGCAGGTGCGCGAGAAGGCCTCCGTCGCGCAGCCCGGCCTTTCCAAAGACGAGCCCGGCGGCTAACGCGGCGGCTCTTTCATAGCTACGCGGGAGCATTCCTTGCCGACCCTCATCCTGGTCCGTCACGGCCAGAGCCAATGGAACCTGGAAAACCGCTTCACCGGCTGGTGGGATGTCGACCTTACCGAGCAAGGCGTGGCTGAGGCGTTCGCCGCGGGCGAGCTTCTGGCCGAAAAGGGGCTGCTGCCGACGGTGGCATTCACCTCGCTCCAGACCCGGGCGATCAAGACGCTGCACCTCGCGCTCGAGGCGTGTGGGCGGCTGTGGATCCCCGAGACAAAGGACTGGCACCTCAACGAACGACACTATGGCGGGCTGACCGGTCTGGACAAGCAGGAAACCCGCGACCGGCACGGCGAGGAACAAGTCCACGTCTGGCGGCGCAGCTTCGACGTACCGCCGCCCGAGCTTGAATCCGGTTCCGAATTCGATCTGGCCTCCGACGCACGCTATGCCGGGATCCCGGTGCCGCGGACCGAGAGTCTCAAGCTGACGATCGAACGCGTTCTGCCTTATTGGGAAAGCGCGATCCGCCCTCAGCTAGAGGCGGGGGAAACGGTCCTGGTGAGCGCGCACGGCAATTCGCTTCGTGCGCTGGTCAAGCACTTGTCGGGCATTTCGGATGCGGACATCGCCAGCCTCGAGATTCCGACCGGACAGCCGATCGTCTATGATTTCGATGAGCGGCTGGTCCCGGGCGAGCGGCGTTACCTCAAGGATATCTGACGGTGGCTGGCAAGGGGGAGGCGAGCAGGGCGCCAGACGTTGCGATCGTGATGGGCAGCCAGTCCGACTGGTCGACCATGCGCTGTGCCGCCGAGGTGCTCGACGAGCTGGGCGTGACCTACGAGGCGCGCATCGTTTCGGCGCACCGCACGCCCGAGCGGATGTACCGCTTCGGCAGGACGGCGCACGAAGAAGGGTTCAAGGTCGTTGTCGCCGGCGCGGGAGGCGCGGCTCACCTGCCCGGAATGCTCGCTGCGCTCACCCATCTGCCGGTGCTGGGGGTGCCAGTCAAATCTAGGGCGCTCAAGGGCCTCGACAGCCTGCTGTCGATTGTCCAGATGCCGGCCGGGGTGCCGACTGGTACGCTTGCGATCGGCGAGGCGGGCGCCACCAACGCCGGTTTGCTCGCCGCGGCTATCCTGGCCTTAAGCGATCCGGCACTGTCGCGACGCCTGCAGGACTGGCGCGCCGCACGAACAGAGGCCGTGAACGAGGCGCCGGAGGACTGATGCTGCAGCCGGGAGGAACGATCGGCATTCTTGGCGGCGGCCAGCTCGGCCGGATGCTGGCGATGGCCGCCGCGCAACTTGGTTTTCGCGTCCACATCTACACCCCGGAGCGCGACAGCGTGGCCGCGGAAGTCGCGCATGATGCGACGATCGCTCCCTTCACCGATCCGCTTGCGCTCGGACGCTTCGCGCAGGCGTGCAGTGTTCTGACCTTCGAATTCGAGAATGTGCCCGCCGGCCCCCTCGGCTTCATCTCGGAGCGTCTGGCACCCAACTTGCGCGCGCTCGAAGTGGCGCAGGACCGGCTCAAGGAAAAACGCTTCGCCGAATCGCTTGGAGGGCGGCCCGCGCCCTTCGCGTCGGTCGACTCGCCCGCCGACCTCGCCCGCGCGGTGGAGCGGATCGGTACTCCCGGCATCCTGAAGACCGCTCGCGAGGGCTACGACGGCAAGGGCCAGTGGAAGCTCGCTTCGGCCCGCGACGCCGATGCGGTCCGCCTGCCCCAGCGCACTTGCGTCTATGAGGGCATGGTGCGGTTCCACGGGGAATTTTCCGTCATACTGGTGCGCGGGCAGGACGGCGAGATCCGCTTCTGGGACAGCACCGAGAATCGCCACGACGACGGTATTCTCGCCCGGTCGCACTGGCCGCCGAGCGCGTCCGTCGCGGCGCAGGTGGAGCCGGCGCGTGGCTTGGCTGCCCGCATTGCCGGCGATCTCGGATATGTCGGCGTCCTGTCGGTCGAGTTCTTCGCCACCGAGGTCGGCCCGGTGTTCAACGAGATGGCGCCGCGGGTGCATAACTCGGGCCACTGGACGATCGAGGGCGCGGCGACGAGCCAGTTCGAAAATCACATCCGCGCGATCTGCGGCCTGCCGCTGGGCGACACGTCGACCATCGCCCGGCGGATCGAGATGGACAATCTGATCGGCGAGGAAGCGCTTACCGCGCATCGCCTGCTGGCCGACCCCCATGCCCACCTCCACCTCTACGGCAAGCGGGAGGCGCGCGAGGGGCGCAAGATGGGGCACGTAACGCGCGTATGGCCAAGGGGATGACGCGCCGGGTAACGGCGATCGTCGCCCGCGCCGCGAACGGGACCATTGGCCGCGATGGCGGGCTGCCGTGGCGGATTCCAGCAGACCTGAAGCGGTTCAAGGCACTTACTGGCGACCGGCCGATGATCATGGGCCGCAAGACTTTCGAGAGCCTGGGACGGCTTCTTCCCGGACGCCGGCATATCGTGCTGACCCGCAGTCGGACCTGGCAGGCGGACGGCGCCGAAGTCGCGCACGATGCGAATGAAGCGCTCGATCTGGCGCCGAACAGCGATGTTTCGGTGATCGGAGGGGCCCAGGTGTATGATCTGCTGTTGCCGCACACCACCCGGATCGAGCTGACCGAGGTTCACGCCGATATGGCCGGTGACACTTTCATGGAGCCATTCGGGCCGGAATGGCGCGAGGTGAGGCGCGAGGATCACGCCGCCGAGGGCGACACGCCCGCCTTTTCCTTCGTCACGCTGGAGCGCGCCGGATGAGCAAGTGGCTCTGGGGCCTCGCCGTCCTCCTGCTTGCCGCGCTCGTCGGCTTCTTCGCGCTCGGCCCCGGTATCGTCGAGCGGTCGATGAACCAGATCGATGGCCAGCCGCTGATCCGGGTGTCCGATAAGGCGAAGGCGCTGCACCGCACCCTGACGATCGTCGACCTCCACTCCGATACGCTGATGTGGAAGCGCAGCCTGCTGTCGGACAACCAGGGCGGTCACGAGGATCTCGGGCGGCTCGAGCAAGGGAACGTCGCGCTGCAGGTGTTCTCGAGCGTCACCAAGACGCCCAAGGGCCAGAACTACGATTCGAACACCGGCGAGACCGACAACATCGCGACGCTGGCAATCGCGCAGCTCCAGCCGGTGCGCACGTGGGGCTCATTGCTCGAACGCTCGCTGTGGCATGCCGAGAAGCTGCACCGGGCCGTAGGCAAGGCCGGCGGGCGACTCGAGCAGGTGACCGATGACGCTTCGCTCGCGAAACTGCTGGCTGACCGGCGCGGCGCGAAGAAACCGGTCGGCGCGATGCTGTCGATCGAGGGATTGCAGAACCTCGAAGGCAACCTCGATAACCTCAATCGCCTGCACGCCGCTGGCTTCCGCATGGCGGGGCTGACGCACTTCTTCGACAACGACCTCGCCGGCTCGATGCACGGGGTGAAGAAAGGCGGGCTGACACCGAAGGGCCGCGAGGCGGTCAAGCGGATGGAGCGGCTCGGCATGATCGTCGACTTAGCGCACTGCAGCCATGCTTGCGTCGCCGATATCCTGAGCATGGCGACCCGCCCCGTCGTCTCGAGCCACGGCGGGGTGCAGGCGACCTGCAAGGTCAACCGCAACCTGACCGACAAGGAAATCCGCGGCGTCGCGCGGACCGGCGGCGTGGTCGGCATCGGTTACTGGGACGCTGCGGTCTGCGGCACCAGCCCAAGGGACACCGCGCGCGCGATGAAGCACGTGCGCGATCTGGTCGGCATCGAATACGTCGCGCTTGGCAGCGATTACGACGGGGCGACCACGGTGCGGTTCGATACCTCGCAACTGACCCAGGTCACTCAAGCGCTGCTCGACGAAGGGTTCACGCCCGAGGAAATCCGCAAGGCGATGGGCGAAAACGCGCTGCGGGTGATCCGCGCCGGGATCGTGCCCCAGGGTGCAGATCGGACACCAGCCGCATGAGGTGGCTCGATCACCGCAAATCGGTGCCCCAGTCCCTGCGCGGGGCGGTCGTGGCGCTCGGCAATTTCGACGGTTTCCACCAGGGCCACCAGGCGGTGGTCGGCGAGGCGATCGCGTGGGCGCGCGCCGAAGGCCGGCCGAGCATCGTCGCCACGTTCGATCCGCATCCCGTGCGCCATTTCAAGCCCGATGTCGCGCCGTTCCGCCTCACCACGCTCGAGCAGCGGCAGGAGTTGTTCCTCGCCGCCGGGGCGACCGCGATGCTGGTGTTCCACTTCGACGGGGATCTCGCAGGCACCACCGCGGAGGATTTCGTGCGCGTGCTGCTGCACGAACGGATCGGCGCGGCGGGCGTGGTGACGGGAGAGGACTTCACCTTCGGCAAGGCGCGCGGCGGCAATCGAGCGGTGCTCGAATCGCTCGGCGCGGAATGCGGCATCGAAGCGCGCGCGGTGGCGCCGGTGCTCGACGAGGGCGAGCCGGTGTCTTCCAGCCGCATCCGCGCCGCCCTGCAGCGGGGCGATTGCAGCACCGCGACCCGCCTCCTCACCCGCCCGTTCGCCATTCGCGGGATCGTCCAGCACGGCGACAAGCTTGGGCGGACGATCGGCTATCCGACCGCCAACCTGCCGCTCGAAAGCTACCTGCGCCCCCGTTACGGCATCTACGCGGTGACGGGGCGGGTGCTGGCCACGGGGCAGGAGCTGAAAGGCGCGGCCAGCGTCGGCATCCGGCCGATGTTCGATCCCCCCAAGGAATTGCTCGAACCGTACTTCTTCGATTTCGACGGCGACCTTTACGGGCAGGAGATCGAGGTGGGCTTCCATCGCTTCCTCCGCCCCGAGGCGAAGTTCGACAGCCTTGAGGAACTGCAGGCGCAGATGGCGAAGGACTGCGACGAGGCGCGGCGGGTGCTCAGCTAGAAACTATCGTCATCCCCGCGCAGGCGGGGATCCAGTCCAAGCGCGGCGTCTGGATTGTGCAAGCACGTCTTCGACTCCCCGCCTACGCGGGAATGACGAAGGGGGCGGTGAACCTGCCTATCCACCATCCACCCGAAAAACTTTCCTACAGCCGCGCCGCTCGCTAAGGCCCGCGCGCAATGAGCGACGCCGATCCCAAGCCCATCCGCGATTACCGCGACACCGTCTTCCTGCCCAAGACCGACTTTCCGATGAAAGCCGGCCTGCCGCAGAAGGAGCCGGGTATTGCCGCGCGGTGGGAGGCCGAAAAGCTCTACGATCAGCTGCGCGATGCGCGCCGCGGCCGGCCCAAGTTCATGTACCATGACGGCCCGCCCTACGCGAACGGCGACATGCACATCGGCCACGCGCTCAACCATACGATCAAGGACATGGTCTGCCGCACGCAGAACCTGCTCGGCAAGGACGCGCCCTACGTACCCGGGTGGGACTGCCACGGGCTGCCGATCGAGTGGAAGGTCGAGGAGCAGTACCGCAAGGCCAAGCGCGACAAGGACAGCGTGCCGCTGCTCGAATTCCGCGCCGAGTGCCGCGCCTATGCCCAGCACTGGGTCGACGTGCAGCGCGAGCAGTTGAAGCGCCTCGGCGTGATGGCCGACTGGGACCACCCCTACCTGACCATGCAGCCCGAGAGCGAGGCGACAATCGTCGCCGAGCTCTTGAAGTTCGCGACCAGCGGCCAGCTCTATCGCGGGGCCAAGCCGGTGATGTGGTCCCCGGTCGAAAAGACCGCGCTCGCCGAGGCCGAGGTCGAGTACGAGGACGTCGTCTCGACCCAAATCGACGTGGGGTTCGAGATCGTCGAGAGCCCGATCCCCGAGCTGGTCGGCGCCTACGCGGTGATCTGGACGACCACGCCGTGGACTATCCCGGTGAACCAGGCTTTGGCCTATGGGCCGGAGGTTGAATACGAACTTCTCGAAATCTGGCTTCACGTCTCTGATCAAGGTGACGGAGATTTGTCGCTCGAGCAGCGCCGTAATCCGCTTATGAGTTCGCTTGATAAGCGAAAGGTGTTGGTTGCGAAGGAACTGAAGGAAGCGTTTCGCGAACGGCTCAACAAAGACCTGCGTGACAAGAGCACCCAACCAGTTGTCGAGCTTTCGACGACCCTCAAGTTTTTGGGGACCGTCAAAGGCTCCGACCTCGCCGGCACCGTCGCGCGGCACCCGATGCATGCGCTAGGCGGGTTCTTCGCCGAGCCGCGGCCGTTCCTGCCGGGCGATTTCGTCACCACCGACACCGGCACCGGGCTCGTGCACATGGCGCCCGACCATGGCGAGGACGATTTCGAGCTGTGCAAGGCCTATGGCATCACGCCGAAGTTCGCGGTCGAGGGCGACGGCAAGTACCGCGAGGACTGGGGCTGGCTCGGCGGGCAGGGCTCGGTGATCAACCCCAAGTTCAACGCGCCGGACGGGCCGATCTGTTCGGACCTGCGCGAAGCCGGCGAGCTGCTCGCGGCGAGCGCGGACTACAAGCACTCCTACCCGCACTCGTGGCGCTCGAAGGCCAAGGTGATCTTCCGCTGCACCCCGCAGTGGTTCGTGCCGATGGACAAACCGCTCGACCATCTGCCGGCAATCTCGCGCGCCGAGCAGCGCTGGGAAAACGAGGGCGGCGACACCACCATCGACGAGGAAGCGCACGCCGGCTCGCCGAGCCTGCGCGAGCTGGCGCTGGCCGAGATCGAGCGGGTCAAGTTCATCCCCGAAAAGGGCCGCAACCGGATCGGCTCGATGGTCGAAGGGCGGCCCGACTGGGTATTGAGCCGCCAGCGCGCGTGGGGCGTGCCGATCACGCTATTCGTCAACCGCCAGACTGGTGAATACCTCGTCGACGAGGCGGTCAACGCGCGCATCGTCGCGGCGGTGAAGGAACACGGCATCGACGCCTGGACGCCCGAGACGGCGCATAGCTTCCTCGGCGACGACTACGACCCAGCCGAGTGGGAGCCGGTCACCGACATCCTCGACGTGTGGTTCGATAGCGGCACCAGCCACGCTTACGTGCTCGACAGCGGGCGCTGGCCCGACCTCAAGTGGCCGGCGGATATCTACGTCGAAGGCTCCGACCAGCACCGCGGGTGGTTCCAGTCCTCGCTGCTCGAGAGCTGCGCCACCCGCGGCCGCGCGCCGTACGACCAGATCCTCACCCATGGCTTCACGATGGACGCCAAGGGCATGAAGATGTCGAAGAGCCTCGGCAACACGGTCGATCCGATCAAGGTGATGGAGACGTACGGCGCGGACATCATCCGGCTGTGGGCGCTGTCGGTCGATTTCACCGAGGACCACCGCATCGGCGACGAGATCCTCAAGGGCGTGGCCGACCAGTACCGCAAGCTGCGTAACACCTTCCGGTATTTGCTGGGCGCGCTCGACGGGTTCGATTACGACAGCGAAGGCGTCGGCTACGGCGATATGCCGGAACTGGAGCGCTACGTGCTCGCCCGCCTCGCGCAGCTCGACGCGACCATCCGCGCGGCGATCGATGCCTACGATTTCAACGAATACGTCCGCGCGCTGATCGAGTTCTGCAACGAGGACCTGTCCGCTTTCTACTTCGATATCCGCAAGGACCGGCTCTATTGCGACGATCCGGACGGCATCGAGCGGCGGGCGACACGCACAGTGCTCGACGTGCTGTTCCAGGCACTGGTGCGCTACGCCGCGCCGGTGCTGGTGTTCACCGCCGAGGAAGTGTGGGGCACGCGCTTCCCGGCCAATGAAGGCAAGGGGCGCGGGAGCGTCCACCTGCTCGAGATGCACCCGCTTCCGGCTGAGTTCGCCAACCAGGCGCTGGTGGCGAAATACGCCGCGCTCATCGCATTGCGCGAACAGGTGACCGAGGCGATCGAGCCGCTGCGTCGCGAGAAAATCGTGCGCTCGGGGCTCGAGGCCGAAGTCACCGTGCCGGCCAGCGCGGTGCCGGAAGGATTCAGCGACGCCGACCTCGCCGGGCTGTTCATCACCGCGACAGTGCGGCGGGGCGATGGCGACGACGTGACTGTCACCCGTACCAGCGACAGCAAGTGCGGCCGCTGCTGGCGGCTGCTGCCCGAGGTGGTCGACGACGGCGAGCTGTGCGCGCGCTGCGCGGACGTGGTCGGGGAGATCGCGGCGTGAATCCCGTGCTGCGCAATCGCCTGATCGGGCTCGCCATCGCGGTGGTGCTGTTCGCGGCCGACCAGGCGTACAAGTCGTACATTCTCGATGGGTTGCAGCTATCGCTCGGCCAGTCGCACTACCTGTTGCCGTTTTTCCAGTACACGCTGACCCACAACTACGGCGTCTCGCTCGGCATGTTCACCGCCGAATCGGACGCGCAGCGCTGGGCGCTGGTGGCCGTGACCGGCGCAATCGCGCTGGTGGTCACGATCTGGATGCTGCGCGAGCGCAAAATGGGAGACATTGTGCCCCTGGCGCTGATCCTCGGCGGGGCGCTGGGCAACATCATGGACCGGTATTCGCTCGGCTACGTGGTCGATTTCCTGGACCTGCACTTCGGCGATTTCCGCCCGTTCATGATCTTCAACCTCGCCGATGCCGCGATCACCGTCGGCGTCGTCATCATCCTTGCCCGATCGCTGCTAATCCGCGACAAGGCACCCGACCAACCGGCCGACCCGGCCGTGGAGAGCTAAGACCGATGCGCAAGACCGTTACCCTCACACTCGCCACCATGGCAGCCGCCGCGCTCACCGGCTGCGGCAGCACGGGCCTGCTCAGCCGCGACCGGCCCGACGAGTTCGCCGTGCAGCGCCAGGCGCCGCTGGTGGTCCCGCCCGATTTCAGCCTGACCCCGCCGGCCCCGGGCGCGCCGCGCCCGACCGAAGGAACCGCGGCCGAGCAGGCGCTCGACGTGCTGTTCGGCGGACCCGCGCCCCGCAGCCAGGTGGAGACGAGCGCGCTCGAACGCGCCGGCGCCGCCGATCCGGGCATTCGCACCGCGGTCGGCGATCCGCAGACCAACACCGTGGCCAAGGGCCGCGTGACCCGCGACATCATCGCCGCGCCGGAAGGTGACGGGGCGGGGGCTTCGGCCGTAATCCCCGGGTGAGTTTTGTTTGCGACCCCGCCTCCGCGGGGTCGTCCTCGCGGCTATCTCCTCCGCTTCGCTTCGGAGCCGCTGCGGGCGGCCGTTCGACGTTGTCCCTGCGGGACAGCTCCGCTTCGCGGCTCGCTGGTCGCGAGCCGTGCTCTAGCGCCGAGAGCATGTTCAATTTCGCGTAGCGGAGCGATCAGCGCCAAGGAGCGGACGCGCGGAGGCGCGTTCGGAAAACCAGAATCCTCACAAACAAACCGCCAGCAGTTTATCGATCTTGCGGCCGTCCATGTCGACCACCTCGATCCGCCAGCCCTGGTCCTCGAAGTGCTCGCCTTCCTCGGGCAGCTTCTTGAGGCTCCACAGGACGTAGCCCGCTGCGGTGGCGAACTCGCGGTCTTCGGGCAGGTCGATGCACAGGCGGTCGGCCAGCTGGTCCACCGGCAGCGCGCCTGAGATCAGCAGCGATCCGTCCTCCCGCTCGACGATCGCCGGCGCTTCCCCGAGGTCCTGGTCGGACACGAAGTTGCCCACGATCGCGGTTAGCAGGTCGACGGGCGTGACGATGCCCTCGAGATGCCCGTATTCGTCGTGCACCATCGCCATCGCCACTTCGGCCATCTGCAGTGTGCGCAGCGCGTCCATCGCGTCGAGCTGATCGGGGATCACCTCCGGCTTCTTCATGAGCGCGCCCAGATCAACCGCACGTCCGGCAAGCAGCGCGCCAAGCACTTCGCGCACCTTGACCACGCCGACGATGTGATCGGGCGAGGCATCGGCCACCGGCAGCAGCGAATGGGGACTGGCATCGATCCGTGCGCGCAAGTCAGCCTCGGGCGCATGGAGGTCGAGCCAGTCGAGCTCGGTCCGCGGAGTCATGAGTTCGCGCACCGGGCGTTCCGCCAGCCGCACCACGCCGGCCAGGATCTGGCTCTGCCCCGCCTCGATCACGCCGGAATGAGTCGCCTCGGTGAAGATCATGTGCAGTTCTTCGGAGGTCACGTGCGATTGGCCCGCCGGGCGCACCCCCAGCAGGCGGATGAGCAGTGCCGAGGAAGTATCGAGGACCCAGACGATCGGGGCGGCGACTTTCGCCAGCAGCGCCATCGGCCGCGACGCGACCAGGGCGATCGGCATTGCCGCCCGCAGGGCCACCTGCTTGGGCACCAGCTCGCCGACGACGAGGCTGAAGTAGGTGGTCACCGCGATCACCAGCACGAATCCGATCTGCGGCGCGTATTCGGCCGGCACGCCCAGCATCGCCAGCCGCTCGCCCACGGGGCCGCCGAGGCTCGCTCCCGAATAGGCGCCCGCGACGATGCCGACGAGAGTGATCCCGATCTGGACGGTCGACAGGAACTTGCCGGGATCGCCTTGCAGCATGAGCGCGGTCCGCGCCGCGCCGCTCCCCTTGTCAGCCAGCGATTTGAGCCGGGCGGGCTTGGCCGAGACGATCGCCAGCTCGCTCGCGGCGAACAGGCCGTTGAGGACGATCAACCCGGCAATGATCAGGACGTCGGTCCATGGAAACGGTGTCACGCCTCGCGCGCTAGCACAAAAGCGCGGCCCTGCCAGCGGGAACGGGGTCCGGCTCCTTTCGTTTAGCGAAAACGAGGTGCGGGTCGGGCGCGCCCGCATTTCGCGTGCCGCCCGTGCGGGACGTCAGAACGAACGAGAAAAAAGGGGACTACCCAATGAAGACTTCGCGCAAATTTACCGCTGCGCTCGCTGCCGTGTCGCTCGTCGGCGTGTCGGCCTGCGTAACCGACCCCAACACCGGCGAACGCAAGATCTCTCGCACCGCGATCGGCGGCGTAGGCGGCGCTGCCGCCGGCGCCCTGCTCGGCGGGCTGATCGGCGGCCGCACGGCGCGCATCGCGGGCGCTGTCGCAGGCGGCGCGCTGGGCGGCTATGTCGGTTACCGGATGGACCAGCAGATCAAGGAGCTGAAGGACCAGACAGCCGGTTCGGGCGTCGACGTCAGCGAGGTCGATGGCGGCCAGGCAATCCTCGTCAACTTGCCGGACGGCGTAACGTTCGCGACCGGCAGCTACGCCATCAACCCCGGCTTCCAGACCCTGCTCGACCGTGTGGCATCGAGCCTGCAGCAGTATCCCAACAGCTTGGTGGACGTGTATGGCTACACCGACACCGTCGGTTCGGCATCGTCGAACCAGCGTCTTTCGGAACAGCGCGCGCAGGCCGTGTCGAACTACCTGATCAGCCGCGGCGTGAGCTCAGCCCGGATCCGCTGGATGGGTTTTGGCGAGACCAACCTGAAGGTCCAGACCGGCGACAACGTCAACGAGCCGCTGAACCGCCGGGTCGAGATCAAGATCATTCCGGTCAGCCAGGCCGAAGCAAACTCGGCCGGCTAGGTTTTTCCAGACCGTGTGGTCGCAGCACGGTAGGGCCGGCTTCCGCCAGGGGGCCGGCCCTTTTCCTTGAGCACCTCGCGATGGTGCCGGGCCCATTGCCCGTTCAGGCGCACGGCCCGGCGCCGCCACGCGACGGCTTCATTCTCCGCCGATAACGTGGCTAGAAGTGCCGATGCATTCCACGGCGCCAGCCTACCGCCCCGAGATCGATGGTCTGCGTGCGCTGGCGGTAGTCCCTGTCGCGCTGTTCCATGCGCGGGTGCCGGGATTTGCAGGCGGCTTCGTCGGCGTCGATGTCTTTTTCGTCATCAGCGGATATCTCATTACCGCCATCCTGCTGAGGGAAGCCGGCAGGTCCGGCGCGCTCGGCCATTTCTACGAGCGACGCGCGCGGCGCATCGTGCCCGCGCTGCTTCCGGTACTTGCGTTCACCCTCGCGGCCGCGTTGTGGGTCTTCACACCCGACGACTTCCGCCGCTTTGCGCAGGCGCTCGGGGCGACCGCGCTGTTCGTGTCGAACCTGCTGTTCGCGCTGCGCAGCGATTATTTCGGGACCGCAGAAGGCTTCACGCCGCTCGTCCATAGCTGGAGTCTGGCGGTCGAAGAGCAATTCTACCTCTTCTTTCCGGTGCTGCTCCTTGCCTTGGTTCGCCGCCGGCTGAAGATTCTGCCGGTCATCCTGCTGATCCTGGCAGCCAGCTTCGTGTTGGCGGTGGCGATGGCTGGCAGCGCGCCACGGTTCGCGTTCAACCTCCTTCCGACGCGCGCGTGGGAGCTGATGGCCGGGGCCGCCTGCGCACTTCTTCCTCCGCCTGCCAAATACCGCTGGTGGGCGGGCCTGACCGGCATTGTGTTCATCGCAGCCGGCATGGCCTTCATCAGGGCTGACACTCCGGCGCCCGGGCCCATGTTCGCCCTGCCCGTAGCGGGTGCCGCTTTGGTCGTGCGCTATGCAACCGGCTCTACGCCGGCGGCACGGGCGCTCGGGTGGCGACCGTTCGTCCTCATCGGCCTGGTATCGTACGGGTTTTACCTGTGGCACCAGGCGATCCTCGCCTTCGTTTTCTACACCCATTTCGCGCCGCCTCCATGGTGGCTCGCCGCAGCCGCGCTGATCCTCTCGCTGGCGCTGGCGGCAGCATCGTATCGCTGGGTTGAAAAGCCTGTCCGCGCGGGGCGAGCATTCCGATCGCGGCGCACCCTGGCTGCGGTCTGCGCGGGCGGGCTCGTCGCGATGGCGGCGATCGGGTTGGCCGGCCATTTCGAGGTCGCGAAGCCCAGGTCGGCTAGGGAAGCGCGACTGTGGGGTGCCGTGGTGCTGCATCCGACCACGAACCTCGTGCCCGAAGCGCGCGACATTCCCTACCTGCTGTACGGGGACAGCCATGCGGAGCAGTACCGGTCCGCGCTGGCCGAGCGCCTGGGCCGCGGCGCCGTTCTGACCACCTCGGGATGCATGTCCCTTCCAGCGGCGACGAACCAGCAGCCGGGCTCGCCCGACCGCGCTGTCTGCAAGTCGCAATATGGACAGGCGCTCGCACTCTCACATGCGCGCGAGGTGCCCGTCGTGATCTGGGCCCAACGGTGGGAGCGACTGCTGTTCCGCAACGACACGGGCGCCCGGGAAGGGGAAACGTCCGGCGATGGAGCAAGGTTCTTCCGGGCCCAGCTGGACGATTTTCTCGCAGCATTTCCGGCCGGCACGCGCATTGTCCTGGTGGGCAATTCTCCGACTGCCTGGGCGAGCGGTCCCCAGATGGACGGCGGCCTGCTGCGATGCCGCGCGTTCCTCGACGTGAAGTGCCCGACGAGCTTTCCGGCAGCCAAGGCGGAAGGCCGCGCGGCCAACCGCATCCTGATGAGCTTCGCCCGCCAGCATCCTCGCGTGACTTATGTGGACGCAGCCGGGCCGCTCTGCCCGCAAGGTCGCTGCCGGATACTTGCCGACGGACGGCTGTATTATAACGACGGGAGCCACATGACCCTGTTCGCCGCGCAGATCGTCGCCCGTGAGATCGCTTCCGCGATGGGCAGCTCGCGTGAAGCTGGCAATACGGGGGCTGACGCATTCGTTAGGCGATAAGAACGTCTGGACCGCTTGACCTGCCCGCGTTATGTGCATAGTTACGTAACCATGCACGATGATTTCCTGCAGACTACCGGCAGCGCGTTTCTCGCCCACCGGCTCAAGCGCCTGTCAGACCACCTCGTGGCGGAGATCGGCCGGGTCATCGAGCGGCTCGGCCTTGAGGTTCCGCCGACCGCGGGCTCGACCCTCCTGCTCCTCTCGCAGGAGCAGCGCCTGGGCATCGTCGAGATCGCCGAGCGCCTGCGCGTCACTCATCCCTTCATCGTCAGGCTCGCCGCCCGCCTGGAACAGCTGGGCCTGGTGGCGATCCAGGCGGACAAGGAGGACCTGCGCCGCAAATGGGTCTCGCTGACCGAGGCCGGCAGCAAAGAGGCGGTCAGGCTCAAGGAACTCAACGCCGCGCTCGAGCGCGTCTTCGGCGAGATCGGGCGCGAAACGGGCGCCGACCTGCTCGGCGCGATCGATCTTTACGAAGCTGCGCTCGCCGCCGCGCCTTTGGCCGGGCGGATCGAACGACAGCTCAGTTCCGGAGACGACCAATGAACGCGATCACCCGCTCCATTATTGCCGCCGCCCTGCTGGCCGGCGCCGCACCTTCCTCCGCCGCCCCGCTTGACGACAAGACCCGCAAGGAAGTGATCGACGGGATCGTCACGAACATGCGCGAAAGCTATGTCTTTCCCCAGGTTGCCGCCCAGGTCGAGACAGCCCTGCGCAAGGCCGAGCGGCGGGGCGAATACGCCAGGATCAGCGATCCGCAGGCATTTGCCGAAAAGCTCACTGCCGATGTGTTTGCCGTCGCGCACGACAAGCATATCGGCGTCGACTATTCCGAAGAACCGCTGCCCCCGCTCGGAGCGGCGCGCGCGAAAGACCCGGCTGCGCTGGCGAAATGGCAGCAGGCGACGGCCCGTCGCAACTTCGCGATCCCGCGCGTCGAAGTGCTTCCCGGCAATGTCGGCTATATCAAGATGACCAACTTCCTGCCTGCCGAGCTGGCGGGCGAGACATTTGCCGCGGCGATGAAGTTCGTCGGCAACAGCGACGCGCTGGTCATCGACCTGCGCGACAATCGCGGCGGGAACCCGGCAATGGTCGCGTTCGTCCTGAGCTACCTGCTGCCGCCCGACACCCACATCAACGATTTCTACAACCGGGTGGAGGACTCGACCAGGCAGATGTGGAGCTATCCGGTGGTGCCGGGTGGGCCGTATGGCAGCGGCAAGCCGGTTTACGTGCTGACGAACAGCGTCACCATCTCGGCGGCCGAAGAGCTCGCCTATGACATCCAGCAGAACAAGCGGGGCGCGATTGTCGGCGAGACGACCGCCGGCGGGGCCAATCCGGGGGGCACCGTCGCCCTGGGCGAGCATTTCTCGGTGTTCATTCCCACCGGGCGTGCGATCAACCCGGTAAGCAAGACCAACTGGGAGGGGGTCGGCGTGGTCCCGGATACCAGGGCGGAAAGCGCAAAGGCCCTCGACGTGGCTTACCGGATGGCACTCGCGCAGCTCAAGGCAGGCGCCTCGGCCGAACGGCAGGAAGAGATCGACGATGCCATCGCCGCGCTCGGTCCGGCCGGCTAGGTTCCCGGCCAGTCAGCCCGCGATCACCTTCGCCCGCTCCGCCAGCCGTTCCACCGCCGCATCGTGGATCCCTGCCGCGCTGACCAGCAGGCCGAACGCGCGCGGGTCGCGCTTGTTATAGTTCAGGGGGCGGCCGAAGGCGTCGGTCACCGCCGCGCCCGCTTCGCGCGCAATCAGCGTCGCCGCCCCGATGTCCCATTCCCAGCCCCAGCGCAGCGTAGCGAGGAGGTCCGCTTCCCCGCTTGCCACCATCGCCGCGCGCAGGGCGATCGAATTGGGCTTGTCCACCAGGGCAAGGTCCTCGTCCTCGGGCGGCAGCGAATCGGCCGGAACCCGCGCGCCGGAGAACTCCTCGCGCCGTGAGGCGACCAGGCGCTCTCCGTTGCGCCACGAGCCCTGCCCGGCGATCCCGCTCCAGAACTCGCCCCGAGCGGGAGCCGCAAGGAAGCCGAGCAACGGGCGCGCTTCGCTGATCAGCGCGACCGACACTGCCCAGCCGGTGCGCCCGCGAATGAAATCGCGCGTCCCGTCGACCGGATCGACCAGCCATATCAGCCCCTTGCCGAGCCGTGAGGGATCGTCGGCAGTCTCCTCGCTCAGCCAGCCCGCCGCCGGAAGCAGCGCGCCAAGCTCGCGTTTGAGGAAGGCATCCACTTCGATGTCGGCTGCGCAGACGGGGTTGCCCGGGCTCTTCTCCCACGCTTCGAGAGAATGGCCGCCGCCCGGCCACATGCCGAAGGCGATCTCGCCCGCTTGCCGGACGATGGCTTCGAGACGGGCTGCATCGATCATCGCGGGCGCATTGGAGGGTAGCCTCGCCCTTTTCAAGAGAGGCGATCCATGCTTAGGCGCGGGCCAACTCCCCCATCACAGGAAAGCTGCGGCGGCATGAACATTCACGAATACCAGGCCAAGGAACTCCTCGCGAAGCACGGTATCGCGGTGCCCGCCGGCTATCCGGCGCTGAGCGTCGAGGAAGCCGTCGAGGCGGCGAAGAAGCTCCCCGGACCGCTCTACGTGGTCAAGGCGCAGATCCACGCCGGCGGCCGCGGCAAGGGCAAGTTCAAGGAACTGGGCGCGGACGCCAAGGGCGGCGTGCGGCTGGCCAAGAGCCTCGAGGAAGTCGAAGCGAACGCGCGCGAGATGCTCGGCAACACGCTGGTGACCATCCAGACCGGCGATGCGGGCAAGGAAGTGAACCGACTCTACATCACCGACGGCGTCGACATCGCGAGCGAATTCTACCTCTCGCTGCTGGTCGATCGCGACAGCGGGCGCGTGGCGTTCGTCGTCTCGACCGAGGGCGGCATGGACATCGAGGCGGTCGCCCACGACACGCCCGAGAAGATCACCACTTTCACCGTCGATCCGGCGGAGGGCTTCCAGCCGCACCACGGGCGCGCGGTGGCCTTCGCGCTCAAGCTGACGGGCGACCTCAACAAGCAGGCGCAGAAGCTCGCCAGCCAACTCTACGAGGCGTTCCTCGCCACCGATTGCTCGATGCTCGAGATCAATCCGCTGGTCGTCAGCGAGGATGGCAAGCTGTTGGTGCTCGACGCCAAGATGAGCTTCGATTCGAACGCGCTCTACCGTCACAAGGACATCGAGGCGCTGCGCGACACGACCGAGGAAGACCCGGCCGAAGTCGAGGCAAGCGAGTACGACCTCGCCTACATCAAGCTCGATGGCAACATCGGCTGCATGGTCAACGGCGCCGGCCTGGCGATGGCGACGATGGACATCATCAAGCTCAACGGCGCGTTCCCGGCCAACTTCCTGGACGTCGGCGGCGGCGCTTCGAAGGAGAAGGTGACCGCGGCGTTCAAGATCATCCTCAAGGACCCGGCGGTGAAGGGCATTCTCGTCAACATCTTCGGCGGGATCATGAAGTGCGACATCATCGCCGAGGGCATCGTCGCGGCTGCCAAGGACGTGAACCTGTCGGTGCCGCTGGTGGTCCGGCTGGAAGGCACGAACGTCGAGCAGGGCAAGGCAATCCTCGACAATTCCGGGCTCGCGATCGTCAGCGCCGACGACCTCGGCGATGCGGCGCGCAAGATCGTCGCGGAAGTCAAGCAAGCCGCGTGAGCACGTTGACGCTTACGTAAAGGTTATCTAGAGGCGCAGGCACAGCTTTAGGAGCGCAGACCGATGAAGATTCTCGTCCCCGTCAAGCGGGTGATCGATTACAACGTCAAGCCGCGGGTCAAGGCCGACGGCACCGGCGTCGATCTCGCCAACGTCAAGATGAGCATGAACCCGTTCGACGAGATTGCGGTCGAGGAAGCGCTCCGTCTTAAGGAAAAGGGCGTCGCGACCGAGGTGGTCGTTGTCTCGATCGGGCCGGCCAAGGCAACCGAGACCCTGCGCACGGGCCTGGCCATGGGCGCCGACCGGGCCATTCTTGTGCAGACCGACGACGAGGTCGAGCCGCTGGCGGTCGCCAAGATCCTCAAGGGCGTGGCCGACGCCGAAGCCCCGGGCCTGGTGATCCTCGGCAAGCAGGCGATCGACGACGATTCGAACCAGACCGGCCAGATGCTCGCCGCGCTGATGGGCCGTCCGCAGGGCACTTTCGCCAACGAGGTGACGGTCGAGGGCGACCACGTCACCGTGAAGCGCGAGATCGACGGCGGGCTTGAGACGGTCAAGCTGGCGATGCCGGCGATCGTCACCACCGACTTGCGCTTGAACCAGCCGCGCTACGCCTCGCTGCCCAACATCATGAAGGCGAAGTCGAAGCCGCTCGACACCAAGACCCCGGCCGATTTCGGCGTCGACACCGCGCCGCGCCTGAGGACCGTCAAGGTTTCCGAGCCGCCGGTGCGCCAGGCGGGCATCAAGGTAGCCGATGTCGACGAACTGGTCGCCAAGATGAAGGCGCTCGGCATCGCCTGAGCACTCTCCCGAGGAAGGTTTTAGACACATGAAGACTCTCGTTCTCGTCGAACACGACAACGCCTCGGTGAAGGACGCCACGCTGTCGGTCGTCACCGCCGCTTCCAAGCTGGGCGAAGTGCACCTGCTCGTCGCCGGCAAGGGCTGCGCGGGCGTGGCCGAAGCGGCCGCGAAGATCGCCGGCGTGGGCAAGGTCCACCTCGCCGACGACGCCGCCTACGAGCACCAGCTGGCCGAGAACGTCGCGCCGCTGGTCGCTTCGCTGATGGAGAGCCACGACGCGTTCCTCGCGCCCGCCACCACCAACGGCAAGAACATCGCCCCGCGGGTCGCCGCGCTGCTCGACGTGATGCAGATTTCCGAGATCATCGGCATCGAGGGCGAGCGGACGTTCGTGCGCCCGATCTATGCGGGCAACGCGATCGCCACGGTCGAATCGAGCGATCCGAAGCTCGTCATCACGGTGCGCGGCACCGGCTTCGACAAGGCAGCGGCCGAAGGCGGCAGCGGGACGGTCGAGGCGGTTTCCGGCACCGGCGACGCGGGCCTCTCCACTTTCGAGGGTTCGGAACTCGCCAAGAGCGAGCGCCCCGAGCTGACCAGCGCCAAGGTGATCGTCTCGGGCGGCCGCGCGCTGAAGGACGGCGAAACCTTCAAGGAACTGATCTTTCCGCTGGCCGACAAGCTGAACGCCGGCGTCGGCGCCAGTCGCGCGGCGGTGGACGCGGGCTACGTGCCGAACGATTTCCAGGTCGGCCAGACCGGCAAGATCGTCGCCCCGGAAGTGTACATCGCGATCGGCATTTCCGGCGCGATCCAGCACCTTGCGGGCATGAAGGATTCGAAGACGATCATCGCCATCAACAAGGACGAGGACGCACCCATCTTCCAGGTGGCGGACATCGGCCTGGTCGGTGACCTGTTCAAGATCGTGCCGGAGCTGACCCAGAAGCTCTGACATGAGCTCCCCGGCGACGGACGATCGGCGGGGAGGCGCTTTCTCGGGAGTCGGGGGCAAGGGGCACGGCCGCGCGGCGACCCTCGCCGCCATAGCGCGCGACGCGCGGCTGACGCGCGGCTATCTGCTGCAAGTCGCGCTGGCGACGGCGATTGCGCATCTCGGCCTGCTGATGAACTCGGCGCCCGTTGTCATCGGGGCGATGCTGATTTCACCGCTGCTGGCGCCGATCATGGGTGCCGGCTTCGCCTTGGCGACCTTCGACGGCCGCCTCCTGCGGCGATCGCTGCAGACGCTGAGCGTCGGTACTGCGACCGCGATTGGCGTGGCCCTGTTCCTGACGGTGCTGTCGCCGATCACCGATGCTACCCCCGCCCTTCTCGCGCGCGTCCGGCCGAGCCTGCTCGACCTGATGGTGGCGATCTTCGGCGGGTTGGCAGGCGCCTATGCGCTCCTGCGCAAGTTCTCCGCGACGCTCGTCGGAGTGGCGATCGCCACCGCGCTGATACCGCCGTTGGCAACGGTCGGCTGGGGTCTTGCGCTTGGCCGTTACGAATATGCGGGCGGGGCGCTGCTGCTCTACGTCACCAATTCCGCCGCGATCGCTTTCATGGCGACCGCGGTGGCTCGCTTCAACGGTTTTGGAACAGGCCTGTCGCCACGCCAGAGCCTGCTGCAGAGCATCGGGATCGGGTCGGCCCTCGCGATACTCGCGGTGCCGCTGGCATTCAGCCTGTCCGCCATCGTGCGCGAGGCGCGTGCGGCGAGCGCTCTGCGCGATACCCTCGGCGAAATGGCCGGTCCCGAGGCGACCATCGACCGGTTCGATATCGACTTCCAGGCGGCTCCGCCGACAGTATCTGCGGTGGTCATCGCTCCATCATTCAAACCAAGCCTGGAGAAGTCGTTCGGCGCCGCGGCGCGCAAGGAACTGGGCGGAGACACGAGGCTCTCGGTCATCCAGCTGCGCAACGGGACAGCCGAAAGCGAGAACCAGCGGACCGCGCGGGCCGCTGAAGCGCTCCAGTACGAAATTGCCATTCGGGAGGCACAGCGGCTGCGCGCCGCGCTCGTCGCCGCCTTCGACATGGATCCTGACGCGGTGACGATTGATCTGGACCGTCAGCGCGCCACGGTTGCCATCCCTGCGCCCGATCCGGACGTGAGCAGCGAGGCGGAGAACGAGGAGGCTCCGCGTACCGTTCTTCCGGCGGCGCTGCGGGCCGCATTCCCGGACTGGTCGATCATGCTGCTGAGGCCGGTTGCCACGCCCGTCAGCGACGCACGCGTAGCGCCGGCTCCCACCGCCAGCCCGGACTAGCGCCTGCGCGCGAACAGCTGCATTTCCTCGCCGGTATCGGGCAGTTCGGCCCGGCGCGTGGGGCCAAAGCCAAGCTTGCCGGCCAACGCGATCGAGGGGGCGTTCTCCGGGTCGATCATAGCCACGATCTCGCGCTTCCCATGCACTTCGTCGAACCAGCCGAGGACGGCGGTCATCGCCTCTGACGCGACGCCTTTGCCGAAGTGGCTTTCGGCGAGGATCCATCCGGCTTCGGGCCTGTCATCGAAGTCCGCGCCCAGCCCCCGCCACGAGTGGAAAATGCCAAGGTTCGCGATGATCCGCGCCTGCCCCCGCTCGCGCACCACGAAAGACCCGTAGCCGTAGAGCGTCCACGAGCCGGCATTGCGCAGCAGCCGGGTGAACAGGTCGGGCGTACTGGGCTCGGTTGCGCCGAGGTACCGCCGGACCGCCTCGGGCTGCATCATCGCCTCGATGCCGGCAAGGTCGCCGGCTTGCGGATGCCAGAGCTCCAGCCGCTCGGTCTCCAGGATGGGGGCCGTGGGGCACAGGGTCTTCACAGCAGGGTATCTCCGGCATGGATGAGGACGCCGACCAGCCCGCCGACGAGCGTGCCGTTCATGCGAATGAACTGGAGGTCGCGGCCGACCGCTCCCTCGATCCGGTCTGTGACCGTTCGCGCGTCCCACCGGCGCACTGTTTCGGACACCAGCCGCACGATCTGGCCGCCGTAACGGGTGGCAATGCCGACTGCGGTGCGCCGGGCGAAGCGGTTGAGCTGGAGCTGCATCCGCGGATCGTCGCGCAGAACCCGGCCCAGCTCGCCCAGGCTGGCGCCAAGCTGTCCGCCAAGCGACCCGCCGGGATCGCGCGCGGTCTTGATAAGGCCCGCGCGGATGCGCTCCCACACGCCGATCCACCAGGTCGCCACCGCCGGGTTATCGAGCAGTTCGTTCTTCATTCGCTCGATCTTTCCGCGGGTATCGGCATCGTGCAGCAGGTCGTTCGCCAGCTTGGAAAGGCCTTCGTCGAGCTTGCCGCGCAGGGGGTG
Source organism: Tsuneonella deserti (assembly GCF_014644315.1). Classification (NCBI taxonomy): domain Bacteria; kingdom Pseudomonadati; phylum Pseudomonadota; class Alphaproteobacteria; order Sphingomonadales; family Erythrobacteraceae; genus Tsuneonella; species Tsuneonella deserti. The sequence goes on along the minus strand of NZ_BMKL01000001.1, from coordinate 2,602,450 downwards.
TGAGGGATCGACCAGCACTTCGGCCAGCAGCTTGTACAAGCCGTCGAGAACGGAATTGGCGAGGCGCTCGTCGAGCCCTGTCCAGCGCACGAGGCCGTTGGCCTTGTCGTGGATCATCTGCCGGATCATGCCCTCGTTCGCCTCGATCGTCAGGCCCGCCCATCGAATACCCGCGTCGATCAGCGGCAGATGGCGGCGATCCGCGATCGCCGCCGTCAGCATCTGGCCGAGCAGCGGGGCGACCTCCACCTTGGCGGCGAGCGATTTGAGGCCGCCGCGCACTTGCGTGCCCAGCCGCTCGGGATCGAGCGATTCCAGGAATTCGGCAAGCAGTTCGCCCGCGCCCGCTCTCAGCCTGGCCCCGGTCTCGCCCTGCGCCGGCGCAGCGAGGTATTCGCCCACCGCCCGCGCCAGGTTCATGTCCTGCATCCGCCGCGCGACCACCGCAGGGGTCAGGAAGTTGTCCTGCAGGAAAGCCGCCATCGTGTCGGCGATGCGGTCCTTGTTCTCCGGAATGATCGCGGTGTGCGGGATGGGCAGGCCGAGCGGACGGCGGAACAGCGCCGTCACCGCGAACCAGTCTGCCAGCCCGCCGACCATCGCCGCCTCGGCGAAGGCGCGCACATAGCCGACCGCGGGATGAAGCCCGAGGTACTGCCCGCTAAGCACGAACAGGCCCGCCATAGCCAGCAGCAGGCCGGTGGCCGTGCGCCGCATGGTGCGCGCGCGATCGGGCGGGGAATGGGTGCCTCCCATGCGCCGCCAACGTGCGAGGGGGGGCGAGGTTTCGCCGCTCACTCGGCGGGCAGCACCCTTGGCGGCCGCCCATCGGCATCGGCTTGCGGCACGTGCACAAGGTCCTCGTCACCCGGCTTGTAAGTAAGCAATCGGGTGCGCAGCCACGGCCCGATGCGCTTTTCGAACCCGTCGGCCAGGCTGAACCCGGCCGGGATCAGCACGAGCGTGAGCAGGGTGGAGAGAATCAACCCGCCGATCACCACCGTGCCCATCGGGGCCCGCCAGGCTCCATCGCCCGAAAGGGACAGTGCGGTCGGCACCATTCCCGCCGTCATGGCCACGGTTGTCATGACGATCGGCTGGGCACGCTTGTGTCCGGCGTCGATAATGGCCACCTTCTTGGGCACGCCGTGCGCCATTTCCTCGATCGCGAAGTCGATCAGCAGGATCGAGTTCTTGGCGACAATGCCGAGCAGCATCAGCAGCCCGATGTACACCGGCATCGAGATCGGCTCGCCCACCAGGGCCAGCGCCAGCACCCCGCCGAGCGGCGCGAGCAGGAGCGAGGTCATGTTCACCAACGGCGACACGAAGCGCTTGTAGAGCAGCACCAGCACCGCGAAGACAAGCAGGATGCCGCTGACCACGGCGATGCCGAAATTGGTGATCATCTCGGCCTGGAACTTGTCCTCGCCGACCGGCGCGTTGGACACGCCCTGCGGCAGGTTCTGCATGATCGGCAGCTTCTGGATCGCCTGCGAGACGGGGCCCTTGACCACGCCTTCGCCAAGGTCCGCGCCGACGAACACGCGGCGCGCCTGGTTGAAGCGCTGGATCTGCGTGGGGCCCGCCCCGAAACGGATTTCCGCCACCCGGCTCAAGGGGACCGAGCCGCCGGCCGTGGTCGGGACCGGGAGGTTCTCGATCGTCGAGAGGTCCTTGCGCGAATCCCGCGGCAGCTTCACGCGAATGGGAACCTGGCGGTCCGACAGCGAGAACTTGGCCGCGTTCTGGTCGATTTCGCCAAGCGTGGCGATGCGGATCGTCTGGCTGAGCGCAGCGGTCGTCACGCCCAGCTGCGCCGCAAGATCGAGCCGCGGAACGATCACCAGCTCGGGCCGCTGGAGGTCGGCCGCGATGCGCGGGGCGAGCACGCCCGGCACGGTGCGCATCTGTTCGACCAGCGTCTGGGCGGTCTTTTCGAGCAGCTCGGAATCCGATCCCGACAGCATGATCGACACGTCACGGCCCGAGCCGCCGCCACCGCCGCCCTGGTTGCTGGAGGCGAAGCTGACCCGTGCATCGGGGATGCCCTGCAGCCTGGGCGAGAGCCTGCGCTCGAACTCGGTACTCGTCGCCTCGCGCTCGTCCGGGTCCTTGAGCGCGGTGAACAGCGTCGCGTTGCCTTCGCGGATGCTCTCCATCACCCGTTCGACCTCCGGCTGCGCCTCCAGGATAGCGGTCACCTGGTCGGCGACCGCTTCGGTCTGCTCGAGCGTCGTGCCCGGCACCATTTCTATGGTGACGCGGCTGGTGTCCTGGTTCTCGTTCGGCTGGAACTGCTGCGGCAGCGTGGCGAGGAGGCCGAAGGTAACGATCAGCGCGTAAACGCCGAGGAGGAAAGCGTAGAAGCGGTGATCGCGCATCCGGGCGCCGAAACGGTCGGCGAGCGAGCGGTACCATTCGCCGAAGTGTCCCAACGTGCCGACTGCGACGCGCAGCATCCGTCCAGCGACATAGGCGGCGGCAAAGGCGGCAAAGGGCGCCAGGATCACCGCCAGGATCGTCGGTACGATCATCGACATCGCCTTGCCCGCGAAGAAGCCGGCCGCTCCGCCAGTTCCCAGGATGAGGAGGATCGGCAAGATCGCTGCGAGCCCGTACCACCACGCTGCCGGCACCCGCTCGATCCGCGCGCGCAGTTCCTGGCTGCGGCGGCTGTCGAGCGTCCACGCGAGGACCTTCATGTAGATGTCCATCGCCCGGCCTTCGCCGTGCCCCGCCTCGCCGTGCGCCTTCAGGAAATAGGCTGCGATCATCGGCGTGATGAGCCGCGCGACCGCGAGGCTCATGAGGACCGCGACCACCACTGTCAGGCCAAAGGCCTTGAAGAACTGGCCCGAGATGCCGGGCATCAGGCCGACCGGCAGGAACACCGCGACGATCGAGAAGGTGGTGGCGACCACCGCGAGGCCGATCTCGTCGGCGGCGTCGATCGATGCCTGGTACGCACTTTTGCCCATGCGCATATGGCGCACGATGTTCTCGATCTCGACGATCGCGTCGTCCACCAGCACGCCCGCGACGAGGCTCAGCGCGAGCAGCGACAGCATGTTCAGCGTGAAGCCGAGCAGGTCCATGAACCAGAATGTCGGAATGGCGGACAAGGGGATCGCGATTGCGCTGATCATCGTCGCGCGCCAGTCGCGCAGGAACAGGAACACCACCACGATCGCCAGCACGGCGCCTTCGACGAGCGCCTCCATCGAACTGGAGTACTGCGCCTTGGTGTAGGTCACTTCGGTGTAGAGGCGCGTGAAGTGGACCTGCGGGTTCTCCTTCTGGATCGCCTCGAGCTGCTTCATCGCCTCGTCGTAGACGGTCACGTCGGAAGCGCCGCGCGAGCGTTCGAAACCGAAGGTGACGACCTCGCGGCCCTTGAGCTTGGCGGTGCGGGTCTTTTCCGAGTAGCCGTCGGTCACGCGGGCCACGTCCGACAGCTTGACGGTGCGCCCGCCGCCGAGGTTGATCCGCGTGTTCGACAGCTCGAAAGCGCTATCGGCGTTGCCGAGCACCCGGACCGACTGGCGCGAGCCCCCGATCTCGGCCTGGCCGCCGGCGGCGTCCACGTTGGTCGCTCGCAGGGCATTGTTGATGTCGCGTGCCGTCACGCCGAGCGCCTGCATCCGCGGGGGGTCGAGCACCACGCTGATCTCGCGGTCCACGCCGCCCGCCCGGCTGACGGTGGCGACGCCCTCGATCGACAGCAGCCGCTTCGACACCGTGTCGTCGATGAACCAGCTAAGCTGCTCGATCGTCATGTCGTCGGCACTGACCGCGAAATATGCGATCGAGCCGCCGCCGCCCGCTTCGACCTTGAACACGCGCGGCTCGAGAATGCCTTCCGGCAGGTCGCTGCGGATCTGGTCGATCGCGTTCTTGACCTCATTGACCGCCTCGTCGACGTCCTCGCCGATCGCGAACTGGACCATCGTCTGGGAATTGCCTTCGGACGCGGTCGAGGAGATTTCCTCCACCCCGCTGATCGAACGCGCCGCCGCCTCGACCTTCTGCGTGATCTGCGTCTCGATTTCGGTCGGCGCAGCGCCGGGCTGCGAGATGGTGACGATCACACCCGGGAAGTCGACGTCCGGCATCTGGTTCACGTCCATCCGGATGAACGAGACGATGCCCGCGAGGCACAGGCCGATGAAGAACACGATCGGAATGACCGGGTTGCGGATCGACCAGGCCGAGATGTTGCGAAGGCTCATTGTTCTGTCCGCGGCTTACTTGGCGCGCTGCGGCTTGACCTTGTCGCCGTCCGCGAGGAACCCGCCGGCGCGCAGCACGACGCGTTCGTTTCCGCTCAGCCCCTCGATGACAGCGACGCCTTTCTCGGTGACGATGCCGGTGCGGACCGGGCGGCGACGCACGCGGTCGTCATTGCCCACTACGTAGACGAACCGACCCTTGTCATCCGACTGGATCGCCGATTCGGGGAGCAGCGGAGCGACGATGGTCCCGCTGTTGAGGACGGCCGAAGCGAAGCCGCCGGGCCGCAACCCGGGAGCATAGGCGAGCGCGATCCTCGCCTCGCCCTGACGGGTCTGCTCGTCGATCGTCGGGCTGACCTGCCAGATCTGGCCGGTATAGCTCTTGTCGCTGGATACCGGGGTCACGGTAGCCGACTGGCCGACCGAGACCTTTGCCAGGTCCTCCTCGCTCAGGCGCGCGGCCAGTTCCATTTCGCCGCCCTGGGCAATGGTGAACAGGGGAGCGCCGCCGGCGCCGACCGTCTGGCCGGGCTCCACGGCGCGAGTGAGGATCAGGCCCGACGCCGGCGCATAGATGTTGAGCCGCGCGGTGCGCGCCTGCAGTTCGCCAACGGTGGCGCGGGCGACGGCGACGCGCGAGCGCGCGGCGTCGCGAGTCGCGGTCAGGCGATCGACATCGGCCTTGGAGATGAAGCCGCGCTCGACCAGCTTCAGGGCACGGTCGAGGTTGGCCTGAGCCAGGTTGAGGTCTGCCTGGGCGACGCCAATCTGGGCGCGCGCGCCCTCGATCTGCTGCACCTGCACGGAACGGTCGATCGACACCAGGACCTGGCCCTGGCGTACCCAGTCGCCTTCGTCGACCGGCACCGAAACCACCCGCCCGCCCTCGCCGACGGAGCCGACCGGAAGCTCGCGCCGGGCGTTGAGCGTGCCGGTAGCCTCGATAGAGCCGGCGATCGTCGTGCGTCCGGGCGAAACGACCGTCACCAGCGGAACCTGGCCCGCCTGGGGCGCGGCAAAGGGATCGTCCTTTTCGCCGCCGCTCAGCAGGAAGAAAGCGGCGACCAGCGCGATCGCCGCGACGATGGCGATGATGGCGTACTTGCGGCGCGCGGGCGAAGCGTCTTCGCCGGGCACGGCCGAGAACTCGGCGTCGCCTTCAAGCGGATAGCGCGCCTCATCCTGCGCATCGAGGGTTGTCTCGTAATTCATCAACGTGCCCTAGGTCCCCGACTGTATTACACGCGTAACGCACTGCGCGCAAGCGGAGCGGTTGGCCCATAGGCCGTGCCGCGGGCGAGGGCAATCGCAGGCTCGACGGGGGTATCAGTCGGCCCGACGAAGTGCGTCAGCGCCGGACGCGCCAGATTTCCAGCTTGCCGTCCCCGGAAGCCTGCACCGGCTCGAGCCACTGCGGCGCGTGCCCTCCCAACAGGCGCGCCATCAATCCGGCCGGCGCCGCCCCGGCATAGCGAGCGGCTTCGTGAATGCCGGGACAGATCGCGACATACCTGGTTCCCCGCGCCGCAAGCGCGGCTTGCGCCGCTTCGGGCGACCCGGTGAACGTCCCGATGACCGTGCCCATCGCGGCCTGTTCGCGCCGGTGGCCGGTGGCGACGACCAAATGGCCGCTCTCCAACAGTATCTGCGGGCCGATCTCCAGCGGGGCGAGAATCTCCCCCGGGGGAAGCGACCTCAACGCGACCGAATTCACGGAAATCGCACAATCGTGCGCGTAAACCGGGTGCACCGCTCCCGCTGCCTGCGCCGGCATGGCGAGCGCAAACAGCATCAGCGGCAAGGCAGGCAGGAGCGAAAGCGACATGCTGGTCAGCACGAGCGCACGCTTGCCCGGACGGCGAAGCATTCGGGACGAGCGGAGCCACTCGCGCACCTGCCAGCCCAGGGGCACCGCCGCCAGCGCCCCGGCCGCCGCTCCTGCGCGGGCGACGAAAAGGGCAACTGCGAGTGCCACGCCCAGCACGATTGCGTACTCCTGCCAGAAGCGGCGCAGCCAGCCCGAGCTTCGCCCCGCCAGCCTGAAGCAGGCCAGGAGTCCGACCAGCGGCGGAACGGCGATCTGCAGCGCGAGCGCGGCGTCCTGCCGCCAGATCGGCAGGCCGTCCCCCGGACCGCCGGTCCACAGGCGCGCGACGAGCGGATCGAGCGGAGCAGGCGCGACTCCCGTGCACTGCGGAGCAAGCGCAACCATCGTAGCCGCGCCGATCCCCGCAACGGCCCCGATCCCGATCACGAGGGCAAAGCGCGGCATCGGTTCGAGCCGGGCGAGTCCAGTAGCGGCGAGCGCGGCCGCACCAAGCCCGGCGAGATGCGCCGGGGAGATTGCATCGCAGTATTCGGCCGACCCGGCAAAGCCGCGGGTCACCGCGAAGAAGCCAAGCGATCCGGCAGCCAGCCCCTGCATGGTGGCAACAAACCATGCCGCGTCGCCGCGCTCGCGCAACCAGCGCAGTGCGGTGACGCCGCAGATGGCCGCGGCCAGCGTGACCCCTTCAGTCGAGATCGACAGCCCTGCCGCGAGTGCAAGGCCCGTGACCGAGCCTCCAAGACGTGCGGACCTTGCCATGAGGCCGTTCATGGCGGCCAGCACGCAGACCACCTCCCAGCCATGATGATCGATCCGCATCGGGCGCAGTTGCTGGACCAGCGGCGCGGACAGCCCCATGGCAAGGCAGGCGAAACCTGCCGCCTCGTCACCGATCACCCGCCAGGCGATGCGGGCAGCCAGCAGAAGCGCAACGCCGAAGGTGAGAAGCGGCACGGCAACCATGGCGACCGTTTCGGCCGCACCCTGGCCGATCAGCCCCCGCAGCGCGAGGATCACCGCCGCCAGGGGAATGTCCACCAGGCGCGACCCACCCATCGTCAATCCGCCGCGGACCGCGTCGATCCGATGCTGGGTCAGGTCGAACCAGCCCTGCCCGGCCATGAGGTCGCGCACCTGGACCAGCCGAAGCGCGTCGTCGGGATCGGGAAACCGATGTGATTGGATGGACGGGAGGCTGGTCACCAAAAGAAGCGCTGCGATCATCGCCCATGCCAGCAGCACCCGCAGCAGCAGCTCGCCCGTTAGCGCCGGACGGCGCCGCTCGACGAACAGGGTCACGCCGCGGATGCCGCGCGGGAGACGTACACGGCGCCGCCCCGACGGGCGCAGCTTAATGAGCCGCCATCGGCGCTCGCGGCCATCCGACCGTTGATCCCCCCGGAACCCCCATTTGGACGGCGCCGGTCAACCCCGACGGTCAATTCGCTGGAATTCATGGTCTTCTGGCCCCCCGGTCATGCACCAGAGGGATGAAATAAATTGGTTACCGGGTGGTAAATGCCCACCGCCGGGCAGGCCAGGCCTAACGGCGTTGCCCGACGCCGGTGGGGCCCGCGAGCAGATCCGGGCATTGTGCCCCGGCAGCAAATACGGCCAGTTGGCTCAGGCTGAAGGTATCGTCGAATACCAAGCCGTACTCCCTGCCCTGCCGCCAGCGCACGCGGGCGCGCACCTCCGGCAGCGGACCCGAGCAGAGCCGAAGCGGCTGGTCGATCGCCAGGAGGCCGTCGCATTCGATGCGGGCGCCCTGCTGCGACAGGTTGACGACCTGGGCGCGCATCCGACCGCCAAGGAAGGCAAGCTCGACCCCGAACGAGATGGCGAGCCGCAGTTGCCGGCGAGGAAAGCGCCCTGCCTCGGCAACCACCGCCCCGACCTCTACCGGATGAAGGAAGCGGAATCCCGCTTCCAGCCCGCGCGACCATACGGGCCTGATAGCGTACCGTTCGCCGCTCTGGAGTTCGAGCCACAACGAATCGCTGACCGGCAAGGCATGGAAACCGCGCAGGCTGACGCCACTTTGGGAAACGTCGCGGATCACGCAGACGAACTCTCCCTGGGCCGCAATCAGCTTTGCCGCGCGGATCAGCAGCGTGAAGCGCGGTGCGTCCCGCTCTTCGGCGGAAACCGGGTGAACCTCTTCCGGCACTTCGATACGACCCAGTTCCATGCGGGGTTCCCCAACCGGCGCACCATCTGCGCTGTCCCCAATACGGGTAGCGTGAGACGCGTGAATCTTGAGTTATCGGACCCATCCGGTAATTCCCTAGATCGCTGGATTTTCACGCGCACTTGCGGGCGCGCGAGGGGATGTGCGCGACCGGGCTTGCCGATTGACCGCGCAGGCTACGGACATTCCCTAGTGCGACGGGCCAAATTGGACTTCTATAGGGCGCGCGACGGGCGGCGGTTTACAATCCGCCGAATATCGCTGCGAAGCGGCCAAGAAGGGTTGAATAATGGAAGCAGTACTCGGGCGTTTGGGGGCTTGGTTTCTCGTGCTGATGCTCGCCATCGTGGCAATCGCGATGGCCCAGGACACCGGCTATGCGGCCAGCATGACGGTGGTCGCCATCGTCGCCTTCGTGTTCCTGTGCGCCACGGCCGGCCGGTTCGATCCGCTGGCCAGGGCACAGAGCCTGTTCCGGATGCCGACCGACCCTTCGCGCTATGATGACGATCCGGTTCGCTGGGGCGTCATCGCGACGGTTTTCTGGGGTGTGGTCGGTTTCACCGTGGGCCTGCTGATCGCCCTCCAGCTGGCGTTTCCCGCGCTCAACCTGGAGCCCTATTTCAACTTCGGCCGGCTCCGGCCCCTGCACACCTCGGGCGTGGTGTTCGCGTTCGGCGGCAACATCCTGATCGCCTCGAGCTACTACGTCGTCCAGCGGACCTGCCGCGCCCGCCTGGCGTTCCCCGCTCTCGCGCGCTTCGTGTTCTGGGGATACCAGATGTTCATCGTCCTGGCGGCGGTGGGCTACCTGTTCGGCATTACCCAGTCGAAGGAGTACGCCGAGCCCGAGTGGTACGTCGATATCTGGCTGACGATCGTGTGGGTGGCGTACTTCATCGTCTTCGTGGGGACGCTGGCAAAGCGCAACGAGCCGCACATCTATGTCGCGAATTGGTTCTACCTCAGCTTCATCATCACCATCGCGATGCTGCACATCGTCAACAACCTGGCGATCCCGGTGTCGGTGTTCGGCTCCCGCTCGTACTCGGCGTTCGCGGGCGTGCAGGATGCGCTGGTGCAGTGGTGGTACGGGCACAACGCGGTGGCGTTCTTCCTGACCGTGCCGTTCCTGGCGATGATGTACTACTTCGTGCCCAAGCAGGCAAACCGGCCGATCTATTCCTATCGCCTGTCGATCCTGCACTTCTGGTCGCTGATCTTCCTCTACATCTGGGCCGGCCCGCACCACCTGCACTACACCGCGCTGCCCGACTGGGCGCAGACGCTCGGCATGGTGTTCTCGGTGATCCTGTGGATGCCCAGCTGGGGCGGCATGATCAACGGCCTGATGACCCTCAACGGGGCTTGGGACAAAGTCCGCACCGATCCGCTGATCCGCATGATGGTCATGGCCCTGGCGTTCTACGGCATGGCCACTTTCGAAGGCCCCATGCTGAGCATCAAGGCGGTCAACTCGCTGTCGCACTACACCGACTGGACGATTGGCCACGTGCACGCCGGTGCCCTCGGGTGGAACGGGATGATCACCTTCGCGGTGGTCTATTACCTAACCCCTCGCCTGTGGAAGCGCGAACGGCTGTATTCGCTGCGAATGGTCAACTGGCACTTCTGGCTGTCGACCGTGGGCATCGTGTTCTACGCCGCCTCGATGTGGGTGGCGGGCATCACCCAGGGCCTGATGTGGCGCGAGTACGGCAGCGACGGATACCTCGTGAACACGTTCGCCGACACGGTCGCCGCTCTCCACCCGCTGTTCATCATGCGCGCGTTCGGCGGCCTGCTGTACCTCGCCGGCGGAGTGCTGATGGTCGTCAACGTGTGGCGGACGATCGCCGGTGACCTGCGCGAGGAAGCGCCGATGACCGAGGCTCCCTACAACCCCGAAGCCGATCGCCCGATCGTCTCCGTACCGGCGGAATAAGAAAGCGCGCCATGTTCAACGTCGCACAGCGTCACAAGAAGCTCGAACGCAACATCACCCTGCTGGGCACCTTTGCCTTCGTGGCTGTGGTCATCGGCGGGGTGGTGGAAATCGCCCCGTTGTTCTGGATCGATAACACGATCGAGAAGGTGCGCGGCATGCGTCCCTATACTCCGCTGGAGCAGGCCGGACGGGACATCTACGTGCGCGAAGGGTGCTACACCTGCCACAGCCAGATGATCCGCCCGTTCCGCGACGAGGTGGAGCGTTACGGCCACTACAGCCTCGCGGCGGAAAGCATGTACGACCATCCGTTCCAGTGGGGATCGAAGCGCACTGGGCCGGACCTTGCCCGCGTCGGCAACCGCTACTCGGACGAATGGCACGTCCAGCACCTCAAGGACCCGCGATCGGTGGTGCCGGAAAGCGTCATGCCGACGTATGCCTTCCTTGCCGAGAACGACCTGACCACGCCCGACATGGCCGATAACCTCACCGCGCTGCGCCGTGTCGGGGTCCCCTATAGCGACAAGGACATCTCCGAGGCCGCGCGGGACCTGGCCGCGCAGGCCGACCCCGAAGCCGACGCCGGGGATCTCGAGACGCGATATCCGAAGGCGCAGATCCGGGACTTCGACGGCAACCCCGACCGTGTGACCGAGATGGACGCGCTCGTCGCCTACCTGCAGGTTCTTGGCACGCTGGTCGATGTGAACAGTGCCGCGGCTCAGGAGGAACTGGCGAAGGAGGGATCGCGGTGAGCGATCACTCGACCTACGAGGCGCTGCGGCACTTTGCCGACAGCTGGGGGCTTCTGGCCATGCTGCTGGTCTTCGCCGGGCTGATCGCCTGGCCATTCCGCCCCGGCGCGCGCCCGCGCAACGACGAAGCGGCCCACGTTATTTTCAAGGATGAAGACGGTGGCGAATAAGCGGATCGACGAACCAACCGGCACCGAGACCGTCGGTCACGAATGGGACGGGATCGAGGAACTCGACACGCCCATGCCGCGCTGGTGGCTGTGGACGCTCTACGCCACAATCGTCTGGGGCATCATCTACGTCGTCCTTTATCCTGCCTGGCCGCTACTGCGCACGGGTACCGAAGGCGTGCTCGGCTGGTCCAGCCGCGGTCAGCTCGCACAGGAAATGCGTGCCGAGAACCAGCGCCGCGCCCCCACCCTGACTGCGCTTTCGCGGGTGCCGATCGAGCGACTGCCCGACGACAGCCGGCTGATGCGCGCCGCCGTGGAAGGCGGCCGGGCGGCATTCCGCGTGAACTGCGTGCAGTGCCATGGTTCCGGCGCGGCAGGCGGCAACGGCTATCCCAACCTCAACGACGACGACTGGCTTTGGGGCGGGGACCTCAGGGCGATCGAGTACACGCTGGTCCACGGCGTGCGCCAGCCGGGCGTGGAGAGCACCCGCAATTCCATGATGCCCGCCTTCGGGCGTGACGGCTTGCTGACGCCTGCGGAAATCTCGACGGTCGCCGACCAGGTGCTGTCCTTCAGCGGCAAGGCGAAGCCGACAGCGGCCGGAGCGACGCTGTATGAGAACAACTGCGCAAGCTGCCATGGCCCGCAAGGCAAGGGTCTGCGCGAATTCGGCGCGCCAAACCTCGCCGATGCGATCTGGCTCTACGGCAGCGGCAAGGGCCGTATCGTGCAGCAGATCAGCAACCCGCGCATGGGCGTGATGCCGGCCTGGGGCGGACGCCTCGACCCGGTGACGATCAAGATGCTGGCGGCCTATGTCCACTCGCTGGGCGGCGGCGAAGATTTCGTGGAGGTCGCCAAGGATCCGGCGGTCGCGGTCGATGAACAACCCTGAGCACCCGAGAACCGAAGAAAGCCCTGGCAAGCCGAACAAGCCCGTCAGCCTGACGGTCGCGCAGCCGGATACGGGCAACCTGCGGCACGAGCCGCACGAGCCGCCGCGCGAGGACTTGCCGGAGTTGTTCGAGAAACGTCGCGCAATCTTCCCGCAGGCGGTCCACGGGTTCTACCGCAACGTGAAGTACGTGGTCATGGCGATCACGCTCGGCATATACTACGCGACCCCGTGGATCCGCTGGGACCGCGGGCCCTATGCGCCCGACCAGGCAGTGCTGGTCGATATCGCCAACCGGCGGTTCTACATGTTCGGCATCGAAATCTGGCCGCACGAATTCTATTTCGTCGCCGGCCTGCTGATCATGGCGGGCATCGGCCTGTTCCTGATCACCAGCGCGGTCGGCCGCGCATGGTGCGGTTACAGCTGCCCGCAGACGGTGTGGACCGACCTGTTCCAGCATGTCGACCGGCTGGTCGACGGCGACCGCAACGCGCAGGCGCGGCTGGCGCGCGCGCCGTGGGGGCCGGAGAAGATCGTCAAGCGCGGCATCAAGTGGTCGATCTACCTGCTGATCAGTTTCTGGACCGGCGGCGCGTGGATCATGTACTTCGCGGACGCGCCCACGCTGGTGCGCGACTTCTGGTCGGGCCAGGCGGCGCCGGTGGCGTATATCACGGTCGCCATCCTCACCTTTACCACCTTCACGCTGGGCGGGTTCCTGCGCGAACAGTTCTGTATCTACATGTGCCCCTGGCCGCGCATCCAGTCGGCGATGATGGACGAGCGCTCGCTGACGGTCACCTACAAGGACTGGCGCGGCGAACCGCGCGGCAGCGTCAAGAAGGCGCAGAAGGATCCCCAGCACTACGGCGACTGCATCGACTGCCTGCAGTGCGTATCGGTCTGTCCGACCGGCATCGACATTCGCGAAGGACCGCAAATCGGCTGCATCACCTGCGCCCTGTGCATCGACGCCTGCGACCGGGTGATGGCCGAAGTGGGCCGACCGCGCGGGCTGATCGATTACGTCACGCTCGAGGACAGCAAGCGCGAAGCCGCCGGCGAGCCTCGGAGGCTGCCGTGGCGCAACCTCGTTCGGCCGCGCACGGTCATCTATCTCGGCGGATGGAGCGCGATAGGTCTGGCGATGCTGTTCATGCTCGGCACCCGCAGCCATCTCGATCTCTCCGCCGCTGCCGACCGCAACCCGCCATTCATGCTCATGAGCGACGGATCGGTGCGCAACGCCTACACCCTCAAGGTGCGCAACATGGAAAGCCGCCCGCGCGCGCTGGAGATCGCGCTCGACGGCCTGCCCGGCGCAGCCATGTGGAACGACGAGGAATCGCGGAACTCGGCCGCCCGCTCGATGCGCATCAATGCGGCGCCCGACGCCACCCGAACGGTGCGCGTCTACGTCATCGCGCCGCCCGAGACCGCGGCGCAGGAGTTCCGCTTCCGACTCCGCTCGCTCGACAAGGAAGCCGCATCGGACGAGGCGCAGATCCAGTTCGCCGCCCCGGGAGGACAGGACCAATGACCAAGCCTTTCACCGGCAGGCACATGACGGCCATTCTCGTCGCGGGCTTCGGCATCGTCATCGCCGTCAACCTCGTCATGGCGCGGTTCGCCGTGAGCACGTTCGGCGGTGTCGTGGTCGAAAACTCCTACGTCGCGAGCCAGGAGTTCAACAAGTGGCTCGACGAGGCCGATCGTTCGCGGGCGCTCGGCTGGAAGCCGGCCGTTTCCCGGGCGGGCGACGGCCGCGTCGTAATCGACTTCGCGGGCGGCGGCGCGCCGACCCAGCTCGGCGGGACCGCCCGTCACCCGCTTGGCCGGCTGCCCGATCAGCGCCTTTCTTTCCGCATGGCTGCCCCGGGCCGCTTCATCAGCACCGATGTGCTGCCGGCGGGGCGCTGGACCTTGCGACTCGAGGGCCGTGGGGGCGAAAAGTCCTGGCGCGGGGAGATTCCCCTCGCATGACCGACCTTTCCGGGCACCCCGAGCTGGTCGAGAGCCGCTTTACGGTTCCCGGCATCCGCTGCGCCGGCTGCATCGGCAAGATCGAGCGCGGTTTCGAGCATCTGCCCGGGATCGAAGGGGCACGCGTCAACTTCTCGGCCCGGCGAGTGGTCGTGCGCCACGCGCCGGGCACGTCCGAAGAGCGTATCCTCTCCTTGCTTGAAGGGCTCGGCTTCGAAGCCCAGCCCACCGCGGGCGAGCCCATCGGGAAGGCGGACGGCGAAACGAGCCGCTTGCTGAGGGCGCTGGCGGTGGCCGGGTTCGGCATGATGAACGTCATGCTGCTATCGGTCAGCGTCTGGTCAGGCGCCCAAGGGACCACTCGTGACCTGTTCCACTGGCTCTCGGCGCTGATCGGCGTGCCGGTGGTCGCCTATGCCGGACAGCCTTTTTTCCGCTCCGCGTTGACCGCGCTTCGCCGGGGACGGACCAACATGGACGTGCCGATCTCGATCGGCGTGCTGCTGGCCACCGGCCTCAGTCTCTACGAAACCGTGATCGGCGGGCACCATGCCTACTTCGACGGTGCGGTCATGCTGCTGTTTTTCCTCCTTGCCGGCCGCGTACTGGACGCGATGATGCGCGACAGGGCGCGGGCCGGCATCGGGGCCTTGCTCGCGCGAATGGGGCGCGAAGCGACTGTACTGACCACCGATGGCCGCACCGAGCGCATACCGGCGGACCACATTCAGCCAGGGATGCTGATGCGGGTCGCCGCCGGGGAGGCGCTGGCTGCCGATGGCGAGGTGGTGACGGGCGAGGCTTCGCTCGATGCCTCGATGCTCACGGGAGAGAGCGTGCCGGCGCGCGCCGGGCCGGGAGCCTTGGTCCACGCCGGGATGGTCAACCTCGGGCAGCCGTTCACCGCGCGCGTTACCGCGGCTGCGGGCGACACCGCCATTGCGGAAATCGCTCGCCTGATGGAGGAGGCGGGCCAATCGCGCTCGCGCTATGTTCGCATCGCGGACCGCGCGTCCCGCCTCTATGCCCCGGCAGTCCACACGCTTGCCTTGTTGAGCCTGGCCGGTTGGCTGATCGCGGGCGCAGGATTGCACCAGGCGCTGCTGATCGCGGTAGCGGTTCTGATCATCACCTGCCCGTGTGCGCTGGGGCTCGCGGTGCCGGCGGCGCACGTGGTGACCGCAAGCGCGCTGATGCGGCGCGGGGTGCTGGTCAAGGACGGCAGCGCGCTCGAGCGGCTGGCCGAGGCCAACTGCGCGGTGTTCGACAAGACCGGGACCCTCACCCTAGGCCAGCCGCGACCGGTCAATCTCGATGAACTGACGCCGCGGCAGAAGGAGATTGCCATGGCGCTCGCGCAGAGCAGCCGGCATCCGCTCAGTCGGGGTCTCGCCGCTGCGCTGCGGGCAGAAGATGTTCGCCCCGCGAACCTCGATGCCGTCACCGAGAAACCCGGAGATGGAGTGGCGGGGATCATCGACGGCAGACAAGTTGCGCTCAGACGGCCGGAGGTGGCTGCGAGCGGCTTTCCCACAACCGAGCTGGACGATGGAAACGTGCACGTCGCCCTCCGCTTCAGCGACCCCTTGCGGCCTGACATCGAACCCACTCTCAGGGCGTTGGGCGCTGCGGGCTGCACGTCCTCCATCCTGTCCGGCGACACCAGGGCTGCGGTCGCGAAGGTCGCCGAACCGCTGGGTCTTCCGTTCGTGGCAGAGGTTCAGCCGGCCGAAAAGCTCGCTTATCTTGGGCAGTTGGCCGAAGCCGGCAAACGCGTGCTGATGGTCGGCGACGGGCTGAACGACGGGCCGGCACTGGCCGCCGCCCACGTGTCGATTGCGCCGGCCGATGCGAGCGACGTCAGCCGGCAAGCCTCCGACGCAGTCTTCCTCGGGGACAGCCTGTTGCCGGTTGCCTTGGCGGTGCGCGCGGCCCGGCGCGCGATGACCATCGTGCGGCAGAACTTCACGCTCGCGGTGGGCTACAACATCGTCGCCGTGCCGCTCGCCATCACGGGTCACGTCACTCCGCTGATCGCGGCCGTCGCCATGTCGCTCAGCTCGCTGATCGTGGTCGGCAATTCGCTGCGCCTCGTCCGGGCCGCGCGGTGACAGGGCTGGTTCTTCTCGTGCCGGTAGCGCTCGGCCTCGGCGCACTTGGCCTCGTATCGTTCTTCTGGGCGATGCGGCACAACCAGTTCGAGGATCTCGACGGAGCGGCGATGCGCGTTCTGCTGGAAGAGGACGAGGGCGAGGAAGAATGATGCTGCGGCTCGGCTCTGCGCTGGTGCGGGCGGTGGGACTCGAACCCACACGAGCAAAGCTCAGGGGATTTTAAGTCCCCGGCGTCTACCATTCCGCCACGCCCGCGTCGCGGCGCGCTTAGCCGGCGCCGTTCGCCGCGGCAATTTCCCGCGGCGGAAGCCTGTTCAACCTTCGTTGACGAGCCGCCGCATTTCCTTGCCGGGCTTGAAGTAGGGCACTTTCTTGGCGGGGACGTCAACCGCCTCGCCAGTGCGCGGATTGCGCCCCTTGCGAGCCGCACGTTCCCGCGTGGAGAAAGCGCCGAAACCGCGCAGTTCAACCCGCCCGCCCTCGGCCAGGCGCTTGCCGATCTCGTCGAAGAAAGTGTCGAGGACCTGCTCCACCTCTTCGGCCCGCAGATCCGGGTTTTCCCTGGCCAGCGCTTGAAGCAGCTCGGACCTGATCATCGTTCTTCTCCCGGCCGCGACACCACCTGAGCAAAAGGGGCTGACCCCTGTGCCCCGGCGCTCAAAGTGCCAGAAGAAGTGCTGCCGCGCAACGGTTTACAGGCGCATCGGGCAGGCCTTACGCCTCGGCGAGAAGTTCCGCCGGTTCAAGGCCGAGGCGGTGGATCCGGGCCTTCAGCTCGGGCCATTCGTCCTTCAGGAAACGCGCGCGTTCCGACTTGCGCAACCGCTCGGCCGCGCCTGGGACCACGTACATGCCGATGCCTCGCTGGACGTCGACCAGCCCATCAGCCTGGAACTGCTGATAGGCCTTGGCCACCGTCAGCGGGTTGGCGCCCTGCTCGGCCGCCAGAACGCGCACCGAAGGCAGCATCTCGCCTTCGCGGTAGCGTCCCTCGATAATTGCGGCAGCGACGAGATCGCGCAGGCGCAGGTACACCGGTCGGCTCTGCTGGGTCATGACAAGTCCTTGGCTTGGGGTGCATCAGTGACATAATACAGCGCGGCGCGTCAAGGTTCCCGTTCGGGCCGCAAAGGCGGTTGCCGATGAAACAAGTGGCTTCACATGACAGCGCGAGCCGCTAGGTTGCGCCCCTTTCAGGCCCGGGAACGGCGCGAGACCGTACCGGCAAGGGTTCAACGAGGACGTTCAAGTACATGGCAACACAGCAGCTTCCGCACGGCGATAGCGCCGGCACGTTCCTTGGGCATCCGAAGGGCCTGTTCATGCTCTTCTTCGCCGAGATGTGGGAGCGGTTCTCCTACTACGGCATGCGCGCGCTGCTGATCTTCTACCTGACCAAGCACTGGCTCTATTCCGACAGCGAAGCCGGCATCATCTACGGCGCCTATACCGCGCTGGTGTACATTACGCCGGTGGTCGGCGGCTATCTCGCCGACAGATATCTCGGGCAACGCAAGGCGGTGCAATTCGGCGCGGTCCTGTTGACCCTGGGCCACTTCTTCATGGCCTTCGAAGGCGAAGCTGCCGTCGGACACACCGCCAATCCGATGATCAACGTATTCTGGCTGGCGTTGGCGCTGATCATCGTCGGCTCCGGTTTCCTCAAGGCCAACATCTCGGTCATCGTGGGGCAGCTCTATCCGCGAACCGACGTGCGCCGCGATGGCGCCTACACCATTTTCTACATGGGCATTAATCTCGGCGCGGCGCTCGGCTCGCTGCTGTGCGGCTATATCGGCGAGACTTACGGCTGGGCCTATGGCTTCGGCCTGGCGGGCATCGGCATGCTGGCCGGCCTCGTCGTGTTCGTCATCGGCCGCGGCTTTCTGCTTGGCCGGGGCGAACCGCCCAAGGCTCTCGCGAAAGGCCGCGAGTGGGCGATGTACGGCGTCGGCCTTGCGCTCGTCGCGCTGTGCTGGGTGCTGGTGCAGAACCAGTCCGTGGTCGGATTGCTTCTCGGCATCTTCGGCGGCCTGCTGGTCCTCTACGTGATCGGCGTCGCGGTCACCAAGCTGAAGGCGGAAGAGCGCGATCGCATTTTCGCCGCGCTCTTCCTCATCATCGCGTCGATCATATTCTGGGCCCTGTTCGAACAGGCCGGGTCGAGCCTCAACCTGTTCACCGATCGACACGTCGATCGCGGTGGGGTGCCGGCATCGGTGTTCCAGTCGATCAACGCGATTTACATCATTCTGCTCGCACCGATCTTCGCGACCATCTGGACGGTGCTGGGACGCAAGGGGATGGAGCCTTCGACCCCGTTCAAGTTCGGACTCGGCGTGGTCCAGGTCGGGCTCGGGTTCCTCGTCCTCGTCTGGGGCGCGAACTCGGTGGGCGTCGACGTGCCTACCCCGGTCATTTTCATCTTCCTGATCTACCTGCTCCACACGACCGGAGAACTGTGCCTTTCGCCCGTCGGGCTCAGCGCGATGAACCGTCTGGCGCCGACGCACATGGCCTCGCTGATCATGGGCACCTGGTTCTTCGCTTCGGCAACCGGCAACTTCGCCGCGGGGCTGATCGCTTCGGCAACCGGTGCCGAGGGTGTGGGCGAGGAAGCGGGTAAGACCGTCGTGCTGAACGTTTATTCGACGGTCGGCTGGGTGGCGGTCGGCGTGGGCGTGTTTGTCCTGGTCATCAGCCCTTTCATCAAGCGCCTCATGCACCTCGACACCTTGCGTGACGACAATGTGGGTGATGATCTGGCGGGTCAGGACGAAGCCGGCCTCGAACCGCAGGAAGCAGGCGTGCATCCGGCGAGCCGCGCCTGACATTCTATTACCGGGGCGCGGGGCGAAAGCTTCGCGCCCCGTTCTCTTGGGGGGTAACATGAGATTCTGGCGAACGACCTGCGCGGCCCTGGGCGCGCTGACACTGGCAGCCTGCGCCACCGCCCCCGGCGGAACGGACACCGCAAGCGCGAACAGCGCAATCGATAAAAATCCCTATCCTTCGACCTACAAGGCTTACCCGGGCGCTGCCACCGCACTCGTCGGGGCGACCGTGTTCGACGGAGCGGGCGGCCGGATCGATAACGGAACCGTCCTTTTCGCCGATGGGAAAATCGTAGGGGTTGGCAGCGCCGACCTCGCGATCCCTGCGGGCTACACTCGGGTTGATGCCACGGGCAAGTTCGTCACTCCCGGCATCATCGACATTCACTCGCATCTCGGTGTGTATCCTTCGCCATCGGTAGAGGCGCAGTCGGACGGCAACGAAGCCACCGCTCCTACCACGCCCGACGTCTGGGCCGAGCACTCCGTCTGGCCGCAGGACCCGGGCTTTTCACGCGCGCTTGCCAATGGCGGCGTGACAGCGCTCCAGATCCTTCCCGGCTCGGCCAACCTCGTCGGTGGGCGCTCGGTCACGCTTAAGAATGTGCCCGCGCGCACCGTGCAAGGCATGAAGTTCCCCGGCGCGCCATACGGCATGAAGATGGCCTGCGGCGAGAACCCCAAGCGGGTCTATGGCGGCAGGGGCCGCATGCCCTCCACCCGTATGGGCAACATGGCGGTGGACCGTCAGACCTTCCTGGACGCCAAGAAATGGATGGCGGAAGGCCGAAAGGGCCGCGACCTCGCCAACGAGACCCTGGCCGGCGTGATCGACGGCGAGATCCTGGTCCAGAACCACTGCTACCGGGCCGACGAGATGGCCTTCATGATCGATCTGTCCAGGGAGATGGGCTACAAGATCTCCGCCTTCCACCACGCGGTGGAGAGCTACAAGATCGCCGACCTTTTGCGCGAAAACGGAATCTGCTCGGCCATCTGGGCCGACTGGTACGGTTTCAAGATGGAAAGCTATGACGGCATCCCTGAAAACGCCGCCTTTCTGCAGAATGCGGGCGCCTGCGTCATCATCCACTCGGACGACGAGAACGGCATCCAGCGCCTCAACCAGGAAGCCGCCAAGGCGCAGGCCGCGGGACGGCGCGCAGGGATCATCATTCCCGATGAGCAGGTGATCCGATGGCTGACCCTCAATCCGGCACACGCGATGGGCATCGACGAAATGACCGGTAGCCTCGCGAGCGGCAAAATGGCCGACGTAGTGCTGTGGAACGGCGATCCCCTCTCCGTCTATTCGCGCCCCGAAAAAGTCTGGATCGACGGCGCGCTGATGTACGATTCGGATAACCGGAAGATGCGCCCGGTGAGCGATTTCGAGCTTGGCCAACCCGGCGAAGGAGACGTGAAATGAATTCTCGCCTCCTGATCGGCGCGGCGCTCCTCGCGCTCTCCGCCCCCGCTCTCGCGCAGGACTTCGCGGTGACCAACGCCACCGTTGCGACCGGCGATGGCAGCGAGCCGGTGCAGGGCGCGACCGTCGTCGTGCGCGGCGGCAAGGTGGTCGCCGCAGGACCCGGCGTGGCGATTCCGGCCGGAGTCGAGACGATCGACGGCACCGGAAAATGGGTCACTCCCGGCCTGTTCGCGGCAATGACCGCGCTCGGCCTTTCGGACGCCGACGGGGTCGAGGAATCGAACGATACCAGCGCGCGCAACTCGCCGTTCGGCGCCGCGCTCGACGTGACACCCGCGCTCAACCCGGCCTCGCAGCACGTAGCAGTGGCGCGCGATGGCGGGATTACCCGCGCGAGCGTTTTCTCGCGTCCCGCCAGTTCGATCTTCGGCGGCCAAGGCGCGGTGGTCGATCTCGGCGCGGATCCGGACATGGTCGTGCGGCCGCGTGCGTTTCAGCTGGTCGCACTGGGTGAATACGGCGCGCGGCTCGCGGGTGGCAGCCGGACGAGTGCCCATGCGGTCCTACGCAATGCGCTGCGAGAGGCGCGGCAGTATTCCGCCGATAGCCGCATACCCGGGGGAAGCGGACCACGGCAGGTCAGCACGGGCGACGACATCCCGGTCGACACGCGCCTGGTCGACAGTTCCGCCGAACGCGACGACGTTCTGCTGACCCGCTTCGACGCCGCGGCGCTCATCCCGGTGGTTAACGGACAGCAGCCCCTGTATGTCGCCGTGGAGCGTGCGGCGGACATTCGCTCGGTGCTGGGTTTGCGCAAGGAATTTCCCAAACTAAAGCTGGTGCTTGTGGGGGCCAGCGAAGGCTGGCGGGCCGCCGCCGACATCGCCGCCGCCGGTGTGCCGGTGATCGCCGATCCGGTGGACGACCTCCCGTCGAGTTTCGAGCAACTCGCCGCGACCCAGAGCAACGTCGGGCGGATGGCCGCCGCAGGTGTGAAGGTCGCGCTCGGAGGCCTCGCCGGCACGACCGGCGACCAGCCGAAGAATCTGGCGCAATACGCCGGCAACCTCGTCGCGCTGACGAAGATTCCCGGCGCTTCCGGCCTTAGTTGGGGGCAGGCCTTCGCCGCCATTTCCTCGGTCCCGGCAGAGATCGCCGGCCAAGGCGGCCGCGCGGGCGTCCTCTCGCCCGGGGCCGCCGGCGACCTGGTGATCTGGGATGGCGATCCGCTGGAGCTCTCGAGCGCGCCCGAGCGGGTCTTCATCGACGGAGTGGAGCAGCCGAAGGATGACCACCAGACCCGTCTGCGCGACCGCTACCGCGATCTCGACGAGAGCGACCGGCCCAAGGGATACGATTGGTGAGGCGTTTGTTCAGCGGTCATGGCGGTGCCACCCTCGCGCTTGGCCTCGCGCTGATCGTGGGCGCCGCGGCGCTTGCCGAAGGGCCGGCTGATGGCCCTGCCGATCGCAGCCAGGACGTTGTCTGGATGAACGCCCAGCAGTCCGCCCTCGCAGTTCGCGCGGCGCAGCCCGGGTGGCAGCCGGTCGAAGGCGGCCTTTTGTGGCGGCGCGTCGCGGGTGACGGCAGCGGAGCGCATCCGGCAGTCACTGACATCGTCACCGTGCACTACACCGGCACATTCGTCGACGGATCGACTTTCGACACATCCGAAGGCGGTGAGCCGGTGACTTTCCCGCTCGGGAAGCTGATCCCTGCATGGAAGCTGGCGATCCCGCAGATGGGCGTGGGCGACACGATCGAGATCGCCGCCCCCGCCAACCTCGCTTATGGAGTCAAGGGCAAGGGCCCTATTCCGGGCGGCGCGACGTTGCTGTTCACCGTACGCTTGCTCGACATCGGAAAAGGCGGGCAGTAGTTTCGGGCGGGGTCGAAACGGGAGGATATCCGTGGACCCTGCACTCGCCAGCCTTCTCGCCGCCAGCCTCGCCTTCGTCGGCACGCACTTTGCGCTGTCGCACCCGCTGCGTCGGCCGCTGGTCGCGCGGATCGGCCAACGCGGCTTTCTCGGCTTCTACTCGCTGGTTGCCCTTGCGACGCTGGGATGGGTGATCTTCGCGTTTCGGGCGGCCCCGCCCGCCGATCTACCGGGCTCCGGTCAGGTCGGCTGGATCATCGCCACGCTCCTTACCCTGCCCGCGCTCGTGCTGTTTCTCGGGTCGCTGGCAAAGAACCCGGCTCTCCCCAACCCCGGTCCCGCAAAACCGATCGAGCGCGCGCCAACCGGCGTGTTCGCCATTACCCGACACCCGATGATGTGGGGCTTCGCGCTGTGGGCCATCGCGCACATTGTCCTGTGGTGGAGCAACCGCACCCTGATCGTGGCGAGCGCGATCCTCGTCCTCGCGCTCGTCGGAGCGCACCTGCAGGACCGCAAGAAGGAAACGCTGATGGGCGATAGCTGGTCCGGATGGGAGGCGCGGACGAGTTACTGGCCGCGATGGAGCGGGCTCCTCACCGTGAGCGCCGTGCTATGGCTAGTGACGCTGGCGCTCTGGCTGCTGATCACCTGGGCGCACATCCGTTCCGCCGGTGTCCCGGCGGGAATATGGCGCTGGCTAGGCTGAGCTAGGCCCGCGCCTCTTCCACGCCGGCGCTGTTATGGCGCAGCGCCTTGAGCACGGTGTCCACGATGTGCGGCGCATTAAGGCCAGCCACGTCGTACTGCTTCACGGGGTCGTCATGGTCCTGGAACAGATCGGGCAAGCGCATCGTGCGGATCTTCAGGCCGGCATCGAGCAGGGCCTCGTCGCTGGCGTGCGTGAGCACGTGGGCGCCCAGCCCGCCGATGGCGCCTTCCTCCACCGTCACCACGACTTCGTGCGTGCGCATCAGGCGATCGATCAGCGCGGTGTCGAGGGGCTTCGCGAAGCGCAAGTCGGCGACCGTGGTGGACAGTCCCTTCGCCTCGAGCGCGTCGGCCGCCTTCTCGGCCTCGGCAAGGCGAGTGCCGAGCGAAAGGAGCGCGACCTTGGTGCCTTCGCGCGTCACCCGTCCCCTACCGATCTCCAGCTTCTGCGGAGTGTCGGGCAGCGCAATGCCGGTGCCGCTTCCGCGCGGGTAGCGAAAGGCGATCGGCCCGCTGTCATGCTCCGCGGCGGTGTAGGTCATGTGCACCAGTTCGGCTTCGTCCGCAGGTGCCATGACCACCATGTTCGGCAAAGTAGCGAGATAGGTCACGTCGAACGAACCGGCATGTGTCGCCCCGTCGGCACCCACCAGCCCGGCGCGGTCGATCGCGAAGCGAACGGGCAGGTTCTGGATGGCCACGTCATGGACCACCTGGTCGAAGGCCCGCTGGAGGAAGGTCGAATAAATAGCACAGAACGGGCGCATTCCCTGCGCGGCGAGCCCTGCGGCGAACGTCACCGCGTGCTGTTCGGCGATACCAACGTCGAACGCGCGGGTCGGGTGCGCCTTGGCGAAGCGGTCCACGCCGGTGCCTGAAGGCATCGCCGCGGTGATTGCGCAGATTCGGTCGTCGGTTTCCGCCAGCTTCGCCAGCGCATCGCCGAACACGTTCTGGTACGACGGAGGGCCGCCAGCACTCTTCGCCTGTTCGCCGGTGATCACGTCGAACTTCTGCACGCCATGGTACTTGTCGGCGCTGTTCTCGGCCGGGGCGTACCCTTTGCCCTTCTGCGTCACGACGTGAACGAGAATGGGCCCCTGGCCGCTGTCCCGCACGTTCTCCAGCACCGGGATCAGGTGGTCGAGGTTATGGCCGTCGATGGGCCCGACGTAGTAGAAACCCAGTTCCTCGAACAGCGTCCCGCCGGTCACCATCCCGCGGGTAAACTCCTCGGCCTTTTCGAGCCCGTGGTTCAGGCGCCGGCTGAGTTTCGCGGTCAGGCGTTTGGCGAGACTGCGCAGGCCGAGGTACTCGCTCGAGGACACCATCCGGGCGAGGTAAGCCGAAAGTCCGCCCACCGGAGGTGCAATCGACATGTCGTTGTCGTTGAGTATGACGACCAGCCGATCTCCCGCCGCCTCGGCGTTGTTCATCGCCTCGTAGGCCATGCCCGCGCTCATCGCGCCGTCGCCGATGACCGCGATGCCCCGTCCTGGCTGCCGCTTCAGCTTGTTGGCGATGGCAAAGCCCAGCGCCGCGCTGATCGAGGTGCTCGAGTGGGCCGCGCCGAACGGATCGTATTCGCTCTCGCTGCGCTTGGTGAAGCCGGACAACCCGCCGCCCTGGCGCAGGGTGCGGATGCGATCGCGGCGGCCGGTCAGGATCTTGTGCGGGTAAGCCTGGTGACCGACGTCCCAGATCAGCTTGTCGGTCGGAGTGTCGAAGACATAGTGCAACGCGACCGTGAGCTCGACCACGCCAAGGCCGGAGCCGAGGTGCCCCCCGGTCGTGCCGACGGCGCTGATCATCTCCGCGCGAAGCTCGTCCGCGAGCTGGCGCAGTTGACCTGGATCAAGCTTGCGGAGGTCGGTGGGCGTATCGACAGTGTCGAGAAGCGGCGTCACGGGGCGCGAAGTCATGGGCGCTGCCCTACACGCGCGGCTGCGCGCTGTCGATGAAAGCCGGGTGAGCAGACCATGAGCATCGCCTGAAAAGCGCGTGTCCTAGCGGCATTCGGCGCACAGGCCGCGAATCTCGATCACCGGGCGCTCGGGCTTGAAGTCAGCCGCCTCGGCCAGGCCCCGCACGGTCTTGCTCACCGCATCGTTATCGATGTGGGTCGCCTCGCCGCACTCGTCGCACACCAGGAAGATGCAATCGTGGAGGCAACCCGGATGGCTGTTGGCGAGGTAGGCGTTGCTGCTTTCGACCCTGAGCGCGAGGTTGTTGGCCACGAACACGTCGAGAATTCGGTAGATCGAGTTGGGCGCCATGCGCTTGCCGCGCCGTGCCGAAACCTCGTCGGCGATATCGTAAGCGGATGCCGGCGAGGCATGGGTCGAAAGCGCGGCGAACACGTCAGCGCGCAAGTCGGTCCACTGCTCACCCGCGGCGACCAGCGCTGCGCGCGCCGCCTCGGCAAGATCGGAACCGGAGTGTTCATGGTGCTGGTGGCCGGACATGGGTGCAATGTAGTGCCGGGAATCGACAGAAGCCAGAGCGTCAACCAGTCGTGAACGATGCCTTCCAGACGCCGGGATAAGTCGCTTTCAGGGCCGCGACCTTCGGCGCATCCCAGCGCCGGATGTAGGGATGATTGGGGTTCTTCGCGGCGAAATCCTGATGGTAGGCTTCGGCCCGATAGAACGCGCCCTGTTCGAGGGTGGTGACGATGGGGCTCTTCCACAGGCGGGCGGCGCCAAGCTGGGCGAGATAGGCCCGGGCGACCGCGCTTTGTTCGGAGTTCTGCGGGAACAACGCGGTGCGATACTGCGCGCCGACGTCAGGACCCTGCCGATTCTTGAGGGTGGGGTCCGCGATGACCGCGAAATAGATCCGCAGGAGCTGATCGTAGCGGATCACCGCGGGGTCGTACGTTACCCTGACCGCCTCTGCGTGGCGGGTGCCGCCGGCCGAAACGGTATCGTAATCGGCGCTCGCCTTGGTTCCGCCGGCATAACCGCTGACAGCGCTCTTCACGCCCTTCACATGGCTGAAGACGGCCTCCACGCCCCAGAAGCAGCCGCCCGCGAAAACAGCGGTCTTGAGGCCCCTGCCTTCGGCAGCCTGGCGTTTCGCCATCGGCGCCGCGACGACGGCCTCCCCTGCAGTCGCGCTCTGGCAGCTCGCCAAGGCGACCGCGCCAGCGGCGAGCGCGAGGGCCGCCTGCTTCACTGTGCCGGAGCGGCTATTGTCGCGGCCTGGGCCGGAGGGATCAGCTCACCGCTCATTTGCGGGGCGATCTGCCACACCGCGATCGCGGTGCCCACGGCGAAGCCGATGGCGAAATTGCGGGGCAGATCGGTCTTGAACAGGCGCATTGTCTTTCTTCCTTTGGGGCGCCGATATGGATAGCGCTGCGCCGATTGCGAGGCCCTGAATACTGGGGTTGCGGGACGTTCAGGAGGACACGGGTGCTCGACACGGCGATAATCGGGGCTGGCCACAACGGGCTGGTGTGCGCGTTCTACCTTGCCCGCGCAGGACACAAGGTGCGGCTCTACGAAGCGCGTACAGTGATCGGCGGAGCGGCGGTAACCGAGGAATTCGCCCCCGGTTTCCGCAATTCGACGGCCAGCTACACGGTCAGCCTGCTCCAGCCCAAGGTCATCGAAGACATGGGTCTGGTGGCCCGCGGTTACCGCGTCATCGAGCGGCCTTTCGCCAACTTCCTTCCCCTCGATAACGATTACCTGCTGGTTGGCGGCGGGCTGGAGGCAACCCAGACCGAGTTCGCGCGCTTCTCGCGCGCGGACGCAGAGGCGTTGCCCGGCTATTACGCGATGCTCGAGACCGTGGCCGAAGTCATGCGCGACCTTGCGTTGCAGATCCCTCCGGATGCCGCCGGGGGGCCGCGTGCGATGATCGATGCGGTCCTGCAATCGCGCAAGGTTGCCAGGCTGCCACTGGCAGCCAAGCGCGACGTGCTGACGCTGTTCACCCGTTCGGCACGCGAGGTGCTCGACCAGTGGTTCGAAAGCGAGCCGGTCAAGGCGGCGTTCGGGTTCGACGCCACCGTGGGCCACTACGCCAGCCCCGAGGAACCCGGCAGCGCCTATGTCCTGCTCCACCATGTTTTCGGCGAGGTGAACGGCAAGAAGGGTGCCTGGGGCCATGTGCCGGGCGGCATGGGGACCATTACCCGCCTGATGAGCGAAGCAGTGCGCGAAGCCGGCGGCGAGATCATGACCGGGGAGCCGGTCGAACGGGTGCTGGTCGAGGGCGGCCGGGCGGTGGGCCTCAGGCTTGCGGGCGGCGCGGAAATTCGCGCGAAGCGGGTAATCGCAAACCTGGGGCCCAAGCCGCTATTCGACAAGCTGGTGCCCGGCGAAACGCTGCCGGCGGATTTTTCACGGGCGATGGCGGGGTACCAGGGCGGGTCGGGGTCATTGCGGATGAACGTCGCACTATCCGCTCTGCCCCGTTTCACCCACGCTCCGGAAGGCGAGGAACATCTGAAAGCCGGCATCATTATCGCGCCGAGCCTGGACTACATGGATCAGGCGTGGCGCGATGCGAAGGACCGGGGGTTCAGCACCCGGCCGATCGTCGAGATGCTGATTCCCAGCCTCGTCGATGAAGGCCTGGCCCCGCGCGGCCAGCATGTCGCGAGCCTGTTCTGCCAGCACATCGATCCGGATTTGCCCCAGGATCGGGAGAATGACGCGGTGGAGGCGGTATTTGACGCGATCGAGGCCCGCGCACCCGGGTTTCGTGAACTGGTTCTCCATAGGCAGGTCCACACTCCCCGTGCACTCGAAGCCAAGTTCGGATTGTGGCGTGGAGACATCTTCCACGGGCGCATGAGCCTCGACCAGCTGTGGGCTGCTCGCCCCGTGCTCGGTGCCGGCAGTCACCGCACGCCCGTGCCCGGCCTGTGGTTATGCGGCGCTGGCACGCACCCGGGCGGCGGCGTCACCGGCGCGCCCGGCCACAACTGCGCCCACGCGATCTTGCGGGAAAGCAGGCGACTTCCCTGGCGCCGCTAAGACGGGCGGCGACAAGCCGACCGCGAGACCAAACGGGTGCCCGCAGGCGGTCCGAAGCGAAGCGTAGGAAGCAGCGCCGAGGACGAAGGCGCGGAGGCGCCTTCGAAAACCTATCAGTGCCGGAAGTGCCGCATCCCGGTGAAGACCATCGCCAGGCCAGCCTCGTCGGCCGCCTTGATCACTTCCTCGTCGCGGATCGAACCGCCCGGCTGAATCACCGCAGTCGCGCCCGCTTCGGCTGCGGCGAGCAGGCCGTCGGCGAAGGGGAAGAAGGCGTCCGAAGCGACCGCGCTGCCGACGGTGCGGGGCTGGCTCCAGCCGTGCTTTTCCGCCGCCTCGGCCGCTTTCATCGCCGCGATGCGCGAGGAATCGCGCCGGTTCATCTGGCCGGCGCCGATGCCCGCGGTGACGCCGTCTTTCGCGTACACGATCGCGTTGGATTTTACGTGCCGGGCGACCGTCCAAGCGAACATGCAGTCGCTCAGTTCCTGCTCGGTCGGAACCCTTTTCGTGACCACTTTCAAGTCGTTACGCGAAATCGCGCCGTTGTCGCGGTCCTGCACCAGGATGCCGCCGGCGATGACTGCCATCGTCTGGCCGGAGCGGCGGGGATCGGGGAGGCCGTCGGTAATCAGCAGGCGCAGGTTCTTCTTTTTCGCGAAGGCGGCGCGGGCGGCATCGTCGGCGCCGGGGGCGACTACCACCTCGGTGAAGATCGAGCAGATCGCCTCCGCGGTCGGCCCGTCGAGCGGCACGTTGGTCGCGACGATGCCGCCGAACGCCGAAACATCATCGCAATGAAGCGCTTCATTCCACGCGCCGAACAGCGTCGAACACTGTGCGACACCGCAAGGGTTCGCATGCTTGACGATCACCACCGCCGGATCGCCTCCGGCAAACTCTGCCACCAGTTCGAGCGCGGCGGCAGCGTCATTGTAGTTGTTGTAGGACAACTCCTTGCCCTGCACCTGTTCGGCTTGCGGCAAACCGTTCACGTGCGGTCCGACCGGCAGGTACAGCGCGGCGTCCTGATGCGGGTTTTCGCCGTAGCGCAGAGTGGTGGCGAGCCTGCGCGACGTGCTGACCAGCGGCGGGAACTTCTGCTGCTGGTCGGCGAACGCGAACCACTGACTGATCATCGCGTCATAGGCGGCGGTCGCGGCGAAAGCCTTGGCCGCCATGCGCCTGCGGAAGGCGAGCGTGGTCGCCCCGTTGTTGGCGGCGAGTTCGGCCAGCAGCTCGTCGTAATCGGCCGGGTCGGTGACGATCGTCACGTACTGGTGATTCTTCGCCGCCGAGCGGACCATCGCCGGGCCGCCGATGTCGATGTTCTCGATGATCTCGTCCCGGCTCGCGCCGCGCGCCACGGTCGCCTCGAACGGGTAGAGGTTGATCACCGCCAGATCGATCCCGCCGATCTCGTGCGCGGCCATCGCCGCGGCGTGTTCAGGGTTGTCGCGGACAGCCAGCAGGCCCCCGTGGACCACCGGATGGAGCGTCTTGATCCGCCCGTCCATCATCTCGGGAAAGCCGGTCACGTCCGACACGTCGCGCACGTCCAGCCCCGCGCCGCGCAGTTCCCTTGCGGTCCCGCCGGTCGAGATGATCTCGATGCCCCCATCGGCAAGCGTCGCGCCGAGCGCGGCGAGCCCGTCCTTGTCGGAGACGGACAGCAGCGCCCGCCTGATGGTCACGTCAGTCACGAAAGATCATCCCATTTTCTTGAACAGCCAGGAGAAGCTTCCCCCGCTGCGGGGCGTCAGCCCCTGTATCACCAATTGTTCGATCGGCTGCGGGCGGCCCTGGCCATCGACCCACAGGCTCTCCTCGATCGACAGCGCCGCCCCTTCGCCCAGTTCGCCGCAGCGGAACTGCCAGTACGTACCGTCAGGCAGCGCGAGGCCCGCGCCGCGGCCGTTTGCGGTGAGGCCGAGATCGATGCCCGGGCCGATGTGGAAGCGGATCGCGAAGCCGATCTTGCCGCGCTTGCCCTTCTTTCCCGCAGGCACCAGCAGATCCTCTCCGCGCAGTTCGCTGCCGTCGTCGCGCAGGATGAGGATGCGGCGATGGATGAGGCCATTGCGCGCGACATAGCCATCGTGGCTCGCTTCCAGCCGCGTGGCGCCCCGCCCCGCCTTTTCAGGCGCGATCGTGCGCCGGTCGAGCTCGACTTCGCCGACGCCTCCTCCAAGCTTGCCGTTCAGCAGCACCGCGGTCGAGTTCGCATCCCCCAGCACCAGGGTCGAATGGGCAGCGGTCGCGCGCAGGCCCTGCTCGATCCGCACGGGCACCTGTCCGCCCGCGAACGCGGCGCCGCCGCAATTGACCACTATCCGCTGGGGCCCGTGGCTGAGCTCGAAAGCCAGCGTCGAGGCGCAGCCGGAGCGCGCATGGCGGGCAAGCGGCGGAGGAGCGGCATCGAACTGGAGCACCGACTTGCCGGCGACGATTCGCTGGTAGCCCCACTGGCGTGCGTCCTTGAGCGGCCGGGTGCGCACCCCGCTGGCTGAAACAAGCGCCGCGATGCGCTCTGCCGGAACCGCGCCCGCGCCCTGCCACGAACCGAGCCCGCCATCGCCATGCGTGAGGGTGAGCAGCGGCGGCACCAGCATACCCAGCATCGCCTCGATCGCCGCCGGAGGTTCGCGCCGCACGGCGCGGTAGCATGCCTTCAGCTCGATCAGCAGGGCGATCGCCTGAGCCTGCGCCAGCGGACTGCGCGAGAGCACGCCGCCGTCTTCGGCCACCAGCTCGCCCAGCGCGCGAACGAGGCCGGCCTCGCCGAACAGGCGGCGGGGCTTTCCATCGGGCAGCAGCAGCCCGGCCGAGACAATCGCGCTCCAGCCCGCGACCTGACCAAGCCCGTCGCCGGCCTTCGACACGCTGCGGTCAAGCCAGCGGGCGGTTTCCTCCATCGCCTTGAGCGCCTTCGTGCGCAGGCGGCTATCCTGCCCGGACAGGATCAACGGGGCATGAACCAGCCAGCCGAGCAGCCGGAGGCCGGCGTTCTCCACCGTCCACGCCGCACCCTTGCCCTGCTTTCCGCCTGGCCCCGGATTGGCCGCAAGCCAGGCCGCAAGGATCCGCTCGGCTGTGGCGGTGCATTGTTCGCGCGGGGCTGACACGCACAAGTCGCGCAGCCAGGTGAAGCCGTGCACGGTGCGCTCGAACGGCGGAGTCAGCCTGGCGGCTGGAGCGAAGTCCATCTGCGCGATCGGCGCCTTGACCCCGTAAACCAGGAAATGCCCGGCCCGCAGCGCGACCCCCGCGGCGCGATCGCCGGCCAGAGGGCTTTCGACCGTCGCCAGCAGGCGTGGACGGGCAGGCTTGCCGAACGGGCGCGCCAGCGTGGCGCCCGATACGCCGAGGCGGTAGGCGAGCCGGATCAGCGCCTCGCCCGCGCCTACCGCGGGAGGCGAGAAATCGGCCAGCGCCAGCGCGCGGCCGGGTTCGATCAGATCACCG
This sequence comes from Tsuneonella deserti, assembly GCF_014644315.1. Taxonomy (NCBI): domain Bacteria; kingdom Pseudomonadati; phylum Pseudomonadota; class Alphaproteobacteria; order Sphingomonadales; family Erythrobacteraceae; genus Tsuneonella; species Tsuneonella deserti. The sequence continues at coordinate 2,571,004 of NZ_BMKL01000001.1, read as the reverse complement.
GTGGCGCCGTCTTCCGCTTCCACGGCCTTCAAAACGTGCGGATCCTCGCCCCCGTGGAGCGGTATCGCACGCGCCCGGGCGGTGGTGGCGGCGCGCCTGTCGGTAAGCGCCGCGTCGGCCATCAGGCACCAGCCTCTTGAAGCCCCTTGAGCGCGGCGATGTTGGCGGCGTAGCGCTCCGCCCCGCCGCGGAAGGTAGCCGATCCCGCTACCAGGACGTCGGCCCCCGCATCCACGCACTGGCGCGCGGTGACGGCATCGACGCCGCCATCCACCTCGAGGTGGATTGCCCGGCCCGACTTGTCGATCATCTTGCGCACCGCCTCGATCTTGCGGAGCTGGCTGGCGATGAAGCTCTGCCCGCCGAAACCGGGGTTGACGCTCATCACCAGCACCAAGTCGATCTCGTCGACCAGGTAATCGAGCATCTTCGCAGGGGTCGCCGGGTTGAGGCTGATTCCCGCCTTCTTGCCCAGGCCCTTGATCGCCTGCACCGTGCGGTGGACGTGCGGCCCGGCTTCGGGATGGACGGTGATGATGTCCGCGCCAGCTTCGGCAAAGGCTTCGAGCCACTGGTCGACCGGGCTGACCATCAGATGGACGTCGAACGGCTTGCCCGTGTGCGGGCGAAGCGCCTTGACCACGCCCGGACCGATCGTGAGGTTGGGGACGAAATGCCCGTCCATCACGTCGACATGGATCCAGTCGGCACCGGCCGCGTCGATTGCGCGCACTTCCTCGCCCAGCCGGGCAAAGTCGGCGGACAGGATGGACGGGCTGATCAGCGGATGGGCCATGGGACGGCCTTTGGGGCTCCTCGGGATGCCTGTGAAGGGCTTAACCACTGCCTTGCGGAGGGCACAAGCGAAACAGGCGGCCTTTTCCACATCGCCCCGCCCACTCGGGCGTCATTCGTGCCAAATGGTGACAGTTCGCGCAGGAGCCGGGGCGAAAATTCAGGGCAAATTCAGGCCGCCGCAGCCACGGCCGCGCAACCCACTGGGGCCACGCAGGCGCGCTCCGGCTTGAGCCGCGCGCCCCGCCCCGCCATATGGACGGTTCCATGAACTTTCGTACTTCCCGCCTTCCTGCCAACATTATCGCGCTCGGCGCGCTGGTGCTCGGCGCCGCCGCGCCGGTTCACGCGCAATACCGGCAGACCATCTCCAACGACATGTCCCAGTGCCGCGGCGGCGAAGGCCCGGCCGTGCTGGTGACCGTCGCGGGGGTGAAGGCTTCCAGGGGCCGCATCCGCGTGCAGAGCTATCGCGCGACCGCCGCCGACTGGCTGAAGAAGGGGCGGTGGATCAACCGGATGGAGGCCCCGGCGCGTGCCGGGACGATGACCTTCTGCGTGCCGGTGCCGGCGAGCGGCAGTTACGGCATCGCGGTGCGCCACGATCTCGACGGCGACGGCAACACCGACCTGACGAGCGATGGCGGCGGGATGTCGAACAACCCTTCGATCAACATCTTCAATCTCGGCAAGCCGAGCTACACAAAGACCGCGTTCCCGGTCGGATCCGGGGTCAAGTCGATCCACATCAACATGCGCTACATGTGAGCTGGCCGGGCTGCGACCCGGTTCAGCGTTGCTGGCGCCAGACCCGCCACAGGACGGCCGGCGCGGCGAGCACGGGATGCCTCTCGCGCCAAGGTGTCAGCTCGACCGGCACGCCTGTATGCCGCTCGATCTTCCACGCCGCATAGCGCGCAGCGCCTTCGAAAGTGGTGCTGGCCTTGACCAGCCGCAGCAGGTTGAGCGGCTTGCCCAGCCGTCTGCGCAAGCCCCACCAGCGGAGGATCGCCTTCCGCTCACCATCCGCAATGCGCGGCAGCAGAACGTCGCCCCGCCGTTCGAAGTCTATCCCTCCGCTCTCCCATGCCAGCGGAAGGAGGCCGTCGAAATGCGCTTCGTTGACCGAAAGAATGTCGTTTTCGCGGCCTGGTTTCTCGACCCGGAACTCCGCGCGATAGGTCGCCCGGAACAGCGCCCGCCAGAAATCCTGTGCCCGGCCCTCGCGCGGGCCAAGCGCGGCGGCGAGCCTCGCGGCAGTGATCGCCGCGCCCGACACGGCATGCGTCACCTCTCGCCGTGCCGTCGCATCGGCGGCCCAGGCCAGCGCCGAAGGCTGGACGAACCGCGCCCAGATCGTCGTATCGCGCGATTCGCCGAGCGCGGCGCGTGCGAAGGTGCCCAGCGCCATGGTTGCGATCTTGGCGCGCAGGGTCAGGTCGCCCTCGTTCCATTCGCGGTAGGAGACGCGCGGCCAAATTCGCTCGACCTGGGAGCCGGGCAACAGGACGTAGAAATCGAGCACCCCCTCCAGCGAGCCGGTGCGCAGGTTGGAGCCGTAGAACAGCACTGCGCGCGCGCCTGCTTCCTCGCCAAGGCGCGCGGCGATTGCGCGCACTTGCCCGGCCACGGGGGCTTCGAGCGACCGGGCGACCCGCCCCTCGAGCGGCCCGCTCACGGCACCACGAAGCTCAACCGCGGCCCCTCGGTGAGCTCGTAACTTCCGGCGGGGAAGGCCTCACCATCGAGGATGAAGCGATCCCCCAGATCGAGCAGGATCCGGTCGGTCGAGCAGCGGTGCAGGCCCGCCTTCTCCAGCCACTCGCTTTCCCACCCCCATGCCACAGCCGGGATCATCGCCATCAGCCGGCGGCGCGGATGATCCATCACCGCGAGCTTGAGACCCGTAAGGCGGCCATAGGGATTGATGCCGAACGCGAACCGTTCGAGCGTGGCGGCAAGCAGCATCCCCCTTCGGCGCGGGTCTCCCCTGGCGCTGCGTGGCAGTTCCCTGCCCTCCTGCCCGACGCGGATCCGCATGGGCGCGCCGCGGCGCCAGTGGTTGTGGTCGGAGCCGAACAGGCCTTGCGCGATACCCCACAGGGCGGTGGCGACCACCGCCACACCGTCGAATGCGCCCAGCCGGTGCGCGTCCTGGCCCGCGTTCACCGCGACGGTAAACAGGCCCGCGCCCAGCACGAAACCGGCAAGTTCGCCGCCACCCTCAACGTCGCGAACGATCATCGGCCGGCGCACGACCCGTTTTCCGTCACGCACCGCCGCAACGGCTTCCTGGATGGTCCAGTGCTTGGGAGCGCCGAGATCGTGGCTCAACGCATTGGTCTTGCCGGCAGGTATCACCGCGAGGAGCGGCCAGCGATCTCCAAACACCCGCATCCCGGCGGTCAGCACATCGCGCACCGTGCCGTCTCCCCCGCTGATGGCGATGCATTCGACGCCCTCCTCGGCAAAACCGGCCAGGACCGCGGCGAGCTCCCCGCGTTTCTCGGGTGACGCGACGCTCACGCCCGGCAGCGCCGCTGCTTCATCGCACAGCTGGCGGTTGCGGTGGCTGCGCGGGTTGAAGATGACCCCGACGCGGGGCAGCGTGGAGTATTGTGGCGTGGCGGGCGACATTGGCCTCGCGCCTTAGACGGGGCGGCGCGGGCACACCACTACACTTTTCCTGATGCAGGCGCGCGAACGCAGGTTAGTCTCCTGTCATGCTGCACCCCGACCTGCTCGATTCGGCTCGCGCGATCTCCGAGAAGATCGTCGCCCTGCGCCGCGCCATCCATTCCGAGCCCGAGCTGGGCCTCGACACGCCGAAGACACTCGCCAAGGTGCGCGCCGCGCTCGCGCACCTGCCGCTCGAATGGCGCGAGGGCGGCTCGACGACCGGCGCGGTGGCCACGCTCAAGGGTGGCAGGCCGGGCCGGCGAGTCCTGCTGCGCGGCGACATGGACGCTCTTCCGATGGACGAGCACACCGGCCTCGAATTCGCCTCTATTGTGCCCGGGAGGATGCATTCCTGCGGTCACGACACCCACACCGCGATGCTTGCCGGCGCGGCGGAACTGCTTTGTGCGCGCCGGGACGATGTCGCGGGCGAAGTCCAGTTCATGTTCCAGCCGGGCGAGGAAGGTTTCCACGGCGCGAAGCACATGCTCGATGACGGGCTGGTCTCGCCGCTGCCCGAGGCCGCCTTCGCGCTCCACATCATGCCCAACGCCCGCCACGGCGCCGTGGCCGGAAGGGCGGGCGCGCTGATGGCATCGGCCGACCAGCTCGACATCGTGGTCGAGGGCAAGGGCGGCCACGCCTCGATGCCGCACGACACGCTCGATCCCGTGCCCGCCGCCTGCGCCATCGTCACCGCGCTGCAGGCGATGGTCACCCGCCGCTTCAACGCCGCCGATGCGGTGGTCGTCACCGTCACGATGATCGAAGCCGGCACCGCGCACAACGTGATCCCCGACCGGGTGACCCTGCGCGGCACGATCCGCACGTTGACGCCGCGCAACCGCGACACGGTCCACCGGCTGATCGCGGAAACCGCGCAGGGCGTGGCTGCAGGCTATGGCCTGTCCGCGCGCACGACGGTCACCCCCGGCTTCCCGGTCACGATGTGCGACGAGCGCGCGGTTGCGCTCGGCCAGGCGGTGACCGGCGAACTGTTCGGCGAGCAGGACTGGATCACCCTGCCCACCCCGATCATGGGCGCGGAAGACTTCTCCTATGTGCTCGAACAGGTGCCCGGCGCGATGTTCTTCCTCGGCGTGGCCAGGGAGGGCGACGACTGGCGCAGCGCCTGCTCGATCCACTCTCCGCGCATGTTCGTCGATGAAGCTGCGCTGCCTCGCGGCAGCGCGGTGCTGGCCGGATGCGCGCTTCGTTTCCTCGAAAACGGGTTCGACGAACCGGACTTGCGCTGATTGGTTTCCCAACGCAACTTGCCTGCCGAGATTCGCCACGCATGATGGCGAGCCAAGGAGAGGCGAATGGAATATCCCGACAAGTCGCGCACGCTGGGCGCGGCGCTGACCCAGTGGGCGCAGGAAACCCCGGATGGGGTCGCGATGCGTCACGATGATGTCATCATCGACTGGAAGACCTACGACCGGCATGCGACGCAGATCGCCAACGGCCTTGCCGCGATGGGCCTCAAGAAGGGCGACCGCGTCGCCTATCTCGGCAAGAATTCCTGGCGCGCCTGCGAGCTGGTCATGGGCGTCGCCCGCGCCGGCATGGTGCTGGTGCCGGTAATCTGGCGCCTGGCCCCGGCCGAGATCGAGTTCATCCTCAAGGATGCCGAAGCGGCCGCCCTGTTCGTCGAGCCATTGTTCGAAGGACAAGCCTTCGAAGGCCAGCGCGTGATCATGGACGATCGGTTCGACCAGTGGCGCGACGGCCAGTCCGATGCCCCGGTGACGACCGAAGTCGATCGCGGCGACGTGTTCCTCCAGCTCTACACCTCGGGCACCACCGGTATGCCCAAGGGGGTGATGCTGACTCACCGCAACGCCACCGTGCTGCGCCCCATCATGCAGGAGGAGGGCATCGGCTGGTTCAGTTCGCAGCCTGGCGACACGCTGATCCACGCGATGCCGTTCGGCCATATCGCCGGGGTCGGCTCCGTCACCGGCGCGGTCAACGGCGGGCAGCAGCTCATCATCCATACCGAGTTCGATCCCGCGCTGATCCTGCGCGACATCCAGCGCTACAAGGCCAAGTGGGCGTTCCTCGTCCCTGCCGCGCTGCAGATGATGCTGGATCATCCCGATGCGAAGGACGCGGATTTCTCCAACCTCGAGGGAATGGCTTACGGCGCGAGCCCGATTCCGCTCGACCTGCTCAAGCGCGGGGTCGAGAAGCTGGGCTGCGGCTTTGCGCAAATGTACGGGATGACGGAGACCTACGGCACCGTCGTCAGCCTGCCGCCGGAAGACCACCGGCCCGGCCGCGAGGGCGTGATGCGCTCGGCCGGCAAGGCGCTGCCATCGTGCGAGATCCGAATCCTCGATGCCGAGGGCAATCCGCTCCCTCCGGGTGAAATCGGCGAAGTGGCGATCTACAGCCCGACGACGATGGTCGGCTACTGGAACCGGCCAGAGGAAACCGCCCGCGTGTTGTCGGCCGATGGCTGGTTGCGCACCGGCGATGCCGGGATCATGGACGAGGAGGGCTACCTCTACATCCAGGACCGCATCAAGGACATGATCATCTCGGGCGGCGAGAACGTCTATCCGGCCGAAGTCGAAAGCGCGATCTATGGTCACCCCGCGATCGCCGATGTGGCCGTTATCGGCGTGCCCGACGAGAAATGGGGCGAGGCGGTCAAGGCGGTGGTCGTTCCCAAGCCTGGCGTCCATCTCGAGGCGGGCGACGTGATCTCCTATGCGCGCGAGAAAATCGCCGGCTTCAAGTGCCCCAAAACCGTGGATTTCATCGACGCGCTGCCGCGCAATCCTTCCGGCAAGATCCTCCGCCGCGAACTGCGCGCGCCCTACTGGGAAGGACGCGAGCGGCAGGTGAATTGAGCGAGAGGTGGCGCGACAGCTCGATGCAAGCCTGATCGCAGCCTATCGGGCGACCGATTATCACGTGTTCGCCGAGCCGCCGTTCGTCCTGCGTATCGGCGAACGCTCGGCGGCGCTGGATGACTTGCTACAGCGTAGCGGCGCGGCGGGGGCCGCGTTCCTGACCGCCTGGAACCCGTATAGCGAACAAGTCCCGCTCGGGGCGAACATGGCTCGCCAGGCCGAACTCATCCGGAACTTGGAGGCGAGGGGTTGGCAATACATTCCGGGCGAGGGCCGAGGCGCCGACCCGGCCTGGCCCGCCGAACCCAGCATCCTCCTCATCGGCCCTTCCCGCGACGAGGCCCAGTCGCTCGCGCGGGATTTCCGCCAGCATGCAATCGTATGGGCGTCGGCAGGCGGGCCCGCGGAGCTTGACCCGCTTTGATCGCATGCCTTGGGCACGATACGGAACCAATTTGTGACGCGTTTCGAATGCGGTAGCCGCCCGTCCGCCAAGAATTGGATAGGGAACGCACTATGAAAAACGATATCACTTTGATCCTCGAGGCGGCATCCTTCGCAGCCGCCAGGCATAGCCAACAAAGGCGCAAGGACGCCGAGGCCTCGCCGTACATCAACCACCCCCTGGCACTGGCTGACATCCTGGCGAGGGAAGGCGGCGTGGAGGACGCGAGCGTGATCGCAGCCGCGTTGCTTCACGACACCGTGGAAGACACCGAGACCTCGATCGAGGAGATTGAAGACCGCTTCGGCAAGCCCGTGGCTACCATCGTTGCCGAAGTAACCGACGACAAGTCGCTTCCAAAAGAGGAGCGGAAACGGCTTCAGGTGGTGAAGTCCGCCACCAAATCCCATGGAGCCAAGCTTGTGAAGCTGGCTGACAAGACGGCAAACCTGCGCGATCTCGTGGCCACGCCTCCTGCCGATTGGTCAGCCGAGCGGAGAGCGCAATACTTCGAATGGGCGCGGGAGGTGGTCGAAGGACTGCGAGGCTGCAATCCGGCGCTCGAGAAGGCGTTCGATGAAGCATACGCCAGTGTTCTGGCCGTTCATCCACGTGGGTCTGAAGGTACCATTGCCTGAAGGCAACGGCTGAAAGTCCTCCACTTCGGAGCCCTGCCTTTTCCTTTGGTTGAAGAACCGGCGAGCCTTCGCGTTATGCAGCCAAAGTCTGTTAGACAGCTTGGCGCACCCGACAGGATTCGAACCTGTGACCTCTGCCTTCGGAGGGCAGCGCTCTATCCAGCTGAGCTACGGGTGCGGACCGGAGGCGGGCGCTTAGCAAAGCGTCTCGCCGCTTGCCAGCAGTTTGCGGGCAGTCCGCCGCTTATTAGCGTTTTGGCAAGCGCTCGCAGGTTAACGCGGGCGTCACGATGAACGCGACTCCGACAGATTTCGTCCCCGCCGCGCGCCGCGACGGCAGCGCACCCCGGGACCTGGGCTCGATGCGGGGGCAATGGGCCGCGCTGCAGGACGCTGCCGCGGCCGTTGCCGCAATCGCGGGGGTAGAGGCGGAAAAGCCTGACGAACACGTGAGGGACTTTCCCTCGCGGATCGAGGGCGCCGGCGGCTGGCGGGTAGAACTTGCGAGCAACGGCATCAGCGATATCTCCGCGATGATGCGCCCGGGCCTCAAGGCGCTGCTGGCGGTCACCGAGCGGGGCCAGGATCCCACCGCAGCCGCGCTCACCTTGTGGCGCGAATACCTTCACGCACGCGCGGCCTTGCTCGACCTCCTGCCCGAGTATCTGGCCGACGAAAGCCTGGCGCAGGCCTGAGGCGAGTTCGCGTCGCGAGCGAGCGCGGCCGGCTCGGCCAGCTTGACGCGGTTCGCCTTCTGTTCCAGTTTTGGAAGATGGCCGATTCACCTGCTCTCTCGCTGATATCCGACAACCCGACGGCACAGTCGGTGGCGCGGGGCATTTGCCGGCTGTTCGCCCGCAACGACATCTGGTGCCTGTCCGAGATGCCTCTGCGCAACGGCCGCCGGGCCGACCTGATGGGGGTCGATGCGAAGGGGCGGATAGTCATCGTCGAAATAAAGGTCAGCCGCGCCGACCTTCTCGGGGATGGCAAGTGGCCGGACTATCTCGATTTCTGCGACCGGTTCTACTGGGGCGTGCCACCGGGCATCGATTGCACGCTGCTCGAAGGCCTGAACTTCAAGCCCGATTGCTGCGGGGTGATCGTAGCCGATGGCTACGACGCCGAGATCGTGCGACCCGCGCCCACTCACGCGCTGGCGGCGGCACGGAGGAAGGTGGAGATCGAGCGGCTCGCCCGCACTTCGCTGAGGAGGCAGGTCGTGGGCAGCGATCCGCATTGCGCACCGTGGGGACAGGGGCTGTAGCCAGACGGCGGCGAGCGGCGTAAACGGCGCGCGATGCTGCTCGCCATCCTCGCTTCCGCCCTGGCGATGACCGCCATCGTGGCGCTGCGCTACCTCGGCGCGAGTGGTCTGTTCGCCCTCGCGACCCGGCGGGTACGGCCGGGGCTTTATGCCGGGCTGAACCACCAGATCCGCAAGGAGATCGGCTGGTCGCTCGCCTCCGCCGCGATCTATGGAATCCCGGCCGGGATCGTCGCGTGGGGCTGGCAGGCGCGCGGCTGGACGGCGATCTACACCGACTGGGCGGCCTACCCGCTGTGGTATTCCCTTGTCGCCCCCGTGATCTACCTCGCGGCGCACGACACGTGGTTCTACTGGACTCACCGCTGGATGCACCGGCCACGGCCGTTCCGTGTCGCTCATGCGGTTCACCACGCCAGTCGTCCGCCCACTGCATGGGCGGCGATGAGCTTCCATCCGATCGAGGCGCTGACGGGCGCGGTGGTCATTCCCGCGCTGGTTTTCGTCGTCCCGATCCACCCGGCCATGCTTGCGCTCGTGCTGACGGTGATGACAGTGATGGGGGTCACCAATCACATGGGCTGGGAGATGTTTCCCCGGGCGCTCGTTCACTCGCGAGCAGGTAACTGGCTGATAACGGCCAGCCATCATCAACGGCACCACGATCTCTATCGATGCAACTACGGCCTCTATTTTCGTTTCTGGGACAAGCTGTGCGGCACCGATCGCGGGCTCGCGTAGTGCTCGGCCTCGCGCTCGCCGGAACGCTGCTGACGGGCGCGGGTGAACCGGCGGGAATTGTCAGCCTGAAGGTCACCGGCCTGCGTTCGGACAAGGGACAGGTGATGGTCTGTCTGACCCGCGAGGCCGACCGGTTTCCCGATTGCAGCGGGAGTGCCACCGCTCGCACGGCCATCCTGCCGGCCAACCGGCCCGAGACCACTTTCGCGCACCTTCCGCAGGGCCGCTATGCGATCTCGGTGCTGCACGACGAGAACGGCAACGGCCGCGCCGACAAGACCCTCGGACTGATTCCGCGCGAGGGGTTCGGCTTCTCGCGCGATGCGCCGGTCCGCATGGGCCCGCCCAGGTTCGACCAGGCAGCGTTCGCGGTCGCGGGCGAGGATGTCGTCCAGTCGGTGCGGATGCGCTATCTCATGTGATCAACCCCGCACCGGCCAAAAGTCGCGGCGCAACTTAACGGGATGTTTACCACGCTCGGCCAGAACCTGCCCAATCGCTTCGAGAACACACGGGGGCAGCGACGGGTAATGGATACCTTGCGGGGACAATTCGGTACCGCCGACTACGACGAGACGCTCGATTACGCCTCCGGTGAGGACGATGCCGACCGCGAGTTGCCGCCGAGCCCCGTGGGGCAGGACGAGCGGCGCATGCAGGTGCGCGCCTACAACCACTGGGCCAGCCTGCTGGCTGACCGGAACTTCCCCTCGATCGAGGATCTCGATCCGGCCGGACTGCCGGACTTCGGGCCGTTTTCGGTCCTGCTCGACTTCACCAACGGGATCGACGATCCGGCGGTGCGCTACCTGGGGGGCGAACTGGCCACGGAGTGCGACGCGCCCGATGGAATCGCGCGCCTGTCGGACATCCCGACACGCTCGCTGCTCAGCCGCATCACCGACCACTACATGCAGATCCTCGCCAACCAGGCGCCGATCGGATTCGAGGCGGAATTCGTCAACCAGCGCGGTGCGACGATACTCTACCGCGGGATCCTGCTGCCGTTCTCGAGCGACGACGACACGATCGATTTCATCTACGGCGTGATCAACTGGAAGCAGATGGCCGACCAGCTGACCAGCGACGAATTGCTGCTGGAGATCGATCAGGAGCTCGAAGCGGCGCCGGCAGGGGAGCTCCCGAGGCGGACCGATCCGGTAACGGACTGGGCCGATGGCCCCGGGAGCGCCGAGGGCGCCCCGACTGCGGCGCCGGTCGAACTGCCGGCGGCAGCGGATGAAGATCCGTTCCCTCTTCCGGCGTTCGGCGCCGAACAGGACGAATTCGACGAGGACGAATTCGACCCGGAGGACGAGGACCACTCGTCCGACCTGTACGAAGCCATCGAGGCGGTGGATGACGAGCCGGAGAGCGAAACGCGCTTCGCGTCGCTGCTTTCGCTCGGCGGAAGCAAGGTCGGCCGCGCCCCGCTCGAGCTTGGCGAAGCCGATGAGTTCGGCCACGACTCCTTCGACGAGGATGACGAAGAATACGACTACGCAGACCAGGACGCTGCGCTCGCCGCATGGCAGACGCCGCGCCCGGCCAGCGACACGCCCGCGGCTGTGCCCGTCGAGTATGCGCCTGCCCCGGCGGCGCCGATTCCGGTGATGCAGCTTCACGAGCCCGTGTTCACCGAACAGGCCGCAGCTCCTGCCGACGAACCGTTGCCCTTCGCACCCACCGTGGAAGAAGACTTCGCGGTCGCGATGGGCGACGGGGCCGACGACGATCTCTACGATTGTCTCGCCGCCGCCCGCGAGTTGGCGCTTGCCGCGAGCTCTTCGGAAGACCGCAGCCGTAACGCGCTCTACGCCGCGGTCGGCCGGGCCTATGACTTCAGCCTCGCCGCGCAGGCGGAGCCGGAGGCGTTCGCCGAGCTGGTCGCCGAAAGCGGGCTGACGGTACAGGAACGCGCGCCGATGACCCCGGTGGTCAAGCTCGTGTTCGGCGCGAATTACGACAAGACGCGCCTCACCGAATATGCCGCGGTGCTCAGTCACGCTCACCGCGTGGGCATCGCGCGCGGCACTCTCGCACGGCACCTTGCCGAGGCCGAGGGCGGCCTCAAGGGTGTGGTCCAGGCCGAGCGCGCCTATCGCCGGGCCGATCCTGCCGAAGGCGAGGTCCGCGAGACTCCGCGCGAGGCGCTCGCCCGCAAGCTGCGCGAAATCGCCCCACTCGGATTCGAGGACATCGATGAGGAGGGCGAGGAATTCTCGCTGGTGATGATCCGCCGCGTCGATGGACGGGTCGTGGTGCTCGGCGAAGTCACCGACGTGCCACTGGTCGAGAAGGCGGCGAAGAAGCTCGTCGCCTGATCTCACCCACCGCGCGGGCTGTCCTTGCCGCACAGCGACCGCTAGCGCGGGGCGATGCCGCTATTTTCAACCGCCCCCGTTCGAGTCCAGCCGTTCTTCGGCCACCGCAGCGAAACCCGCCTCACGATCACCGCGCGCGCCTTGCGCGCGGGGCGCCCCGGCAAGGATGAGTTCGCACCGCGCGGCCGGCTCCAGGCGATGCGCACGATGCTGGCGCAGTTCGCCTCGCGCGAGGTGCCGGGCTTGGCCGTGCGGCTGGAGCTGAAGAATCCCGAAGGCGCCACGCTCGAACTCGAAGCGGTGAGCGACCAGGAAGGGTATGTCCGCTTCGACGTGCCGCTCGATCCGCCGTGGGCCTTGCCCGACGACCCGGCATGGGAGGTCGTCTGCTTCCACTGGATCACTCCCCAAGGGGCGCAATGCACCGAAGGGCATGTGCTGGCGCCCGGCGGGGTGACCCGCCTGGCGATTGTTTCCGACATCGACGACACGATAATGGAAACTGGCATAACCGGCGGACCGCGCGCGATCGCCCGCAACTGGCGGCGCGTTCTCGCCGAGCTTCCGGACGAGCGTATCGCGGTACCCGGCGCAGACGTCTTCTTCAGCGCGCTGGGCGGCGGAGCGGTGCTGGCGGAGCCCGGCGGCGCAGGCACCCGCCATGCCGCAACACACCGCCCGTTCTTCTACATCTCGTCTTCGCCCTGGAACCTGTTCTCCTATCTCGTCGCCTTCCAGCAGAGCCGCGGCCTGCCGCTGGGCCCGCTGCTTCTGCGTGACTGGGGTTTCAACCGCGCGACGCTGGGCGGGGAAAGTCACGGAGAGCACAAGCGCGCGGCGCTCGACGCGCTCCTGTCATTCTATCCTGACATGCGGTTCGCCCTGATCGGAGACGACACCCAGGGGGATCTGCCCGCCTATGCGGATACCGTCCAGGCCAATCCGGGACGCATCGCGGCGGTATTCATCCGCACCGGCGCCGGTCCGCTCTCGCCGCGCGAGCTGGCCGGGCAGGCGCTTATCGAGGCCGCCGGAGTCCCGCTCTGGCTGGGCGACGATTACGCCACCGGCCAGGAGTTCCTCCGCGCCAACGGGATCTCCACGCACGGCGAAACCGCGAGCATCGTCGAGACCGTGCATAAGGCCGGCGAAACCGGCGCCGGAAAGAAGTGAAGCAGGGAGCTTCAGTTCCGGTTCAGCGCGAAAACCGCTAAACACCAAGCCATGCGTGCCGTCTCCCGCGCCCTCGCGATCCTCGCCGCACTGTCGTTGACCGCGCAGCCGGCTTCCGCCCAATCGGTCCTGCGCGACGCGGAGACCGAAGCCTTGCTCGACGAAATGGCGGCGCCGCTGGTCAAGGCGGCAGGCCTGGCGCCCGGGAACGTGGATATCGTCCTGGTGGGGGATCCATCGATCAACGCGTTCGTGGCTGGCGGCCAGGCGGTCTATATCCACACCGGCCTGATCGAAGCGGCCGACAGCGCGGCCGAAGTCCAGGGGGTCATCGCGCACGAGCTGGGGCACGTCACCGGCGGGCACGTCATTTCTTCATCGCAGGGAATGGCAACGGCCAGCAGGATCTCCATCCTCTCGATGTTGCTGGGCGTGGCTGCTGCCGTTGCGGGCGCGGGCGAGGCGGCGATGGGCGTGATGATGGCCGGCCAGCGCGCCGCGCTGGGCAAATACCTCGCTTTCAGCCGCGTGCAGGAAAGCGCCGCCGACGCGGCGGGGGCGCAATATCTGTCGAAGGCGGGAATCTCGGGCCGCGGCTCGCTCGATTTCTTCAAGAAGCTGCAGAACCTCGAATTCCGCTATGGCATGAGCCACAGCGACGAGGACGCTTACGTTTCCACCCATCCCATGTCGGGAGAGCGCATTGCCCGCCTGACTCACGATTACGAAGCGGACCCGGCCTGGAACACTCCGGCCGACCCCGCGCTCCAGGCGCGGTTCGAGCGGGTGAAGGCCAAGCTTGCGGGATATGTCCAGGAACCGCAGCAAACCTTGCGCGAGTTTCCGGAAACCGACACCGGCGCGCCTGCACGCTATGCCCGCGCCTATGCGTTCCACAAGCAGGCGATGATGGACAAGGCGCTGTCCGAAACCGAGGCGCTGCTCAAGTCCGCTCCAGACGATCCCTATTACCTGGAACTGGAAGGACAGGTGCTGCTTGAATCGGGCCGGCCGCGTGATGCCATCGCTCCCTTGCGCAAGGCAACCGAGCTTACCGGGAACGAGCCGCTGATCGCCTCGCTGTTCGGACACGCGCTCATCGCGACAGAGGATCCGTCGCAGTACGAGGAAGCCAAGAAGGTCCTGCGCACGGCGGTGTCGCGTGATCGGCTGAACCCGTTCGCCTGGTACCAGCTCGGGGTCATCTATGCCGCGGAGAACGATATGCCGCGCGCGCGCCTCGCGAGCGCCGAGCAGCAGGTGATGAGCGGCCAGTACATGGAAGCGCTGCGCAGCGCGCAGGCGGCCGAGGCCGGCCTGCCGGAAGGATCGCCGGACTGGCTGCGCGCGCAGGACATCGCCATGCAGGCCCGCGGAGAGCTTGAACGGGCCAAGGACCGCAAGTAGCGAGGGTTCGATGCTCCGATTAATTCCCTTCGCGCTCGCCGCGCTCGTTTGCGGCTTCCTCGGGGCATGGCTGTTTGCCCTGAGCGGATTGGGTGGCAGCAGCACCGAGCGATATCTGCTCGACCATCCCGAAATCCTGCCCCGGATGGCCGAGCGGCTGCAGAACCGGGACACCGCCAAGCGGCTGGCCGGCATCGAGGGTGACCTTGCCCGTCCGTTCCCCGGCGCGGTGCTCGGCAACCCCCGTGGCAGCAAGACGCTGGTCGAGTTTACCGATTACGGCTGCACCTACTGCCGCCAGTCGATCGCCGATGTGCAGGCGCTGGTCGCCGCCGATCCGGACTTGCGCGTGGTGGTGCGCGAATGGCCGATTTTCGAAGGCAGCGACGCTGCCGCGCGAATGGCCCTGGCCGCGGCGAAACAGGGCAAGTACGCTGCTTTCCACGACCTGATGTTCGCGCATGGCCCGCCGAGCGAACAGTCGATCGAGCTCGCGGCCAGGGGCGCCGGGCTGGATCTGGCGGCCGCGCGTGCCTTCGCCACCTCGCCCGAAGCGGATCTCGAGCTGCGGACCAACCATGAGCTCGCCCGAAAGCTCGGCTTCGAAGGCACGCCGAGTTGGGTAGTGGGGAACCAGGCGTTTTCGGGCGCCGTCGGGCGCGAGCGACTGGCCGACGCCATCGCCGCCATTGCCCCCGATGCAGGCGGAGTTTGATGACGCGGGCCGTCTTGCTGGCCGCGTTGGCTTTTCTTTCCTCCCCCGTCCATGCCGGCGTAGCGGAAGACCGCGCCGGCCTGCTCAGCCTGCAGGCGGACGACTTGCGCCTGCAGACGCTCGGGTGGCGACTGGCCACCGCCAACGCCGCGTTTTGCGAGGCGAAGCCGTCCATCGGCCTGCTGCTGCAGGATATGGGGAATTACGCGCAACCGGAGCGGATGCGCACCGCGGCGGGAATCGAGGGCGACATCGCGGTGGAGGCGGCAGTGGCCGGCGCTCCTGCTGCATTGGCGGGACTGTCGCCGAATGACGAGATCCTCGAGATAGACGGGCGGTCGATGACGGAGTTGCCTGCGGTAAGGGCCAACGACTGGCGCCGCCTGGCAAGTTTGCACGATGCGATCGATGCCGCGCTCGCTCGCGATGGCGCGGTGCATATCGCGTGGCGCACGTCCGGGGGAGCGCGACGCGAAGCGCGGATCGCCGGGACTCCCGCCTGCCCCACTCGCTTCGAACTGCTTGATGGCGGCGGACGCGCGGTCGCCGATGGCAAGAGAGTGGTTTTCGGCCGCCGGTTCGAAGGGTTCGGCCTGGCCGAGGACGAGATGGCTGCGGCAGTGGCGCACGAGTTCGCGCATAACCTGATGGCACACCGCAAGTTGCTCAATGTCGCCGGACGCAAGGCCCGGAACGTCCGCCTTACCGAGCGCGAGGCGGATCGCCTGATGCCGTGGCTGCTCGCGAACGCGGGTTACGATCCGGCTGCTGCGGCGCGATTCTTTCGCAAGTGGGGCCCGGGCAACGACGGCTGGATCTTCCGCGCCCCGACCCACGACGGCTGGGACGAACGCGCTGAGTTCGTCGAGGGCGAATTGCCGAAGATCGCAGCTCTGTCCGCTGCCGGTGCGCCCGCCGACTGGCGGACGCACTTCATCCGCGAAGTCTTGCCTTAGGCCGCTTTCGCTTCGGCAACCTTGGCGTAAAGCGAATTGATCGGCCGGGCCATTACGCGGCGAACCATGGGCTCGAAGAACTCGAGGCTTTCGCTACGGTAAGCGGGGTCGAAGGCCGCCTGGTCGTACTTCTCGCAGAATTCCGCGCATGCGTCGAAAGAGGGATTATCGCGGAACTGCTCGCGCGAATTCTGGTCCATGCCGAGGTAGTGGAAGTAGTAGTAGCCCTGGAAATGTCCGTGGTTCTGGCAGATCCAGTGCACTTCCTCGCTCACGAACGGCTTGATGATCGATGCCGCTACTTCCGGGTGATTGAAGGTGCCCAGCGTATCGCCGATGTCGTGAAGCAGCGCCATCACCACGTAGGCTTCGTCTCGCCCGTCCCGGTGCGCGCGGGTGGCGGTCTGCAACGAATGCTCGAGCCGGCAGATCGGGAAGCCGCCGAAATCGCCATCCAGCAGCCGAAGATGGGCCAGGACGCGATCGGGCAGCCCGGCTGCGAACTGCATGTAGTCCGCCCCGATGATCGCCCAGTCCTCGGCGGTGCCTTCTTTCATCTCGCGGAATTTCGCGCGCTCTGCCGCCCCGTGGAGCGTATCTTCGGTCACATCCATGGCTCTCTCCTTGCCTTGCAGCATAGCGCATCGGGCAGGCGCTTGCCAAAACTTGTCTGACGCGGGGGCGACATTAGTTTAGGGCTGCGACAGATGGTCATGCTGCCCTTCCGCCCGGCGCCGTTCTTCGACAACAAGAACGCCGCATTCTGGAACCTGCAGTTCGCAGGCTGGGGCGGCGTGTTCGCACTGCGCGCAGTGTCCGCGATGGCCAACCAGGCGCCGTGGGACCTGCTGCTCGTCGTGCTGGTCCAGGTGGTGACAGGCTTCGCGATCAGCCTCGTTCTGTCGGTCATCTACCGTCAACTGATGCAGCGCACCGCTCTCGTCACCCTTGGCACGACCGCGGTTGTGCTTGCCCTGGCGGTCGGGGTCTATGCCGGGATCGACGCCTGGCTGCAGGGCATCTATTTCTCGGGCACGCGCGAAACGACATTTGCCCAGCGCATCGTGGGACTGGCGTTCCTTGACGGGACGCTGCTTGGGGCGTGGTCGGCGCTCTATTACGCGATAAACTTCTTCCTCCAGGTGGAGGAACAGGCCGACCGGCTCGAGCGGCTCGAGGCGCAGGCGACCAGCGCGCAGCTCGCCATGCTGCGCTACCAGCTCAATCCGCACTTCCTGTTCAATACGCTCAATTCGATCTCCACGCTGGTGCTGCTCAAGCAGACGGAGCCCGCGAACGCGATGCTCACCCGCCTGAGCGCCTTCCTGCGCCACACTCTGGTGAGCGAGCCCGGCAGCAAGGTGACCATCGCGCAGGAAGTCGAGACTCTGAACCTGTACCTCGGCATCGAGCGGATGCGGTTCGAGGAACGGCTGCGGACCGATTTCCAGGTTGAACCGGAAGCGGCCAACGCCTGCCTGCCCTCGATGCTGCTTCAGCCATTGGTCGAGAACGCGATCAAGTATGCGGTCAGCCCCCAGGAAGAGGGCGCCTCCATCACCCTGACGGCGCAACTCGTCGGACAGAGACTGCGGGTCGCCGTATCGGACAGCGGACCGGGATTGCGCGAGAGCGGCGGCGGCGGCAGCGGATCGGGGTCGCTCGCGGGGGTGGGTCGCACGGTTTCGACCGGGGTCGGCCTGGCCAATATCCGCGATCGTCTCCAACAGGCCTATGGCGAGGAGCACCGCTTCGAAATCCGCAACCCGCCGGAAGGCGGCTTCACAGTGATCATCGAAATCCCCTTCGAGGCCGCAGCGCCGCGTGAAACGCAAGGCGTCGAACGGCCCGCTTCCGCAATTCCCGCACCCGCGACGCCCCTTCGGGCGCCTACGATTGGAACCACTGCCGCATGACCATCCGCACCCTGCTCGTCGACGACGAGAAGCTCGCCATCCAGGGCCTGCAACTCCGCCTCCAGAAGTTCGACGATGTCGAGGTAATCGGCACCTGCGCCAACGGGCGCGAAGCGATCCGGGCGATCAAGACCGAAAAGCCGGACCTGGTGTTCCTCGACATCCAGATGCCCGGCTTCGACGGGTTCTCGGTCGTCAAAGGGGTGATGGAGATCGAACCGCCGCTGTTCGTGTTCGTCACCGCGTTCGAGGAGCATGCGATCCGCGCGTTCGAGGCCAACGCGGTCAATTACCTGATGAAACCTGTCGACGAAGACAAGCTGGCCGACACCGTCGAGCGGGTGCGCCAGCGCCTCGCCGAAAAGCGCAGCGCGGAGGAAGCCGAGAAGCTCAAAAACGTGCTAAGCGAAGTCGCTCCCGACGCCGCCGAGGAATTCGCCGCGGCGGACGAAGCGCCGGCCGAAAGCTCCGACCGCTACGAAAAGCTCATCAACATCAAGGACCGCGGACAGATCTTCCGAGTCGAGATTGACTCGATCGAGCACATCGAAGCCGCGGGCGACTACATGTGCATCTACACCGGCGACAACAGCCTGATCCTGCGCGAGACGATGAAGGACCTCGAACGCCGGCTCGATCCGCGCACCTTCCAGCGGGTCCACCGTTCGACGATCGTCAACCTCAACCTCGTGCGCCAGGTGAAGCCGCACACCAATGGCGAGTGCTTCCTGGTGCTGGACAGCGGCGCGGAAGTGAAAGTCAGCCGGTCCTACCGCGACGTGGTGGCCCGCTTTGTCCATTGAGGGTTGGTCGCTCCCCGGCTTCGATCTCGACCGCTTTGTCCGTGAAACCTTGGCCGAGGACCTCGGCGAGGGCCTTCCAGGCGGCGGACGCGATGTTACCAGCGAGAGCGTGATTCCGGCCGATGCGCGCTTTAGCGGCGTAATGGACAGCCGCGACGCCATCGTGGTGGCGGGTTTGCCGATCGCCGAAGCTTTCTTCCGCGCGCTGGATCCGGCGATGACGGTCGAGCGGCTGGTCGACGAGGGCGCGGAAGTCGAGGCAGGCGCGAATCTCATCTGCCTCGAGGGCAACGCGCGCGCCATGCTCACCGCCGAACGCAGCGCGCTCAACATCGTTCAGCACTTGTCCGGCGTCGCTACGCTGACCCGCGAGTACGTGCGCGCGATGGACAATCCGCGCTGCGTCCTGCTCGACACGCGCAAGACCATTCCCGGCCTGCGCCATCTCGAGAAATACGCCGTGCGAATGGGCGGCGGGCGCAATCACCGGATGGGCCTGTGGGACGCGGCGATGATCAAGGACAACCACGTCCTCGTCGCCGGCAGCGTCGGGGAGGCCGTGCGCCGCGCGGTCGCCGCCGGAGTGCGCGAGATCATCTGCGAAGTCGACCGGATCGAGCAGATCGAACCCGCGCTCGCGGGGGGCGCGACCCGGTTGCTGCTCGACAATATGGAGCCCGAAACGCTGCGTGAGGCGATCACCCTCGTCGCTGGCCGCGTGCCGACCGAGGCGAGCGGTGGCATCAACCTCCAAACCATCAAGGCCAAGGCGGCAACCGGCGTCGATTACGTTTCGGTGGGCCGGCTCACCCAGAGCGCGCCCGCGGCCGACATCGGGCTCGACTTCACGCCGCTGTGAAAATTGCGCTGGGCCTCGCGCTGCTGGCCAGCGGCGCGCCGCTGTCCGCCCAGGCCTATCAGTGCCGCGTTCCGAAAGCGGTATCGGTGCCGCAAGTCCATCCCGACGGGCCGGTGCGGCAATCGCGGCCGACCGGGTACACGCTCGCACTCAGCTGGTCGCCCGAGTTCTGCAACGGTCGTGGGGCGCGAGCTGCCGGGGCGTTTCAATGTTCGACCCGCAATGGACGCTTCGGCCTGGTGGTACACGGCCTGTGGCCGGAAGCACGCGGAACCTGGCCTCAGTGGTGCCCCACGGCGCGCAAGCTGAGTTCTGTCGAAGCGCGACGAAACATGTGCCTGGTGCCCTCTCCGCGCTTGCAAGCGACCGAGTGGGCCAAGCACGGAGCTTGCATGGTCCGCACTCCGGAGGCTTACTTCAAGGTCACGCGCATTCTATTCAACGGCCTGCGGCTGCCCGATCTCGACCGGCTTTCGAAAGACCCCGAGCTGAGCGCGGGCCTGCTTCGCCACCGCTTTGCTGCCGCCAATCCCGGGTGGCGCCCGGAGGCAGTTGGCGTGAAGCTCAACCAGCGCGGCTGGCTGGAGGAGCTCCGCCTCTGCTACGGCAAGGACTTCATGCCAGCGCGCTGCGACCGCCGGCGCTTCGGCCCCGCGGACGCCGCGCCGATCAAGATCTGGCGCGGGCTCTAGCGCCTTGCGCGAAAGAATTCGCGCAACAGATCTGCCGATTCGCCTTCGCCGATGCCCGAGACAACTTCCGGCCGGTGAAGACATTGCGGGTGGTCGAATACCCGCGCTCCATGCGTCACCGCGCCGCCCTTCGGATCGGGCGCTGCGTAAACCAGCCGGCCAATCCGCGCATGAACGATGGCCCCCGCGCACATGGCGCAAGGTTCCAGCGTGACGTACAGTTCGCAGCCAGACAGTCTTTCGTTTCCGAGCGTCGCGGCGGCGGCCCGAATCGCGGCGATCTCGGCGTGAGCAGTCGGATCGTGGGTGGCGCGCGGCGCATTGCGGGCTTCGCCGACGATCGTTCCATCCTTGACCACCACCGCGCCGATCGGCACTTCGCCCGCCTCGGCAGCCTCACGCGCCAGCGTCAGTGCGCGGCGCATCGGGTCGGGCAGGGGCCAGCGCATCATGCCAGCCGCGTAGCCCGGCGCTTGACGATTCGCGAGCCCTTGGCTAAGCGCGCGCCTTTCCCGGCACCGCCGAAACCACTTTTGCGAAGAGATCTGTCATGTCGCGCATCTGCGAACTCACCGGCAAGGGCCGCCAGATCGGCCACAACGTGAGCCACGCCAACAACAAGACCAAGAAGACGTTCCTGCCCAACCTGCAGAATGTCACGCTGCTGAGCGAGAAGCTCGACCGCAGCTTCAAGTTCCGGGTCTCGACTCACGGCCTGCGTTCGGTGGAGCACAATGGCGGGCTCGACAACTGGCTGCTCAAGACCAGCGACGAGAAGCTCTCGGCGAGCGCGCTGAAGGTAAAGCGCGAACTCAAGAAGAGCGCCGCCGCCGCCTGATTCGCGCCGCAAGGCACAGCAAAGCGCGCGGGCCTTTCGGGGTTCCGCGCGCTTTTGCGTATCCGGCCACCTTTGCTTATCCGGATATGGGCCTGACTAGCGCGGGGGCAGGAACAGCAACGGATCGAGCCGCGCGGCGCGCCACTTGATCGACCAGTGGAGATGCGGCCCGCTGGCCCGGCCCGTGGCTCCGGTATAGCCGATCAGCTGACCCTGCCGAACCACGTCGCCTTCCTTCACGGCGAGGCGCGAGGAGTGTAGGAAGGCGCTGTTGAGGCCCATGCCGTGATCGATGATCACGAGGTTGCCCTCCAGCGTGAATGGCTGCTCGGCCGCGAGCACCACAACTCCATCCGCCGGGGCGACATAGGCGACCCCGTTCCCGGGCGCGATGTCGAGGCCCGAATGGTAGGCAGCCGGCTCCCCCCGATAGATCCGCTGCGAGCCAAAACGCCCGGAAATGCGTCCCTCGACCGGCCAGATGAAGTTCTGACGCCAGCCGTCGCTCATGCTGTTTCGCGCGCGGGCCGCGGCGATCCTCGCCAGCTCCGGCCGCCTCAGGGCGAGAAATGCTTCGGTCGGCCCGCCCGGCGTGCGCGCGACGTTGATCCGCTCGATCGCCCAATCGCGGGGGCTTATCGCCACCGGGCTGGTGAGGATGCGTCCATCGGCAAGATGGGCGGTCAGCGTCGCGCGCGGTCCTGCGTCGCGATCGAAAGCGGCAAAGAAGCGGCCGTTCGCGTCGAACGAGATCGCCTGGCCATCGAGATCCGCAGTGCGCGTCCCTGCGGGGACCTGCCCGCGAATCCAGCCGCCCTGGGTCAGCTGGCCGTCGAACGCGAAAGTGCTCGGCCCTGCCGGAACTGGTGCGGCGGTCGGCGAAGTTGCGGGAATTGGCTGGACCACGGCGGTCGTCTCCGGCTCGGCCGCGCCATCGGGCGCGGTGCAGCCGGCGAGCGCGGCCAAGGCGAGGAGTTGCGGGTAGCGGACGATCACCGCGAAAGATGGCGCCGGGTTGCGATCTCGGGCGACGCGTAGGCCTCCTGCCTCTCGACGCTCCAGTAACGCAGCTCTTCCAGCGCGATCGCCTCGCCCGTCACGGCACATACCACGTGCGTGCCAGGCCGCATGACGCGGAATCCGTTGGGCCCGAAGATCAGTTGCGCGGCGGTTTCACCCGATTTCATTAGCATGACCTAGCACCTATCAGCTTGCGGCTAGCCGAACAAATCGTCCTGCCGCGGCGACGCCACGGGCCGTTTCACGGACGGGACAGGGCGCGGCTTGCGCTGGACGCCGGAAAGCGGTGCGACGTCCAGCGTACCGTCGCGGAACTTGAGCACCAGGGCTGCCTCACCCCGTGCTGCCGATGCGTCGGTCACCGTGCGTCCTTCGGCCCCGGTCACCCGGACATAGCCGCGCTGGAGCACGGCATCGGGATCGAGCGAGGCCATCAGGCGCGCCGTCGCGGTCAGTCTGTCGCGTCCACGCTCGAGCCGGTGGGTTAGCAGCGACGGGACCAGCCGCGCGCGGTCGTGCTGCAGCCGTTCGCGCGAACGCGAGGCCGAATCGCGCAGGCCTCGCCGCAGCCGTTCCGACAGGTCGTCGAGCTTCTGCGCTTGCGGGGCGAGCAACGTGGTGGGTTGAGGGAGGCGCTTGACCCGGGCTTCGAGCCGTTCGCGTCCCAGCTCCACCGGTCGCAGGGCGCAGCGCTGCTTGCGATGGGCGAAATCGGCCAGAGTGGCGGCAAGCTCGCGCAGCACCGGCACGGCGATCTCCGCCGCGGCGGTTGGTGTCGGTGCGCGGTGGTCGGCCGCATGGTCGGCCAAGGTGGTATCGGTTTCATGCCCGACCGCGCTGATGGTGGGAATCGCGCACTCGGCGATCGCGCGCACGACCGCCTCCTCGTTGAAGCACCACAAGTCCTCGATCGAACCGCCGCCGCGCGCGACGATCAGGAGATCGGGGCGCAATTCGTGTCCGTGCGGCAGGGCCGAGAACCCGCGCACCGCGGCGGCGACCTGTTCGGCTGCTCCCTGGCCCTGGACCAGCACCGGCCAGACCACGACGCGGCTCGGGAATCGGTCTGCGAGCCGGTGAAGGATGTCGCGGATCACCGCGCCCGTGGGAGAAGTGACCACGCCGATCGTAGTGGGGAGATAGGGCAGGCGCCGCTTACGCTCGGGTGCGAACAAGCCCTCTGCCGCGAGCCTTTGACGCATCTTTTCGAACAGGGCGAGCAGTGCGCCCTCACCAGCCAGCTCGAGCTTGTCGATCACCACCTGGTATTTCGAGCGCCCGGGATAAGTCGTCAGCTTCCCGCTCGCGACGACTTCCAGCCCGTCCTCCGGGCGGAACGCCAGCGCGGACGCGGGCCCGCGCCACATCACCCCGTCGATCACCGCGGAATCGTCCTTGAGGCAGCAGTAGAGGTGGCCCGATGCCGCGCGCTTCACGCCTGAGAGCTCGCCGCGCAGGCGGACGAAGCCGAAACGGTCCTCGACCGTGCGCTTGAGCATTCCGGCCAGTTCGCTCACCGACAGCGGCTCGGCGTTGTCGCCGGCGCGGCCCTTCGCTACCAGCCGGGCATCGTCGTCGGCAAAATCGGGAGCGGCCATGAACATCCTTCTGCTGGGCGGAGGCGGGCGCGAGCATGCGCTGGCGTGGAAGCTGGCGCAATCCCGCCTTCTGGCCGACGAGGGAGATAGGCTCTATGCCGCGCCGGGCAACCCGGGGATCGCGCAGCACGCCGAGCTGGTCGCGCTGGACGAGACCGACCACACCGCGGTGACGCGCTTCTGCCGCGATCATGGCATCGGCCTCGTTGTGGTCGGGCCCGAAGCGCCGCTGGTCGATGGCCTGGCGGACACCCTGCGCGGCGAAGGCGTGCCGGTGTTCGGCCCGTCCAGGGCAGCCGCTCAGCTCGAAGGGAGCAAGGGCTTTACCAAGGACCTTTGCCGCCGGGCGAACGTCCCCACCGCCGGCTATGTGCGCACTTCATCGCTTGCCGAAGCGACCGCGGCGCTATCCGGCTTCACCCCGCCCTACGTCCTCAAGGCCGACGGGCTGGCCGCCGGCAAGGGCGTGGTCATTGCCGCCACCCGCGAGGAAGCAGAAGCAGCGCTCGGCGAGATGTTCGGCGGCCAGTTCGGCGAGGCGGGCACGGAGGTGGTGATCGAGGAATTCATGGAAGGGGAGGAGGTCAGCTTCTTCGCGCTCACCGATGGCGCCAGCGTCCTCGCCTTCGGCAGCGCGCAGGACCACAAGCGCGTCGGCGAGGGCGACACGGGGCCGAATACCGGCGGAATGGGGGCCTACAGCCCCGCTCCCGTGCTCACCCCGGTGCTGCGAGGCGAAGTTCTCGAACAGATCGTGATCCCGACGGTGCGTGCGCTGGCCGATGCCGGCATGCCCTATTCGGGAGTCCTGTTCGCCGGCCTGATGCTGACCCCCGAAGGACCGAAGCTGATCGAATACAACTGCCGCTTCGGAGATCCTGAATGCCAGGTCCTGATGATGCGGCTGGAGGACGATCTCGGCGAATTGCTGCTGGCCTGTGCCGAGAACCGCCTTGCCCGCGTGCAACCGGTGAAGATGCGGCGCGAAACCGCGTTGACCGTGGTCATGGCGGCCGATGGCTATCCGGGCACCCCGGCCAGGGGCGGCACCATCGATCTGGGCCAGGCAGAGGCGAACGGGGCGAAGGTGTTCCACGCGGGCACCGTGCTGCGGGACAATCGCCTAGTCGCCAACGGTGGCCGCGTGCTCGCGGTCACTGCCACGGGCGCCAATGCCACCGAGGCGCAGGAAAAGGCATATGCGGCAGTCGACCAGATCGACGCGCCGAGCTTGTTCTGCCGGCGCGACATCGGATGGCGGGAGATCGCGCGGGAGCGCTCGGGGGCTTGAGCGTGAAGCGCGCCTTGCCTGCGCTGCTGCTGGCCCTCGGCGCGGTGGCATGCGGGGGGACGAAGCACGGCGCCGGTGTTTACTCCGAGACACCTTCGCAGCGGCAGGCGCGGCAGGAAGCCGAATTCGCCGCGGGCGAGAAGTTGGGAATCGACGGCCTGCGGCATGAACTTGGCGCGCTCGGAGTCGGGCCGGACGAGTATGCCCTCGTTGTCGAGCCGGATCACCAGATCGAGGTGATCCAACTACGGGTCGGACGGGATCGCATGGCAAAGCTGGACCGCGATGCGCTGGCCAGCCTCGTGCTCGACAGCAATTTCCGGCTGACGTTCGCCGATCCCGCCGCCGAACGCGCGGTGGACGTGACGGAGGAGCTCTTCCGCCGCGAGATGGCAAAGGAAATCGCGGTTCTCAAGCGCCATGGCGACTGGGAGCGCGTCCCCCGCCTGCGCCGGGGAGAGCCGCTACAGACCCTCGCACACCGGATCGAGGACTGGTGCGGCTTCGAACCAGGCGGCGCGCTGCACACTGTCGGCGGCCGATGGCTGGAATACAGCCACGCCCCCGTCGACACCGCGGTGAGGGAGCCCGTGCCGGGCGTCGCCGCCGCGCGCTTCGATTGCCTGCGCCGCGTGGTCTATGCCACCCAGCTGAGACGGCACTTTATCGGTTACCGGGGCGAGCCTCCGCCGCCCCTCTATCCCACCTGACCCAGCTTTTCGGCCATCAGCGCCTGCAAGTCGGCTTCGGGACGCGCACCATAATGGCTAATCACCTCGGCCGCGCAGATCGCTCCCCGGCGCAGGCACCGCTCGAGCGGCTCGCCCGCCACGTGGCCATAGAGGAAGCCGGCGGCGAACAGGTCGCCCGCGCCGGTTGTGTCGACGACCTTATCGATCGGCTCGGCCGGCACTTCGGCCCGCTCACCCTTACGCACCGCGACCGCGCCGTCGGCGCTGCGGGTGACGACGAGCGTGGGCACC
>NZ_BMKL01000001.1:300000-440000 GCF_014644315.1 Tsuneonella deserti | reverse complement strand
ACCTGCTGCAGGACCTGCGGGTTCTGGTCGACTTCAAAGAGCAGACGATCGCGGTGGACGATTCGAGTGCACTGGGGGGAGACCGCGGCTACGAGATCGTCGTGCGCGCCCGGAACAAGCTGGGCCGCCTGATCATCACCAGCGCCCAGGTCGATGGCGTACGCACTGCGGTCATCATCGACACGGGTGCGCAGGGATCGATGGGCAACCTCGCGCTGCAGCGGCGCCTGCGCGCCCGCCGCGGAGGGGACGTCACCACCACCGACGTGACCGGCGCCACCATCACGAGCGAGGCCGGCCTTGTGCGCACGGTGGACATCGGACGGATGCGCTTGTCCGATCTTTCCGTCGCCTTCGCCGACGCGCCGGCCTTTGCCGCCCTCGGCCTTTCCCGGAAACCGGCGATGGTGCTCGGAATAGGCGACCTCAGACTGTTCGACCGGGTCGCGATCGACTTTGCCCACCGCACCGTCCTGTTCGATTTGCCGCCGGGCAGCGCGCGGCAGGCGGTCGATCCCGGCTAGCCGGATCGCCGCTCCGCCATTGCCTAAGGCGGGGGCGCCGCCCACATCTGCCGGCGATGCCACCTGACGCCCCGCCCGCCGCCCGCCCCGAATACGATGGCTGGGCGACGCTCAAGCGCTTCCTGCCGTATCTGTGGCCCAAGGATCGCAGGGACCTGCGCGTCCGCATAGCGGGCGCGCTCATGCTGGTGCTTCTGGCCAAGGCGGTCACCCTGGCGACGCCGCTCGCGATGAAGAAGGTGGTCGATACGATGGCGGCGCAGGGCAACCCGCTGCTGTGGGTCGCCTTGAGCTTCGTGATCGCCTTCGTCGCGGCCCGCTTCCTCGGCACCGCGTTCGACAATACCCGCAACATCGTGTTCGAGCGCGTCGGGCAGGAGGCAACCCAGCATCTCGCCGAGGATACCTTCGCCCGGCTGCACCAGCTTTCCCTGCGTTTCCACCTTTCGCGCCGCACCGGCGAAATTACCAAGACGATCGAGCGCGGCACCAAGAGCATCGACGCGATGCTCTACTTCCTGCTGTTCAACATCGCGCCGACGATCATCGAGCTGATCGCGGTGGGGCTGATCTTCTATACGATGTTCGGCCTGCCACTGGTGATCGCCACCGCGATCACGGTCGCGATCTACATTGCCACCACGCGCTGGATCACCGAGTGGCGCACGGCCCTGCGCAAGCAGATGAACGATCTCGATGGCACCGCCCTCGCCCGCGCGGTCGACTCGCTGCTCAACTACGAGACGGTGAAGTACTTCGGCGCCGAGGCGCGCGAGCGCGACCGTTACGGGCGGGCCGCCGGCGCCTATGCCGAGGCGGCGATCAAGTCGGAGAACTCGCTCGGCCTGTTGAACATGGCGCAGGCGCTGATCATGAACGCGCTGATGCTGTTCGCGCTGGGCTTTACCGTCTGGCAGTGGAGCAAGGGGCGGCTTTCGGTTGGCGACCTTGTCGCTGTGCAGACCTATCTCACCCAGCTTTTCCGCCCGCTCGACATGCTGGGAATGGTCTACCGCACGATCCGCCAGGGGTTGATCGACATGGCGGCGATGTTCAAGCTGATCGATACCGACCTCGAAGTCGCCGACGCGCCGGGGGCGCCCGCGCTGGTGATCCGCCGGCCCACGGTCGCGTTCGACAACGTGGTGTTCGGATACGAGCCGGAACGCACGATCCTCCACGGCCTCAGTTTCGAAGTGTCCGCCGGCGCGCAGGTCGCGATCGTCGGTCCTTCGGGCGCCGGCAAGAGCACGATCGCGCGGTTGCTGTTCCGCTTCTACGATCCATGGTCCGGCAGGGTCCTCATCGACGGCCAGGACATCTCGCAGGTGACGCAGGCCAGCCTGCGCGCGGCGATCGGCATCGTTCCGCAGGACAGCGTGCTGTTCAACGACACCATCGGCTACAACATCGCCTATGGCCGCGACGGGGCTACCCGCGAAGACATCGTGCGCGCGGCGCAAGGGGCGGCGATCATGCCGTTCATCGAGCGCCTGCCGCAGGGCTTCGACACCGAGGTGGGCGAGCGCGGGCTGAAACTCTCGGGCGGCGAGAAGCAGCGCGTGGCGATTGCCCGCACGCTGGTGAAGGATCCGCCGATCCTTCTCCTCGACGAAGCGACGAGCGCCCTCGATTCGCGCACCGAGCAGGACATCCTTGCCACGCTCCACCGCGTGAGCGAGCATCGCACCTCGCTCAGCATCGCGCACCGCCTGTCGACGATTGCCGACGCCGACCAGATCCTCGTCCTCGATCACGGTCGCCTGGCAGAGCAAGGCACTCACGCGGGGCTCCTCCGGCGCGACGGTCTCTACGCCGAGATGTGGAACCGTCAGCAGGCCGAACGGGACGACCTGACCGAGGCGGCCGAATAGGCGGCTCGTCGGATTCGCCGACAGCCGGCCGAAACCCGGTGCCGCCCGCTAGAGGATATACTTAGACAGGTCGCTGTCGCCCGCCAGCGCTCCCAGCCGTTCGCGCACGTAGGCGGCGTCGATCGTCACCGTTTCGCCCTTGCGGTCCTCGGCCTCGAAGCTGAGCTCCTCGAGCAGCTTTTCCATCACCGTCTGAAGCCGGCGGGCGCCGATATTCTCCACGCTTTCATTCACCTGCGCGGCGATGCGGGCGATTTCGCGCACCGCGCCCTCGCCCAGTTCAAGCGTCACGTCCTCGGTGCCGAGCAGCGCCTTGTACTGCGCCACCAGGTTCGCGCGGGTTTCGCTGAGGATGCGGACGAAGTCCTCCTCGCTCAGCGACTGCAGTTCGACCCGGATCGGCAGGCGGCCCTGCAGTTCGGGCAGCATGTCCGAAGGCTTGGCGACGTGGAACGCGCCCGACGCGATGAACAGCACGTGGTCGGTCTTCATCGGACCGTACTTGGTTGAAACGGTCGTGCCCTCGATCAACGGCAGCAGGTCGCGCTGGACGCCTTCGCGGCTGACCGATCCGCCGCGCACGTCGCTGACCGCGATCTTGTCGATCTCGTCGAGGAAGACGATCCCGTTCGCTTCGGCATTGGCGAGGGCGACGCGGGCGACATCGTCCTGGTCCATCCGCTTTTCGGATTCCTCATCGACCAGCTTGTCCCAGGCGTCGGGCACCTTGAGCTTGCGGCGCTTCCGGGGCGCCTTGCCCATCGCCTTGCTCATCATGTCGGACAGGTTGATCATGCCGACGTTGCCGCCCATCCCGCCGAGGTCGAAGGGCATCGAAGGCGCCTCCTCGACCTCGATCTCGACCTCCACGTCGTTCATGGCGTTCTGGGTGACCCGCTGGCGGAAGCTCTCCCGCGTGGCCTCGCTCGCGTTTTCTCCGACCAGCGCCTTCAGCAGCCGGTCCATCGCCGCTTTCGACGCGGCCTCCCGCACGGCCTCGCGGCGGCGGTCCTTTTCCAGCCGGATCGCATCCTCGACAAGGTCGCGGGCAATCTGGTCGACGTCGCGCCCGACGTAACCGACCTCGGTGAACTTGGTCGCCTCCACCTTCACGAACGGCGCTTCGGCGAGCTTGGCCAGGCGGCGGCTGATCTCGGTCTTGCCGCAGCCGGTCGGGCCGATCATCAGGATGTTCTTGGGGCTCACCTCGTCTCGCAGCTCGGGCGAAAGCCGCTGCCTGCGCCAGCGGTTGCGCAAGGCCACGGCGACGGCGCGCTTCGCATCGGCCTGGCCGATGATGTGCTCGTCGAGCGCGGCGACGATCGCCCGGGGCGTAAGGGCTTGGGTCAGGTTATCCATCTGATCAGACTTCTTCGAGCGTGACGCGGTCGTTGGTGAACACGCAGACTTCGGCGGCCACCGCCATGGCGCGGCGGGCGATCTTTTCGGGATCCTGCTCGTAATCGGACAGCGCGCGAGCCGCCGCCAGCGCGTAATTGCCACCCGAACCGATCGCCGCGATCCCGCCTTCGGGCTCAAGCACGTCGCCGTTGCCGGTCAGCACCAGCAACACGTCCTTGTCGGCGACGATCATCAGCGCTTCGAGGTTGCGCAGGTACTTGTCGGTCCGCCAGTCCTTGGCCAGCTCGACCGCGGCGCGCATCAGCTGGCCGCTGTACTGCTCGAGCTTCTTCTCGAGCCGCTCGAACAGGGTGAAGGCGTCGGCAGTCGCCCCGGCGAAACCGGCGATCACCTTGCCGTCCTTGCCCAGCCTCCGCACCTTGCGGGCATTGGGCTTCATCACGGTATTGCCCATCGATACCTGGCCGTCGCCGGCGATGACCGTGCGGTCACCGCGCTTCACGCCGATGATGGTGGTGCCGTGCCACGGAACCAGTCCGTGGGCAGAATGTCTCTCGTCCATGCCGCGCGATATGGGGCGCGGCCCGTGCGCTTCAAGCAGCCCGGATCAAGGACCCGTGCTGGCCGGCGCGCCGGTTCCGGGCGCACCCACCGCGCCGATATTGCCGAACAGGTCCTCGAAGAACCCGCGCTCGCGGCCGACGGTCGGCGTCTCGTCGCCATCCGGCGAAAGGTAAACGACCTTGTCGACCCCGCTGGTCTCCACGCTGGCGACATTGCCCGCCGGGTCGAAGCGCACCGCAAGCACCTGGTGCTGGGCGATGCGGGGCTTCACGAACGGCTTCCGGTGAGTGACGCTCGACACGTAATACCACGTCGGCGGGCCGAACTGGCTTTCGAAACTGGGATGACCGAGCGTCCCCTGGACGGACTGCTTGTTGTCGATCCCGGGCTGGATCGAGGAGGTCAGCGTCCGGTCAACAATGAAGCCCCGGTTCTCCGTAATGGAAGCGCAGCCGCCTGCCGCCAGAAGGCAAGCCATCAGCGCGCCCGCGCCCAGAAACCGAACAGCCTTCATCGAATTCCTCTTCGTCTCGTCCATCGAGGTCTCGCCTACGTGCGCCGCCCCGGGGGCCGCGTAGGGCCGCCTTAGGGCCGCCGGGGGCCGCTGGCAATCGCGCGTCGGCGCGGCCTGTACCCCCGCGCTTGAATTGCCGCTGAATGCGCGCGAGATGGCGCTCATGAGCTTGCTGAAAAGATTGCTGACGCCGAAGCCCGATCCTCGCGAAGACCTGCGCCCGCTGTGGCGGGCCATCGTCGACGAGGCGCGCCGCCGCGAATGGTACTCGGACTGCGGCGCGGCGGACTCCGTCGCGGGCCGGTTCGACATGGTCACCGCCGTGCTGTCGGCGGTCCTGGTGCGGATGGAGGCAAGCCCCGACCTCGCCGCCCCGTCGGTCCTGCTGACCGAGCTGTTCGTCGAGGACATGGACGGGCAGCTGCGCGAGTTCGGGGTGGGCGACGTGATCGTCGGCAAGCGGGTAGGCAAGTTGATGGGCGCGATGGGCGGAAGGCTGGCGGCCTACCGCGAGGGCCTGCAGGGAAGCCCCGCGGCGCTGGCAGACGCGGCGCGCCGCAACCTTACCTTGCGCGAAGGCGGCGATGCGGCGGCCGTGGCGGAAGGGCTGGCGCACTGGTTCGCACGGCTCCAGCGCACCGGGGACGCCGGGTTGCTGGCGGGAGAGGTGGCCGAATGAACACGCCCGGTTTCCCGCCGCCCGAATTCTCGCGCATGGTCCGGGTCCGGCCCGCACCGCCCGAGCGTCTCGCCATCGAGGCAAACGAGGCGGAGCGTTCCGCGCTCGCCCGGCGGTTCGATATTGTGTCGGTCGACTCGCTGAGCGCCGAGTTCGAGTTCGAGCCCGAGGGAGAGGCCGTGCTGGCGCGTGGCACAATGAGGGCCGACCTCGTCCAGCTCTGCGCAGTGTCGGACGAGAATTTTCCGGTCCGCATCCAAGAGCCGCTCATCCTGCGTTTCGTCCGCGAGGCTCGCGCCGTCGATCCCGAGGAGGAAGCCGAGCTTCCCGCCGACGAGCCCGACGAGATCGAGTTCGGTGGCGACGCCTTCGACTTGGGAGAAGCGGTCGCGCAGAGCCTGGGACTGGCGATCGACCCTTACGCCGAAGGGCCCAACGCCGATGCGGCGCGGCGTGAAGCGGGAATCGCGCAGGAGGGCGAGGCGGAAGGCCCGCTCGCCGAATTGCTGAAGGGTCTCAAGCCGAACTGAGCCTGCGCGGCGTTTCCGCGCTCAGAACGGAATGTCGTCGTCGAGGTCGTCGAAGTTCGATCCGCCGCTGCCGCCCGAGCCGCCGCCCTGGTTCCAGCCGCCGCCCTGCGAACCGCCGCCGGACCCCCCGCCCTGGCCGCGGTTCCAGTCGTTGCCGCCCCCGCCGCGCTGACCGCCGCCGCCTCCACCAGCGCCGGGAGCACCGTCGAGCATCGTCATCACCGCGCCGGGACCCTGCAGGACGATCTCGGTCGAATAGCGGTCGTTACCCGACTGGTCCTGCCACTTGCGGGTCTGCAGCTTTCCCTCAATGTAGACCTTGCTGCCCTTGCGCAGGTACTGCTCTGCAACGCCCACCAGGCCTTCGGAAAAGATCGCGACGGTGTGCCACTCGGTCTTTTCCTTGCGCTCGCCGGTGTTGCGGTCCTTCCAGTTTTCCGAAGTGGCGATGCGCAGGTTGCACACCTTGCCGCCGTTCTGAAAGCTGCGGACTTCCGGGTCTGCCCCCAGGTTTCCGATCAGCATGACCTTGTTGAGGCTGCCCGCCATTGACTCGTTCCTTCGCTAAAGCCCGGGCGCTCCGGCGAGTATCCGAGGCGCCTCGTAAATGATTCCCGCGAAGATGTAGGGCCCGGCCGGCCCGCCCTCAACCTGCCGGCCGACCTTTATGCCCAAGCCTTCTAGAGCCCCAGCGCGGTCGCTATCCAGAAGGTCAGTCCGGCGAAGACGTAAGCCAGCGCGAACAGGTAAGCCAACATGAACAGGGGCCATTTCCACCCGTTCGTCTCGCGGCGGGTAACCGCGATGGTCGAAAGGCACTGCGGCGCGAATACGAACCAGGCGAGGAAGGCGAGCGCGGTCGGCAGGCTCCACTTCGACGACAGCTGGGTGGCAAGCCCCTGCGCCGCGGCATCCTCGTCGGGCGCGTCCACCGCATAGGTCGTCGCCAGGCTGCTCACCGCCACTTCGCGCGCCGCCATCGCGGGGATCAGCGCGAGCGCGATCTCGCGATTGAAGCCGATCGGCTCGACCACCACGGCCAGTCCCTTGGAAAGCTGGCCTGCGATCGACGCCTCGACCTGGCTCTCCCCCGGAGCGGCGCGGGGGAAGCTCAGCAGCACCCACAGCGCGACAGTCACCGTAAAGATGATCGTGCCCGCCCGGCGCAGGAAGATCCACGCCCGCTGCCACAAACCGATGGCAAGATCCTTGAGCAGCGGCATCTGGTAGCGCGGCAGTTCCATGATGAAGCCCGAAGCGCCGCCTTTCGTCACCGTCCGCCGCAGGACGAGCGCCGCGCCCATCGCACCGATGATGCCGGCGACGTAGAGCCCGAACAGCACCAGCCCCTGGAGCCCGATGACTTCGAAGCCCTTGGGACCCACGGTGGTGTGCGGAATGAACGCCGCGATGATGACGGCATAGACCGGCAGGCGCGCCGAGCAGGTCATCAGCGGGGCGATCAGGATCGTCGTCAGCCGGTCCTTCGGATCGGCGATCGAACGGGTCGCCATGATCCCCGGAATGGCGCACGCGAAGCTGGACAGAAGCGGGATGAAGCTGCGTCCCGACAGGCCCACTCCCTGCATCATCCGGTCCATCAGGAACGCCGCGCGGGCCATGTAGCCCGATGCCTCCATCGCCAGGATGAAGGCGAACAGGATGACGATCTGCGGCAGGAACACCACCACCGAGCCCACGCCTGCGATCACCCCTTGCGTTATGAGGTCGCGCAGGAAGCCCGCGCCCATGGTGTCGTTGATCGTGTCGGCCATCATGCCGGCGAGCGACTCCAGCGCATCGGCGAACGGGGTGGCCCAGGCGAAAACGGCCTGGAACATTACGAACAGGAACCCGAACAGGATCAGCGGGCCGAACCAGGGATGCAGCAGCACCCGGTCCAGGCCCGCGTGGAGCCGGTGCTGGGCCGACTCGGACAGAATCGCGCCCCGCGCGATGCTCGCTGCCGTGAAACGCCGTTCGGCGAGTGTTCGCCGCGGCTGATGAAGCGCTTCATTGACAAGCGCGCGCTCCTCCGCGCTGGCGATCGCGGCGGTCAGCTCCTCGAGCCCGCGCCGCCGGACCGCGACGGTCGGCACCACGGGAACGCCGAGAGCCTCCGACAAAGCCGCCGGGTCGAGGACCAGCCCGTCCCGCTCGGCAAGGTCGATCATGTTCAGCGCCACCACGGTCGGGCGGCCCAGCGCAATCACTTCCTGTGCGAAGACAAGGTGTTGCTCGAGATTGGCGGCGTCGAGCACGACGATGAGCACTTCCGGCGTCGCCTCGCCCGCAAATTCGCCGTGCACGACCTTGCGGGTGACTTCCTCGTCGGGACTAGAGGGATCGAAGGAATAGGCTCCCGGCAGGTCGACCAGCTCGACCGGCTCGCCGCTCGGCAGGATCATTCGCCCAGCTTTCCGCTCGACGGTAACACCCGGATAATTCGCGATTTTCTGCCGCGCGCCGGTGAGCGCGTTGAACAGCGCGCTCTTGCCGGCGTTGGGATTTCCGACCAGCGCCGCGGTGCGCAGGCGGCTCATAGCGGCTCAATCTCCATCGCCGCTGCGTGGACCCTGCGGACCGCGACGGTCATGCGCCCGATCATCACCGCGATGGGATCCCGTCCGCCAAATACCCCGCGATGGGCGATCGCCACGCGCGCCCCCGCGTCGAGACCGAGCGCGCGAAGCCGCGTGCCGTCCTCCGGTGCAAGCCGGCTCCAGTCCACCGCGACAATCCGCGCGCGATGGCCACGTTCGAGTCCCTCGAGGGTCATGGCCGACAGCTAGGCCTCCGCGGCCTTAATTGCAACTGACTTGCAATAGTGATTCAACGCGCCGGATAGCGCAGCCGGCCAAGAAACCGCGCCACGCTGAAGCGTTCCTCGCTCGGCCTCAACATCTGCGCCTTGAGCTTTTCGAACCGCATGACGCCATCGATCCGCCGGTCGAGGAAGGCCCGGGTCTCGGCCTTGCCCTCGCTATCATCGGTTGCAAACACGGCGAGGGTGGCGGCGTATATCGAAGCGAGGATCGCCCGCTTGGTGTAGTGGTTGTAGTCGGTCGCAGTGTCGCCAGCGAGCCGCCACATCGCGTCGGCGCTGGCCCAGCCCAATTTGCCCGCGCGAACGACATTCTGCGGCATCGCCATGATTGCCAGCGCGCGGCGCAAGGCTTCCTCACGCCCGGCGACCGCCGTAAGCCGCGCCTCGATCAGCGAGCGAATGCGATCGCGGATCTTCATCGATGCGATTGTCGCGGGCGGCAGCGCCTCCGCCATCGCCAGATCTATGCTGGCGATCCACGCGGCGATCAGGTCCATTGCCCCGCCCGGAAAGGCCAGCCTCGCCACATCGGGATCTACCCCATCCATCTCGGCTGCGGAACCGAGCGCCGCGTCGGTCCAACCGTCGAATACCGCGGCATCGGCGATACCGGGCGCAAGCAGCAGCCGGACCTCGTCGAGGGTCAGGTCGTCCCTGGCAGCAGAGTGAGCCATGCTCAGATATCCGGCCCGTAGGCGTCAGCGGCAGGTGCAGTCTTGCGCTCCGCCTCGATCCGCGCGATTTCGTCGAGCACGCCGGATGCCGCGCCCATGAGCTTCGCGTAATCTCGCGCGGATCGTCCGGAATTGTCTGTCCGGTCGGCATTTGCTCCATTCTTCAGAAGCAGCCGGATCATGGCCATGTCGCGCCGGTGAACCGCCGAGATCAGCGGGGTTTC
Source organism: Tsuneonella deserti (assembly GCF_014644315.1). Classification (NCBI taxonomy): domain Bacteria; kingdom Pseudomonadati; phylum Pseudomonadota; class Alphaproteobacteria; order Sphingomonadales; family Erythrobacteraceae; genus Tsuneonella; species Tsuneonella deserti. The sequence continues at coordinate 430,228 of NZ_BMKL01000001.1, read as the reverse complement.
ACCGGCCGAATTGGGCACATCTACTCGCGCGCCGTTCTTGACCAGCAGTTCGACCCCTTCGACGAAGCCCAGGCTGGCCGCGAGGGCGAGCGGCGTGACGCCTTTCTTGTCGGCGAGGTTGGGATTGGCTCCCCGATCCAGCAGAAACTTGGTCCAGGTCTCGTCGCGGCGCCGCACCGTGATGTGCAGAGCGGTCTCGCCCGTGGTCTGGTCGCGCGTGACGATAAGGGTGCTGCCCGGTTCACTCAGCAGTTCGATCGCTTTCGTTCCGTTCCGGTCCTTGACTGCCTGCAGGAAGTTGTAGCCGTCGGTGAACTGCGCAGCGGCGGGCACCGCAGTCAGCGAAAGGCCAGCGACCAAGGCGAAGGCCACTTTGCGGAAAACGCCCGGCAACATCATTCTGCCCCTTTGCAAAAACCGGAAAGCGAGTGACGAAATGATCGGTCGCCCTTGCCGCCAGCCGGTTAGCAGACCATGAACCGCGACGCCATGCCCCGCCTCGTCGCAATTGCCGCCCTGTTCCTCCTCGCCGCATGCCAGGTCGCGTCGGGGCCGGCAGAAGAACCACCGCTTGCCGGAGCGGCAATCGGTGGTGATTTCACCCTGACGGACCAGCATGGCCAGACCCGCGAGTGGAAAGATTTCCGCGGCAAGTACGCAATCGTCTATTTCGGCTACACTTTTTGCCCGGATATCTGCCCGACCGACGTGCAGCGCACAGCGCAAGGACTTCGCGAATTCCGCAAGGCTCACCCCGATCTCGGCGCGAAGGTGCAGCAAATCTTCATCAGCGTTGATCCTACGCGTGACACTCCGCAGGTGATCGGCCAATTCGTATCAGCGTTTGATCCGAAGATCGTTGGCCTCACCGGCACGCCGGAACAGCTCAAGGCGGCGGGCGATGCCTTCAAGGTTTATTTTTCGAAAGGGCGCGATGAAGGGGGAGGCGCGTATCTCGTCGACCACTCCGCGATCACCTATCTTTTCGACCCACAGGGCAAGCCGCTCGCCACGCTGCCGACCGACCAGGGAGCCAATGCGGTGGCCGGGGAACTCGCGAAATGGGTGAGTTGAGAGACAAGTTCTGGGAGCTCCCGCTGAGCGAGCTCACCCGTGAAGAGTGGGAGGCGCTGTGCGACGGCTGCGGCCGCTGCTGCCTTCATAAACTGGAAGACGAGGACACGGGCGAAATCGCCCACACGAATGTCGCCTGCAAGCTGCTCGATACCGGGACAGCCCTGTGCCGCGACTATCGTCATCGCAAGGCATTCGTCCCCGATTGCCTGCGGCTGACGCCCCGACTGGTGCGGCAGGTGAGCTGGCTTCCGGATACTTGCGCCTACCGCCTGCGAGGCGACGGAAGGCCGTTGCCCCGGTGGCACTACCTGATCTCCGGCAACCGCGAGACCGTTCATAGCGACGGCCCCGGTATCGCGGGACGGGTAGTAAGTGAAATCGACGCCGGCCCGCTCGAGCATCACATTGTCGAGTGGCCGGACGAAGATGAAGAGCTTGGCGGCACGAGAGGCCGGGCCGCGTGATCGACTGGCTGCGGCGCGGCGATGCCGAGCCCGTGGTCGAGGCGGGTGGCCGGTCCTTGCCGGTCGCTCTTCGGCGCAATCCCCGGGCGCGGCGGCTCACGTTACGGGTGGCGCCGGACGGCAGCGAGGTTCGCCTCACCCTGCCCCGCTGGTGTCCCGAATCCGAAGCGCTGGCGTTCGCACGCTCGCGGGCGGAGTGGATTGCCGGCCAGCTCGCCCGCGTGCCGGAGCGTCGCGCGCCGGGGGCAGGCGGCACGCTGCTCTACAGGGGACAGGAACTGCAGATCGACTGGCGCGAAGGGTTCCCGCGCACACCTAGAACGGAGCGCGGGAGCGTCATCCTCGGTGGGCCACTTGAACAGGTCGCGGGTCGCCTCCAGCGCTGGCTCGAGGGTGAGGCGCATGCGCTGCTTACTAAAGACCTGGAGTTCTACAGCGAGCGGGCGGGCATCGCTGTGCCACGCTTGCTGCTCAGCCGGGCTCAGCGGCGCTGGGGCAGCTGCTCCACAGGAGGCACGGTGAGGATCAACTGGCGACTGGTCCAGGCTCCCGACCATGTCCGCCGTTCGGTAGTCGCGCATGAGGTCGCGCATTGCCTCCATTTCGATCACAGCCCGGCCTTCCACGCCGCATTGAAAGAACTGTTCGAAGGAGACGTCGGCGAGGCTGACGCCTGGATCAAGGCGCACGGGCGTACCCTCTATGCGAGCTTCGGCTAGCCGAATGCGGGCTGCGGTCCTACATTGCCACCCATGCGGATGATCCAGCGCCTTAACCCGGGCCCCGGCCTGGTCGATTTCTGGACCGAATTCAAACGGCCCAACCCCTATCGCTGGCCTATACTCGGCGGCTCGGCGCTGCTTACCGGCTCGCTGCTGTTCCTCCTCACTGATCACGCGGTGAGCCTGAACTGGATCGTGGGCGGCGTCCTCGCGCTCATCGCTGGCGTCGCGCTCGCGGCCGTCATTGCCGAGCGAGTGCGCATCCGCTTCGGCGTCCTTCTCTCCGCTGCCGTGTTGACGACGGTGCTGCTGTATCAGTTCACCAAGGAACGGGTCATCGTTCCTCCACGTCCGCCGCAGGTAACGTTCATTTCGACATTTGCGGAGGGCCGAAGCGATGCCGAGATTGCGGCGTCCAACCTTGCCAACCAGAAGGTACAGGAGCGGTTGAGGGCTGAGCAGGCCCGCCGCGAGGAAGAAGCGAAGAACGCGTATCGCGCGCTCGGGCGGGCCACCGGAATCGACGTTGACGCGATGGAGCGCCAGATTGCTCGCGACAGGGCGCGCGAGGCAAAGCCGGGATCCGGGGTTGCCGCCCAGCCCCGCTAGGACTTTGCCGTCTGATGCTGACTGGCTGGCGGCGGCAGCGCGCCTCGCCGGACGGGGACGCCCTTTGAGCCGACCGAACCCTGCGGTTGCCTGCGTCGTGGTGCGTGACGGGAAGATGGTCGCACGCGGATGGACGATGGCTGGCGGACGCCCCCATGCGGAAGCAGTTGCTCTGGAAGCCGCCGGGGATGTGGCGGGGGCCACCGTCTACGTTACCCTCGAACCGTGTGCGCATTCCTCGCACAGAGGCCCCGCCTGCGCCGACCTGCTCGTCGAGGCGCGGCCCGCGCGGGTTGTGGTTGGGGTCGAAGACCCCGATCCACGCACGGCTGGAAGCGGTCTTGCCCGGTTGAGTCAGGCGGGAATCCGCGCCGACATCCTTCCCTCCACCGAGGCGCGCGAGAGCCTCGCCGGCTACCTGGCGCGCAAGAGGCTGGGTCGACCCCACGTTACGCTCAAGCTCGCCATGTCGCTCGACGGGTGCATCGCGCTCGCCGATGGCACCAGCCAATGGGTGACCGGAGCGGTCGCTCGCGCGCATGTCCACTCGCGCCGGGCAAAGGCCGATGCGATCCTCGTCGGCGGGGGCACCTGGCGTGCCGATGCACCCAGACTCGACGTTCGACTGCCGGGACTGGAAGACCGCTCCCCGGAGCGTTGGCTGCTCACCAGCGAGCCCTGCCCTGACGGATTCCGCGCCATCGCCTTTCCTGATGCGGTGATGGAAATGGCCGAGGTCCAATATCTCTACGTTGAGGGCGGCGCGCAGACAGCCGCATCGTTCCTGGCCGCCGACCTCGTTGATCGGCTGGAAATCTACCGCGCCCCGGTCCTGATCGGTGCGGGCCTGCGCGCGGTTGGAGACATCGGCCTCGATGAGCTGGACGGGGCGCATGGACGTTGGGAACTGGCCGAGCAGGCGCAGCTTGGCAGTGATACGTTCACCGCCTATCGCCGCTTGCGCTAAGGGAGGCTGGCATGTTTACCGGGATCGTTACCGCAATCGGCACCATCGAGAGCGTCGAGCAGCGCGGTGATCTGCGCGTGCGGATCGCGTGTTCGTGGGATCCCGAACGGATTGCCATCGGCGCATCGATCGCCTGCGCAGGCGTTTGCCTTACGGTGGTCGAGCGGGGCGGGACCGCTGGCGATGCCTGGTTCGCCGTGGATGTCTCCGCGGAAACAGTGAGCCGGACGGCCAGCGGGATGTGGAGCGAAGGCAAGCGCATCAATCTCGAAGGCTCGCTGAAGGTCGGCGACGAGCTTGGCGGGCACATCGTTTCGGGTCACGTGGACGCCGTGGGAACTGTCGAGGACTGGGAGCCGGAAGGCGACTCCTCAAGGGTAGCGATCATCGCGCCGCCCGAACTTTCCCCGTTCATCGCCGCCAAGGGATCGATCACCGTCGACGGCGTTTCGCTAACCGTCAATTCGGTGGAAGACCAAGCCGACGGCTCGGTTCGCTTCGGATTGAACATCATTCCCCACACGGCCGAGGTGACCACGCTTGGCGAGCTTGGCCAAGGCGCGCAGGTGAACCTCGAGATCGATACCGTGGCCCGCTATCTGCAGCGTCTCGAAAGCCTGCGCGTCGCCTAACCGAGGCGCGCGTGCCCGCCAGTCGACCCGAAGCCGCCAGCCCCGCGATCCGTCTCGTCGAGCGAGGCGACCTCATCCCATGCGGCGCGCACCACCGGGGCGAGCACGAGTTGGGCCACCCGATCCCCCCGCGCGATCGCGAACGGCTCGCCGCCGTGGTTGATGAGGATAATCTTCAACTCACCCCGATAATCGGAATCGATCGTACCCGGTGCATTAGGGACGCTGATCCCATGCTTGAGCGCCAGGCCGGATCGAGGACGGACCTGGATTTCATAACCATCGGGAATGGCCAGGGTCAGCCCTGTCGCGACGGCGTGGCGCGCTCCCGGGCTAATCGTCACATCTTCGGCCGAGAGCACGTCCATGCCCGCCGCGCCATCGGTCGCGTAATCCGGTAGCGCCAGACCTTCGCCATGCGGCAGGCGTTTCAGTCGCACCGCGACGGTGCTTGAACCGTCACTCATCGCGCGGATCGATCCTGTCTAGGGCCACCGCAATGCGTTCCGCAAGCTCCAGCGCGACCTGGTCCTTGGGCATTTCGGGCAAGTCCTCAACGCCCTCGCCTGTGACGATGTGCACCGCGTTGGCGTCGCCCCCCATCACATCCCCGGAGACGTCGTTGGCGACGATCCAGTCGGCCGCCTTGCGCTTGCGCTTCGTCTTGGCGTTTTCGACGACATCCTCTGTCTCGGCAGCAAAGCCGACCAGGAGTTTGGGGCGCTGCTTACCGGCAGCGACCTGCGCGAGGATATCCGGATTCTCCGTAAGCAGAAGCGCCGGCGGGGCGGAGCCGCGCTTCTTCATCTTTTCCGGCGCGTAATCCTTGCTGCGCCAGTCGGCTACCGCCGCGACCATTATCGCCGCATCGACCGGCAGCGTTTTCTTGACGACATCGGCCATCTCGCGGGCGGACTCGACATCTATTCGATCAACCCCCGGGGGCGTGGGCAAGGTGACCGGCCCGGCGACCAGCGTCACCCGCGCACCAAGCGCCGCAGCAGCGGCAGCGATGGCAAAACCCTGCTTACCGCTCGACCGGTTGGCGATATATCGGACCGGGTCGATCGGCTCGTGAGTGGGCCCGGCGGTGACCAGCACGTGTCGGCCGAACAGCGGCCGGTGCGCCGGATCGATAGCGAAATCGGTTTGGCCGGCGAGTGGATCGCCGATCAGTTCGGGCGGCTGGTCGCCCGCACCGGTCACGACCATATGATTGAGAGCCTGAGCGTCGGTCGGCGGAGCGGCCTTCGCCTTGCCCTTCTTCGCCATCAATGGCCCGGCAAGATCGGGAACAACCTCAGGCTCCGGTGGAGCGGGATCCACCGCGAATTCATCGAAGGAGAATTCTTCTTCATGCTCGACCGGGGCGTGACGTGGAGTCTTGCGCGGGATCAGCGAGGACAAGAGACTGCCCAAGCGACCATAGCTTTCGACTTCGGCCTCCGGCTCGAGCGCTTCTTCAGCCAGGTCCTGCGAAGACACTTCGGGCTCGCATTCGGCGACGAGGCCGAACCGCGCCGCAATCTCGGCCCAGACGATTTCGGGATCGGGCAGGCGGCCAGGACCGAACTCACCGCAGGCCATCGGGCCTTCGTCGGGTTCCATCACATCGACGCCCACTTCCCGCAGCCAGGCGACATTGCGGCGAGTGGCGTCGTTGAGCCACATCTTCACGTTCATCGCCGGAACCGCGAGAACGGGTTTGTCGGTAGCCAGGATCAGCGTGGTGGCCAGATCATCGGCGATGCCTGCGGCCATCTTGGCGAGCAAGTCTGCCGTCGCGGGGCAAACCACGACGAGGTCAGCCGCCCGGGACAACTGGATGTGTCCCATCTCGACCTCGTCCTTGAGATCGAACAAGCTGGTATAGACCTTGTTCTCGCTGAGCGCCGCCAGTGCAAGCGGCGTCACGAACTGGCTGCCACCTTCGGTAAGCACGCAGGTCACCTCGCCACCGCCGCGGCGGATCAGGCGCACCAGTTCGCACGATTTGTAAGCCGCGATGCCCCCGCCGACGACGAGCAGGACCTTGGGCCCGCTCATCCGGAGCGGCTCCTGCTGCGGCCGCCTGCCGACCAGCTCGTGCATGAAACCCCTCGCGCCACCATCGCGGCAGACTAGCCGCCGCCCACAATTCGCGCCAGTCCTAGGAGGGCGCTGGTTAAGATTGCCCTAGCGCGCCCAGACCATTGGGTTAACAGGGGTGCAGGGACATTTGGGGGAAACACGGAAAAATGCGCCTGATCCTGACTGCTTTGATCTTCGTCGAAGGCCTGTTCTTCCTCGTCATGGGCCTGGGTTTTCTGTTCATGCCGGCGAGCACGGTAACCAGCTTCCACCTCTCGCCAGACGGCGCCGGCGGCCTCGCCGTTCTTCGTGCGGATTTTCCCGCCCTTTTCTTCGTCGGCGGAGGGGCGATGATCTGGGGCGCATGGAAGCGCAACGGCGACCTGCTGCTGGTCCCGGCCGCCATCTTCGGCGTCGCCCTCTTCGGCAGGATTGTGAGCGTGGTTGCGGACGGGACCTACCCGGGCTTCTTCCCGCCGATGCTTGTAGAAGCGTTGGCGGTGGTCCTGTCGCTTTTCGGCAGCCGCCTGCTGCCTCACCGGCTGACCTAGAACAATCCTGCCGCGAACGCGGCTGCGACGATCCCGGCACCAGCCACTGCCGCTGCCAGGTAGCCGGGCCAACGCCGGTCGGAGCCTTTTCGCTCCCACATCAGGGGAATGACGGGCAATGGCTGCGGATCGGGAGCGCCCCCACGCGCAGGATAGCGGTCCTCGATCCGGCGGACCAGTTCGGGCAGTCGCAAAAGTGTCTCGAAATCGGTTCGCAGGCGGTTTGCTAGGGCGGCCTCCGGCCCTAGTTCGTCACGAATCCATTCGCGGACGAAGGGAGCCGAGACGTCCCACATGTTAATCTTGGGGTCGAGGCTCGTGGCAAGGCCCTCCACCATCACCATGGTCTTTTGCAGCAGCAGCAGGTGCGGTTGGGTCTGCATGTCGAAGTCACGGGTGATCGCGAACAAGCCGTCGAGCATCTGCCCGACCGACAGCTCGCTCACGGGCCTTCCGCGCATCGGCTCGCCCACTGCACGCAGCGCCGTCGCGAACTCCGCCACCGAGTGGTAGCTCGGCACGTACTGGGCCTCGAAATGGATTTCCGCCACGCGGCGGTAGTTTCCAGTAATCAGACCGTAGAGGATTTCGGCCAGCCACTGGCGCGCACGGCGGTCGATCCGGCCCATGATGCCGAAGTCGATCGCCACGATGGTCCCATCGCCGCGCACGAACAGGTTCCCCTGGTGCATGTCGGCGTGGAAGAACCCTGCGCTGATTGCCTGCTGGAGAAAAGCGAGCACCAGTCGGCGGGCAAGTTCGGGCAGGTCGTGCCCGGCGGCGATGAGCGCGGCCCGGTCGGAAATCTTGACCCCATCGATCCATTCGATGGTCATCACCCGGCCATTGGTTCGGTCCCAGTCGACCGAGGGGACGCAATATCCCGCAAATCCCTTCATCGCTTCGGCGAGTTCGCTTGCCGAAGCCGCTTCGCGCCGGAGGTCGAGCTCGCTGTTGGTCCATCGCTTGAAGTTGGCGATCGTCAGCCGGGGACGCAGGCGAGCCGCTTCGCCACCGAATGCCTCCAGGTGAGCGGCGGCCCATTCATAGGTCGCGATGTCGTCCGCGAACCGCTCCCGGATGCCCGGCCGGAGCACCTTGATCGCTACCTGGCGCCCGTCGGTGGTCACCGCGCGGTGCACCTGGGCGATCGAGGCCGACCCGACCGGTTCGGGATCGATCGACGCGAAGAGGTCAGTTACGGGTCGGTCGAAGCTGCGCGCGATCTCTGCCTCTATCTCGGCAAAGGCCACCGGAGGCAGGCTGTCCTGCAACAGCATGAGGTTGTGCGTCGCCGCGTCCCCCACGAGATCGGGGCGGGTCGCGAGCGACTGGCCGAGCTTGATCGCCGCGGGGCCGATGTCCTGGAACGCGGTGGCATAATCGGGCTCGCGCGGCTGGATCGTGCCTATCCGCGCGACGCGCGCCAGACGCTTGACCGGAGTGGGCGTGTTGGGATCGTTTTCGATGCCGCGCAACGCGCCGTGCCGCGCCAGTGCGCGACCCCACCTGAGGAGGCGCCAGATGTGCGTCGCGGGACGGGTCACGCTAGACTTTCCACCCCGAATGGATCGCGACCAGGCCGCCAAGGATCGGTTCAACCTTCGTGCGCACGAATCCTGCCTGACGGATCATTCGTTCGAATTCGGGCATCGAGGGGAAGCGGCGGATCGATTCCACCAGATAACGATAGCTTTCCGCATCTCCCGCGATCGCCTGCCCGATTTGGGGCACGACCTTGTGCGAGTAGAAATCGTAGACGTCCCCGAAGCCCGGCCACTGGGTGGTCGAGAACTCCAGGCAGAAGAACCGGCCCCCGTACTTCAGAACGCGGTGCGCTTCCGCCAAGGCACGGTCGATGTGCGTCACGTTGCGGATGCCGAAGGCGATCGTATAGGCGTCGAACACACGTGCGGGATAACTCAGGCTTTCGGCATTCTGGCGGCTCCAGACGAGACCGTCGATGCCGCGCTCGAGCGCGCGCTCCACGCCGACGTCGAGCATCTCCTGGTTGATGTCCGCTACCGTCACGCTGGCACCGCGGTCGGCAAGGCGGAAGGCGATGTCGCCGGTGCCCCCGGCCATGTCGAGGATGGCTTCCCCTGCCCGCGGTTTCACCCGGCGCACGAACGTATCCTTCCACAGCCGGTGGAGGCCCGCGCTCATCGCGTCGTTCATCACGTCGTACTTCGCCGCGACGCCCGAAAATACCTGGCCCACCCGGCGGGTCTTCTCCTCCGGGAGAACCTCTTGATAGCCGAAAGAAACCGTCTCGCTCATGGAAGGCGCCTTAGGAGCAATTGCGAAGGGCGCAAAGGGTGTTAGACGCGCTCCATGCCCGAGCTTCCCGAGGTAGAGACCACCGTGCGCGGACTGGCCGCCTCGCTCGACGGTGCGCGCATCGAGAGAGTGTCGGTCAACCGGCCGGACATGCGCCGCCCTTTTCCCCCCGACCTCGTCCAGCGACTCACCGGTGCAAGGGTCACCGGTCTCGGCAGGCGCGCGAAGTATGGCCTTATCCATACCGACCGTGAGGCGACGCTTATCTTCCATCTTGGCATGAGCGGACGGTGGCGGATCGATCCCGAAGACCTCGACAAGCACGACCACCTGGTTCTCGAGACGGAGAACCATCGATACGCACTGAACGACGCCAGGCGGTTCGGATTCGTCGATGTGGTCGACACAGCTGCGCTCGACCAGTGGCCGGCCTTCGCCGGAATGGGTCCGGAACCGCTTGGCGAGGATCTCACCGCCCGCCACCTCAAGGAAGCGTTCGCGAGCCGAAAGCAGGCGGTAAAGCTGCTCCTGCTGGACCAGGGCATCGTCGCCGGACTTGGCAACATATACGTGTGCGAGGCCCTGTGGCACGCGCGGATCGACCCCCGAAAGGCCGCCGGCAAGGTCTCCCTGCCCGCGCTCGAGCGGCTGGTCCCCGCCATCCGCGACGTGCTTGAACGCTCCCTCGTCGATGGTGGATCGACGCTGCGCGATTATGCGCGCCCGGACGGCCAGCTGGGGTATTTCGCCAGCTCCTTCGCCGTCTACGGGCGCGAGGGGGAGCCCTGCATGCGACCGGACTGCGGCACCATTCGGCGCCTGCCCCAGGGTGGGCGAAGCACCTGGTTTTGTCCGCGCTGCCAGCGCTAGCTTGACGATTCGCCGCTCCTCGGCTAGGGGCGCGCCTTTCCCGGCGGGTCCGCTCGCCGCGATAGCCCACGCAAACGCCAGGATTTCGGCCGTAACAACCGCGGCCCATCGAGGACAGATATGGCCAATACGCCGCAAGCCAAGAAGCGCATCCGCCGCAACGATCGTCGTGCGGAGATCAACACCAACCGCGTCAGCCGCATCCGCAGCTTCCTGAAGAAGGTCGAAACGGCGATTGCCGGCGGCGACAAGCAGGCCGCCGCAGACGCCCTCAAGGCCGCCCAGCCCGAGCTGGCGCGCGGTGTGGCGCGCGGCGTGCTGCACAAGAACACCGCCAGTCGCAAGATGAGCCGGCTTTCGAAGCGCGTCGCGGGTCTCTGATTCGCAACTTCGCTGCGTTCGTTCGCAGCGGCTACCAGAACAAAAGCGAACGACGCCGGCGCGGAAACGCGCCGGCGTCTTCGTTTGTGCTGGCGGGTTTTTGCAGAATCGCGGGAATCCCGCGATTCGCATGTCACAATTCCAGTTTACCGTGCGTTTTCAGAGACTTGAATGAAACCGTGCGGGTTTGCTCGAGTCAACCGCCATTATTTCACTTTTTTTGCGGGCTCTCCCTTGCCAGCCTGCTGCCGAAGATGAAAAGAAGTGTCTCGCCCGGGGCTGGATGGCCCGGGCTCTTGCAGGACTGGATCGCCTTGGCGCCCTCGATTCCGTAATGGTTTCGCGGTGTTGCGAAGCTGTGTCCACGGGGGAAACGGGCCTGGCGAGAGCAAGGCTCAGATGAACGGGCGGCGATTGGAAATGGATAGCATCAGTAGCGGCAACCAAGCTGCTCGGCGCAACAGCGGGGACGGCATGGAGGATCTGGAGGCGATCAACCTTGCGGCGGATTGGTCCGACATCAGCCAGGGACTGCGCAAGGATCTCGGCCAGCAAATCCACAGCCAGTGGATCAAGCCGATCCAGGTCGGCAGCCTGTGCGAAGAAACGGGTACTCTAGAGCTATACCTCCCTACCGAGTTCTCCGCGAACTGGGTCAACGACCGCTTCCACGATCGGCTGAGTCTCGCCTGGAAGATCGCTCGCAGCGAAGTGCGCCAGCTGCGCATCACGGTGCACCCCGGTCGCCGCAAGCTCCCCGAGCTGAGCCTGGCTGACGGCCGCCGCCCGGCGAACGATGGCGACACCAGCATGATCGCGGTAGCCGCGGGCACCATCGGCGATCGCGGCTTCACCTCTTCGGTCGGGCTGGACCCTTCCCTGACTTTCGCCGCCTTCGTCACCGGCGAGGCCAACGTGCTCGCCTGCAACGCGGCGCAGCGGATGGCCGCGAGCCAGGCTCCGCAGTTCTCCCCCCTCTACCTCAAGGGCGCCACCGGTCAGGGCAAGACGCACCTCCTTCACGCGATCGGCCATGCGTACCTCCTGGCCCACCCGCGCGCACGTATCTTCTACTGCAGCGCCGAACGCTTCATGGTCGAGTTCGTCCAGGCGCTGAAATCGAATCAGACGATCGAGTTCAAGGCGAGGCTGCGCAGCTTCGACCTGTTGCTGGTGGACGACATCCAGTTCATCATCGGCAAGGCGAGCGCACAGGAAGAGCTGCTCTACACGATCGACGCTCTGCTCGCCGAAGGCAAGCGACTGGTGTTCGCCGCCGACCGAGCGCCGCAAGCACTGGACGGGGTCGAGCCGCGCCTCTTGAGCCGGCTGTCGATGGGACTAGTCGCCGATATCCAGGCCGCCGACATCGAGCTGCGTCGTTCGATCCTGCAGTCAAAGCTCGTGCGCTTTGCTCCGCTCGAAGTGCCCGAGGACGTCATCGACTTCCTCGCCCGCACGATCACCCGCAACGTGCGTGAACTGGTGGGCGGCCTCAACAAGCTGATCGCCTATGCCCAGCTGACCGGCCAGCAGGTCGCGCTGCAGCTCGCCGAAGAGCAGTTGACCGACATTCTTTCGGCCAACCGTCGCCGGATCACCATCGACGAGATCCAGCGCACAGTGTGCCAGTTCTACCGCATCGACCGCGCCGAGATGGGCTCCAAGCGCCGCGCACGAGCGGTGGTCCGGCCGCGGCAGGTGGCAATGTACCTTGCCAAGGTGCTGACTCCGCGCAGCTACCCGGAAATCGGCCGCAAGTTTGGCGGTCGCGACCACTCGACGGTGATCCACGCGGTGCGCTTGATCGAAGACCTGCGGCAGCGCGATGCCGACATGGACGGCGACGTGCGCAGCCTGCTGCGCCAGCTGGAAAGCTGACCCGGCCCTGCTATGGGGCGCAATGCATCCAGTTGAACCGGCCTGCGAGACGCTTCCGGCGACGTTCCTGCAAGCAGCCCGCCGCGCGGCGGCCGGCAGGTGTCCTCGGTGCGGTTGCGCGGAATTGTTCCGCAAGTGGCTCAAGCCGGTCGAACGCTGCCGGGCCTGCGGGCAGGACTGGTCGCTCGCACGCGCCGATGACATTCCGGCCTACATCGCAATATTGCTCACCGGTCACATTCTGGCGCCGCTGATTATCTACCTTGCCGGGGACTTGGAGATGCGTCCGCTGGTGGCCGGCGCCCTCGTCTTGCCCCTCGCGACTGCCATGGTGATTGCAGGACTCCAACCGATCAAGGGCGCCGTAATCGCCATGCAGTGGTGGCTGGGGATGCAGGGTTTCCACAAGGAACGACGCGGATCGTGACGACCTTTTCGCCCGAGAGGCTCGACCGGTTCGCGCGCCACATCGTCCTGCCGGAGGTTGGCGGCGCGGGGCAGTTCACACTCGCCGAAGCACATGTTGCACTCGTCGGCCTGGGCGGGATCGGCAGCCCGGCGCTACAGTATCTCGCAGGCGCGGGGATCGGCCGTTTGACACTGATCGACGATGGCAAGGTCGAGCTTTCCAACCTTCAACGCCAGACGATTTACGCCGAACGCGACATCGGCCACGGAAAAGCGGTTTCCGCCCGCCGCTGGCTGGCGAACTTCGACAGCGAGATCGAGGTTGCTTTGAACGACCGGCGGATCGATCGGGACAACGCGACCGAAGCAATCGACGGCGCCGACCTCGTGCTCGACGGAACCGACAATTTTGCAACCCGGCTCGCGGTGTCTGACGCCTGCGTGGCAAGTGGCATTCCCTTGCTGTCTGCCGCGGTTGGCCGCTTCCAGGGCCAAGTCGGCGCCTTTGCCGGGCACCTTGGGGGCGAGGCATGCTATCGCTGTTTCGTTGGCGACGCCTTCGATGCCGACGACTGCGACACTTGTGCCGACGACGGTATGCTGGGTGCAATGGCCGGGTGGGTCGGGACTTTCGCGGCCCTGCAAGCGATCCGCGTGCTCCTCCAACGGACCGGTGGATTGGGTGCGCCCCCGTGGGGCAAGCTTTACCTGCTTGATGGGCTCGCCGCTAGCATGCGCGCCATGACCATTGCACCGGACCTCGAATGCGGCCGGTGCGGCTCACCGGGGGGCTAGAAGCTCGTCCACCCACGCAGGTACAAGTTCGCTCGCCTGACCAAGACGGCTTTCATCGAACCACCCGGATCCCTGGCTGCGTTCCAGGTTGAGTTCGAGCGTTGCGGCTCCAAGCTCCCTCGCATCGCGCACGAAACCGGCAGCGGGATAGACCGCGCCGCTCGTGCCGATCGATACAAACAGGTCCGCCGTGCGCAACGCGGAGTAGATCTTGTCCATTCCGTAGGGCATCTCGCCGAACCACACGACATCGGGCCGCAACGCGCGCGCCCCGCAACCGGGACAGGCGGGGCGCTGTTTCAAGGGGCCAGTCCAGCGGCTACGCGCGTCGCAGTCCGTGCACCATGCGTTCAGGTGTTCCCCGTGCATATGAAGGACCCGCTGCGCTCCGGCCCGCTCGTGTAAATCATCGACGTTCTGGGTGACGATCAGGAGCTCACCAGCCCATTCCCGGTCGAGCCGCGCCAAGGCGAGGTGCGCTGCGTTGGGCTCCTTCGTCTGGATCGACTCCCGCCGCATGTCGTAAAATCGCAGCACGAGGTCGGGATCGCGCTCGAATGCCTCCGGCGTCGCCACGTCCTCGATCCGATGTTGCTCCCACAATCCGCCTTCGGCACGGAAAGTGTCGATCCCGCTCTCCGCGCTGATGCCGGCCCCGGTGAGGATGACGATGTTGCGGATGGTGCCCATGTCGCGCATGAAGCATGGCGATCTGGGAGTGGCAATGGCGCGTATCGGCATAATCGGCAGCGAGGGACGCATGGGCCATGCGCTCGTCAGGGCGATCACCGAGGCCGGCCACGAATGCGCTGGCGGGGTCGACCAGGGCGGCAACACCGCCATTCTTGCCGAAGCGAGCGAAGTGCTGGTCGATTTCTCTTCACCCGCGGCGCTCGAGACCAATCTTCATGCCGCCATCGGCGCCGGCGTTCCGATCCTCGTCGGCACGACCGGCCTAGACGAGCGGCACCAGGCCGCGCTGGATTCGGCATCCGGTGCCATTGCTGTCCTGCAGACGGGCAACACGTCCCTTGGCGTGACCCTGCTGGCCCATCTGGTGCGCGAGGCGGCCGCCCGGCTGGGGCCGGCCTGGGATATCGAAGTGGTCGAGACGCATCACCGGATGAAGGTGGACGCCCCCTCGGGCACCGCGCTGCTGCTTGGAGAGGCGGCGGCGCAAGGCCGCGGGATTGAGCTTTCGGCGCACAGCGAACGCGGGCGCGACGGGCACACCGGCGCACGCGAACGGGGAGCGATCGGCTTCGGCTCACTGAGAGGCGGCACGGTAGCGGGGGAACACAGCGTGTTGCTGTTGGGCGATCAGGAGCGGATCACTCTTTCGCACTCTGCCGAGGATCGCATGATCTTCGCCAGGGGCGCGGTCACGGGCGCTGCCTGGCTCCTCGGGCGCCGTCCCGGCCGTTACGAGATGCCACAGGTGCTTGGTCTTTGACGAAGGCAGAGATTTTCGAGTTTTTCCGCCGTCTAGCCGAAGATAACCCATCCCCGGAGACAGAGCTCGAGTTCGGCAGTCCGTTTCAGTTGGTCGTGGCCGTCGCGTTGAGCGCGCAATCCACCGACGTCGGCGTGAACAAGGCGACCCGGCGGTTGTTCGCCGAGGTCCGCACGCCCCAGGAGATGATCGCGCTGGGGGAAGAGGGGCTCAAGGAGCACATCAAGACGATCGGCCTATTCAACACCAAGGCGAAGAACGTCATCGCGCTCAGCCGGATGCTGGTCGACGAATTCGGCGGCCAGGTGCCGGCGACCCGCGAGGAACTGGTGCGCCTGCCCGGCGTCGGACGCAAAACAGCGAACGTCGTGCTCAACTGCGCCTTCGGGGAGGAAACGTTCGCGGTGGACACTCACGTGTTCCGCGTCGGAAACCGCACCGGCCTGGCTCGCGGCAAGACGCCCGAAGAGGTCGAGGCGAAGCTCGACAAACGCGTACCCCAGCCTTTCCGACGCCACGCCCACCACTGGCTGATCCTGCACGGCCGCTATACCTGCAAGGCGCGCGTGCCCGAGTGCTGGCGCTGCGCGGTGGCGGACTTGTGCGCCTATCGCCCCAAGACGCCCGCGCCCGCTGCCAAGACCGGTTCCTAGAGGTTCGCGTCCGGATCCAGGTTCAAGCCCTGCCGCCCTTCCGACGATGTACGACTCGGCGCAACGTCCTCGTCCGCATCGGGATCGCGCATCGGCTGGAGCATACCTTCCCACTTGGTGATGACGCTGGTCGCGACCGCGTTGCCGAACACGTTGGTGGCGGTGCGGCCCATGTCGAGGAACTGGTCGATCGCCAGCACCAGCGCGATGCCTTCTGCCGGCAGGTCGAACATCACCAGGGTAGCCGCGATAACGACCAGGCTCGCGCGGGGGACCGCGGCAATGCCCTTCGAGCTGATCATCAGCGTGAGGAGGATGGCGATCTGCGTTCCGATCGAGAGGTCGACCCCGTAGGCCTGCGCGATGAAGATCGTCGCGAAGCTGGCATACATCATCGAACCGTCGAGGTTGAAGCTGTAGCCAAGCGGGATCATCAGGCCCGAGATGCGCCGGGGAATGCCGAACCGGTCGAGCTGCTCGAACAAACGCGGCATCGCCGCCTCGCTCGATGCCGTGCTGAACGCGATCAGCACCGGCTGGCGGATGTAGCGGACGAGCTGGAAAGCGCGGCCGCGCAGTACCACCCAGCCGGCAAGCAGCAGGATCACCCACAGGATCGCCAGCGCGAAGTAGAATTCGCCGAGCAGCCGGGCATACGTACCAAGAATGCCGAGCCCGTTCTTGGCCACGACATTGGCAAGTGCGCCGAACACCGCGAACGGCGCGAAGCGCATGACGTAGCCGGTAATCTCCAGCATCAGTTCGGCAAGCGTGTCGGCGGCCCTCACCAGCGGCAGGCCGCGCTCGCCAAGGGCCGTCAGCCCCACGCCTGCGAACAGCGCGAAGACCAGTATCTGCAGGACGTTGTTGTCCGCCATCGCCCCGACCACGTTCTTGGGGAAGACGTGCTCGATGAACTCGTAGAAATCGAGCTTCTTGACCTCTCCGATGGCCTGCGCCGGGGCTGTGACGTCGACCCCGGCCCCGGGCTGGAACAGGTTGACCATCACAAGGCCGAGGCTGATCGAGATCAGGCTGGCGACGATGAACCACAGGATCGCGCGGAAGCCGATCCGGCCGACGGCGCTGCTATCGCCCATGTGCGCAAGACCGGACACGATCGTCGCCAGCACGAGGGGGGCGACCAGCATCTTGATCAGATTCAGGAAGATGGTCGACAGCATCTGAAAGCTGCGCGCCCAGTGTTCGGCATCCATGATGCCGGTGAGCAGTTGCTGGTTGACCAACCATCCGACGACTACGCCCAGCACCATGCCGACCATGATAGACGCGGTGAGGTGGCGGCTGAGCGCATAGAGCATCCAGCCGAGCGGCCCCCGGCGCGGCGTCGTGTCAGGCATGGTGGTGGCGACCATTGCGATATCTTCTCCCCTGTTCGTGCCCGCTGCTATCAGCCGCCCGTGGCGGGCACAATCAGCGCGTCCTGGACGATCCTGGCATAGATTCGGGCGAGCTGGTCGAGGTCCGCGACCGCAACCGCCTCGTCCAGCTTGTGCATCGTGGCGTTGAGCAGCCCGAATTCGATCACCGGGCACAGGTCCTTGAGGAAGCGCGCGTCGGAAGTGCCGCCGGTGGTCGACAGCTCGGGAACGATCCCGGTCTCGGCCTCGATCGCGCTGGCGAGCATGTCGGAAAACGCACCCGGCGGAGTCAGGAACGCCTCTCCGCTCACCACCGCGCGGGCGGTACCGCCGTGCTTCGCGGCGATGGCCGAAACCAGCTCGGACAGCTGCTCGCCGGTGTGGAGAGCGTTGAAGCGGATCGAAATCCGCGCCTTTGCCGTTGCCGGCACCACGTTGTGCGCCGGGTTGCCGACCTCGAGATCCGTAATCTCCAGGTTCGAAGGCTGGAACCATTCGGTCCCTTGATCGAGCACCAACGCGTCGAGTTCCGCGAGCATCGCCACCAGCCGCGGGATCGGGTTGTCCGCCAGGTGAGGATACGCGACGTGCCCCTGTGTCCCCTCGACCTCGAGCCAGATGTTGACCGATCCGCGGCGGCCGATTTTCGCCATGTCGCCCAGCCGCGTAACGCAAGTGGGCTCGCCTACCAGGCACAGGTCGGGGAGATCTCCGCGCGCGCGAATTCGATCGATCAGCGCGCGGGTGCCGTGAAGAGCCGGCCCCTCCTCGTCCCCGGTGATGATGAAGCTGACGGTCCCCGCCTCCCGAGGGACCTGCGCGACGGCCGCGACCATAGCGGCGATCGCACCTTTCATGTCGACCGCACCGCGCCCGTAGAGGAGGTCGCCGCGCCGCTCGGGCAGGAACGGCGCAGTCGACCATCCCTCCCCCGGTGGAACCACGTCGAGATGGCCGGCAAAGGCGAAGTGCCGACTTCCGGACGGGCCGCGACGGACTGCCAGCAGGTTCTCCACCGCGTCGGCGCCTACGCCCGCCACGAAGCGGTCGACTTCGAAGCCAAGCGGGGCGAGCATCGCCTCGAGCGCATCGAAGACCAGCCCGGAAGCCGGAGTGACGCTCGGGCAAGCGATCAACCGTTCGGCGAGTTCTGCGACGTCGGTCATCGCGCTGTCCCGGGAAGCGGGCCCGCGGCAAAGGCTGTATCGAGCAGCGAAGCTATCCTGACCCCGGCCTGGGCGATGCGCCGTTCCGCCACCGGTATGGCAGCGACGATCGCTTCCTGCGAAAGGGTTGCTTCCTCGGGAGACTTCTCGCCCGGCGCAAGTTCGCGTCCGAGGGCGTTTGCATAGACGAATGTGCGCGCCAACTCCCAGCTTTCGCGGCCCCAGTCAGCCGGTACACCGCCACCCAGCGCGGCGCGTTCATGAGGAGTATAGCGGCGCACGAGCGGGGGGGTGGCACCTGAAATCGCGCGCTCGGCCAGCGCGCTGTCCCACACCGAGTGAAGGTTCAGGCCCGGCGCGATGCCGTAAATCGCTTCGACCGCATTGCCGCCCTTGTCGTCGTTGTCGCCCGAATGGAGCGGCATGTGGATGTCGCCGGCAAAGTGAACCATGAAGGCGAGCGCTTCGAGCCGGACATTGGCCGGCAGGCTCTCGTCGGCAAGGATACGCTGGTTGCGCTCGATCTGCGCGAGCACGCAATTGCCGCCGCCGCAGTTTTTGCGCGGATCGTACGGTTCACCGACCGGTTCGGTCTGATAGTGCCAGGAGAAAGTGTAGCCCCAGCGCCAGCCCTCGCCCCGCAAACAGTCGGGCCAGGTCGCGGCGTCGGCCAGATCGCGGATGCGGCACTGCGGGGTGCCGAGCTCACGGTCATGCGCGAGCAGGCGGGCAATCGCGGCGCGCGTCTCGGGGCGCACGTTGGCAAGTGCGATGCGCGCGGTGGTCTGGTGGCCGTACCAGCCCCAGGCCTGCGCCAGCGAGGGCTGCAGCAGCGCAGCCAGCGCCAGCAGGGCAGAGACGAGGCGCGCCATCATGCGACGGGTACGCTGTCCCACTGTTCGATCACCCATTGCTCGTCCTCGGCCGCCCTGATCCACGCCTGCATCCACTCGTGTTCCCACATCGCTTCCATGTAGGCCTGAGCGAAGCCCGGAACCCGGATGCCATAGGTTACGAAGCGGCTGACCACCGGGGCGTAGAACACGTCGGCGGCGCCAAAAGTGCCGAACAGGAAGGGTCCGCCCCGGCCGAAGCGCGCGCGCGCCTCAGCCCACAATTGCAGGATGCGGACGATGTCGTCTCGCGCCGCGTCCGACAGCTCGAGGCCGTCGTGCCGCAGGCGAACGTTCATCGGGCAGTTGCGCCGCAGCGCAAGGTAGCTCGAATGCATTTCGGCGACCATCGCGCGGGCCATGCCGCGCGCAGCGTCCTCCTTGGGCCAGAAGCGGTCGCGGCCGACCTTGTCGGCGAGGTATTCGAGGATTGCCAGGCTGTCCCAGATGACGCTGTCGCCATCCCACAGCACCGGCACTTTTCCGCTGGAGGGCTGGACCTCGCCCATCTCGCGCTTGGCGGCTTCCCACTCTTCGCCCGAAATGTTGACCGTCAGTTCCTCGAAGGCGAGGCCCGATTGCTTGCACGCGAGCCAGCCGCGCAAGCTCCAGCTCGAGTAGTTCCTGTTGCCGATGATCAGCTTCACGTCGATGCCCTGTTGTCCCGCCGCCCCGCGCCCTAGGCGTTCATCACGGGAGTGTCGAGGCTGAACGGTGGACCGCTTGGACCACAGTCCTGAGCTTTTCTTTTCATCCTCGGCGTGGGCCACCGCGGCGAAATCGACGAGGATGCGGCGGGCTTCGGCAAGGTCCATTGCGCAAAGCTGGCAAACCAGCGCGGTGTAGGAAAACGAAAACCCCGCTAGAGACAAGGCATGAGCCTGCGCCCCTTCCACCTCGCCTTCCCCGTCCACGATCTCGGTTCCGCGCGAGAATTCTATGGGACATTGCTCGGCTGCCCGGAAGGACGCAGCTCGGACAAATGGATCGATTTCGATTTCTTCGGTCACCAGATCGTCGCCCACCTCGCGCCGCCCAGGATGCCGGACGCGGCAGTCAACCACGTGGACGGACACGGCGTTCCGGTGCCCCACTTCGGCGTCGTGCTGACGCTGGAAGATTTCGATTCACTCGCAGCGCGGCTGCGGGCTGCGGAGGTCCCCTTTGAGATCGAGCCTTATACCCGCTTCCAAGGTGAACCCGGCGAGCAATCGACCATGTTCCTGCGCGATCCTTCGGGGAATGCGATCGAGATGAAAGCCTTCGCCACCCTCGACAGCCTGTTCGCCACCTGACCGGGAATTATTTCCAGGCGAAGATCAGCCTGCCTGGCCCGAGCCGTTCGAGAACTTCGCCGATCGCGGCGTCCGAAACCGCGAAGCACCCCTGGCTGCGCCCGATGAGGCCTTGCGCAGCTGCCATCGCCTCGCTCACGTAGCTGGCCGCATGGATCACGATCGCACGCGGCTGGGCCATGTTGTTGTCGGGATCGAGCCCGTGCAGGCGGCGGGAGCGGCCATGTTTGCCGACGTAGGCCTCGCCGGTCAGATAGGCCCCGCGGGAAGAGGCGTTCGAGCTGGGCTGGTTGGAAAACCGCTGCAGCCATCCGCTACGGTCCGGATCCGAACCGCTGCCATGCGCGACGAGATGCGTGTTCACCTTGCCGCTAGCGAGATCCACCAGGTGCAGCCGCGGTTCGCGCGAGGCCTGGGAAAAATCGACTATCCCGACAACGTCACGGTGCGCGATGCGGCCTGCATGCGTCTCGAGCGAGGCCATTGCGCGGGGAAACAGGCGCGGCATGTTGGGATCGGGCAGCGTGGGTTCCGACAGCACCGAAGGCACGGCGGGAACCGCCGGCGCAGGAGGGCTCAACAGACGTCCGGCCAGTCCGGAGATAATGGGCGCGGCCGCTCCGGCCACTGCCAGGCCGGCGCCCGCAAGGAACGCGCGCCGGGTGGGTTGCAAGTCCAGGTCCATGCCCTCGCCCTAGCAGGCGAAGGCTTTCTGAATGCTGTATGCAATTAACGTGCCAAAACTGAGGGGAGTCAGTTCCCGGCGAGATAACTTTCCAATTCCTCGCTGCCGCCGATCCGTTCGCCATCGATGAAGACCTGCGGCGTCGTCTCTACACCCTGCTCCTCCTTGAACGAGTCGACTTCCTCGCGCGTGCGCAGGATCCGGTCATCGACGGCGAAGTCATTGTCCTCGAGCACGGCCTTGGCCCGCACGCCGAACGGGCAGGTGTGATCGGGCAGCACCATGCGGTATAGGGTAGCGGCGCGCTGGTCGGTCATCGGCATCTCCATCGTTTCCGGGGCGAAGCGAGCGAGCCGCCGCTTCGTTCCGGAACAGGCGCCGTTCTTAGCTCTCCGCGTCGGCCAGAACCGAGGCCCGGAGTTCGGCGATGCCCATGCCCTTTTCAGAGCTGGTCGCGTGAACGTTGGGAAATGCGGCGATACGCTTCCTCGCCTCGGCCTCGGTCGCGGCCTGGACTTCCGCGAGCTCGCTCGCCTTGATCTTGTCGGTCTTGGTGAGGACCAGCCGGTAGCCAACCGCGGCTTCGTCGAGCATCTTCATCATGTCGCGATCGACGTCTTTCACCCCGTGGCGACTGTCGATCAGCACCAGCGTGCGCTTGAGCACCTGGCGCCCGCGCAGGTAGTCGCGCACCAGCGCCTTCCATCGATCGACCACTTTCAGCGGTGCCTTGGCGAACCCATAGCCTGGCATGTCCACCAGGCGTAGTTCGAGCGGGTCGCCGACTTCGAAGAAATTGAGCTCCTGCGTGCGCCCCGGCGTCACCGAAGCGCGCGCGAGCGACTTGCGCCCGGTCAGCGCGTTGAGCAGCGAGCTTTTGCCGACGTTCGAACGGCCCGCGAAGGCGATCTCGGGCACCACCGGGTCGGGAAGGAACTTGAGCTGCGGGGCCGACAGCAGGAATTCCACCCGCCCCGTCAGCAGCTTGCGCGCGCGCTCCTCAAGTTCAGCGGCGGCTGCGGCTTCGTCGTCGGTCACCCCTTTGCCTTTGCATCGCGCGCGGCGGCGCGTTCACGGTTGGTCTTGTCCTTGTCGGCCTGCGCCCGAAGCTGCGGATGCTTCGAATAAAGGTACTTCTGCTGCGCCAGCGTCAGGATGTTGGAGGTGATCCAGTAGATCAGAAGGCCCGCCGCGAACGGCGCCATGACGAACATCAGCACCCAGGGCATGATCGAGAACATCTGCTGCTGGATCGGGTCCATCGCCTGCGGATTGAGCCGGAAGGTCGCCCACATCGTGATGCCGAGGAGCACCGCCAGCACGCCGATCGCCAGGAAGCTGGGCGGCGTGAACGGCAGCAGACCGAACAAGTTGAGGATGTGCGCCGGATCGGGCGCCGACAAGTCGCGAATCCACAACGCGAACGGCTTGTGGCGCATGTCGATCGCCAGCATCAGCACCTTGTACAGGCCGAAGAAGATCGGAATTTGCAGCAGGATCGGCAGGCACCCGGCGAGCGGATTGACGCCTTCCGTCTTGTAAAGCGCCATGATCTCCTGCTGCTGGCGCGGCTTGTCGTCCTTGTAGCGTTCCTGGATCGCCTTCATTTTCGGCTGGACCGCGCGCATCGCGGCCATGCTGGCGAACTGTTTCTGCGCGATCGGGAACATCGCCCCGCGCACGATCAGCGTCAGCAGGATGATTGCGAGGCCGAAGTTGCCGACAAGTCCGTAAAGCGTGCGCAGCAGCCACAGGATTGGCTTCTCGATTATGCCGAACCAGCCCCAGTCGATCGCATTGTCGAACCCGGTAATGCCGTTTTCGGCATAGGAGGAGAGAACCGCGCTTTCCTTGGCGCCGGCGAATAGCTGCGTCGTGCGGGCGATCTGGCGGCCGGTCGTGACGGTCAGCGGATCGTAGATCACGTCGGCACGGAACAAGTCCTTGCCGAGCCCGCGGAAGTCGGCGTCGACCTCCGCGTTGGATTGCGGGACAAGCGCGGAAAGCCAGTAGATGTCGGTGAAGCCGATCCAGCCGGCCTTGCCTTCGGGCGTGATCCGGCCGGCTTCCGCGATGTCGTCATAGTCGGTGCCGAAATCGACCCCGGTCCCGAAATAGCCCACCGGCCCGGAATGGATGGTCCACTGGTCGAGGCTGGCTGTGGCGCTGGTCCGGTTGATCACCGCATAGGGCCGAACCACCACCGCGCCCGGCGCGAGGTTGGCGACCGTCTGCTTGGCAGTAATCAGGTACTTGTCGTCGATCGTGAACTCGATGCCGAAACGCTGGCCCTGGCCGTTGTCCCACGTCAGCATGACCGGCTTGCCGGGGGCGAGCGGGCCGCCTGTCGCCTGCCAGACGGTGTTGCCGTCGGGCACCTTCACCCCGGTGCCGATCCAGCCAAACTGCGCGAAATGCTGCGCCGGAGTGCCCGATGGGCTGAACAGGCGGACGGGGCCCGAATTCTTTTCGACCGTCTGGCGATGGGTCGTCAGCGTCAGGTCGTCGATGCGAGCGCCCACGAGGTCGATCGAGCCGGCGATCTCCGGCGCGGCGATGCGCACGCGCTGCGGGCTCTTCAGGACGGTCGCAAGGTCGCGCTGCTCGAGCGCTTCGGCCGCCGGATCGGTCAGGCCGCCTTCACGGGTGCGCTTGATCTTCGCGGGCTCATCGCCCGGCGCCGGGGCTGCGGAGGTTTCCACCTTCTCCTTCGCTGGCACGGCCGGCGCAGGATAGAACCACTTCATCCCGGCTTCCCAGCCGAACAGCAGCAGGCCGCACAGCACCACGGCGAGGAAAAGGTTGCGCTGGTTGTTCAAGAGGATGATTCCGTTCGTGTCGTCATCTGGAGGCGAATTGCTTTCACGGCACCGGATCGTAGCCGTGCCCGCCCCACGGGTGGCAGCGCATTATACGCTTCAATGCCATCCATCCACCCCTCAATGCCCCGTGCTTTTCGAGCGCCTCGATAGCGTAGGCAGAGCAGCTGGGCGCGTAGCGGCAGCTTGGCGGCAGCACCCGGCTGGGCCCCCATTGCCACGCGCGGGCGACAAGGACGAGGAGCTGCCTCATCGGCCGGTGGGCCTGCGGCGTCGCGGCGGATCGCCCTGGCCCGCCGCAGCACGCGCGAGCGCTTCGTCCAGCTCCGCGCGAAGCTTGTCGAAATCGCGTTCTACGCCGCCATCGCGGCCGATCAGGACGTGATCGTGATCGGCAAGCCCTCGCGCCGGCAGGACCGCGCGCAGCAATTCGCGGAAGCGACGCTTCATCCGGTTGCGCACAACCGCGTTGCCGATCTTCTTGGTCACGGTGACGCCAAACCGCGCTCCGCGCCCGCCGTTGGGATGGGCCAGCAGCACGAAACCCGGCCGCGCGACCCGGATCCCGCGATTCGCCGCAAGAAAGTCGGCCCGCTTGCGGATGGTATCCACGCTCATTTCAGGAGATATAGTCGGCTAACACACCATATGAAAGACGCACAAGCAAACGGGCCCCCGCATCGGGAGCCCGCAAGCGCGAACGCGCGTCGGTCGGTTAGGCCTGGAGCCAAGGCTGCTCAGGCAGCCACCGGCGCCCGAGGCGCCAGAAAATCAGGCGCAGAGCTTCTTGCGGCCGCGGGCGCGGCGGGCGCGCAGGACCTTGCGGCCACCGGGAGTAGCCTTGCGGGCGAAGAAACCGTGGCGGCGGGCGCGCACGAGATTGCTGGGCTGGAACGTCCGCTTCATCGGAACCTCGGATGCTATAAAACAAAAAAGGGGCCGCCGCCCAATGCTGGAGTTGGGGCGACCGCCTGACAGGGCGCGCGACTAGGGGAGCCTGGCCCCCAAGTCAAGATAGGCGATGGTGGGCGCGGCGGTTAGCGCGGCGGTTGGCGCGGCGACAGTCACGTCCCCATCCCGCCCCTCGCCCAGCCACGCACGCATGTCCTGCGCCGTCAGCCAGAGAGCGGTATCGTTGGGCACCGCGTTGGTCATGTCGTAAAAGGCTTGCGGCCGGGCAAGCCCCATCTCGCGATAATAATCGACATAGGCGCGGTTGACCGCCGAGTCGGCGGCAAAGTCTCCGGGTTCCAGCCCGTCGCTGTCCTGCCATGCATGGACCGCGAACTCGGCCCCGTCGTCGATGACGCGGGAGCTTCCGGCCAGGAACAGTTCGACCGCGCCCGAGCGCACCGATCCGCGAGCCGGAACATGGGTGGCAATGCCGGCGGCGCGGATCATGCGCCCGAGCTGCAGATTGGCGGTATCGTCGTCGGTACCGGGACACTCGATCATCTCGATCGCGGCGATCCCGGGATGCTCGCGCAACATCGCCTTGAATTGAGCCGGAGAAAACGCATCCGTCGCATCGACCAGCGCGGCGCGCCTCTCGTCGATTACCCGGAACGGCCCGTAGGCCGGCCCTGCCATGACCCCTGACGGACCGGCCGGCAACAGCCGCTCCGCGCCCGCGTCCACCTCGACCCATTCCTCGACGATGGTGGTGACTGTCCGCCCCTGTGCGGATGCGGGCACGGCGAGCACAGCGAAAATGCTTGCGGACAGGGCGGCGGCGCGGCGCATGTGCCGATCGTGCACCCGTGTGGCTTGCCGATTTCCCAAGCGACATGCTTGCGAATTCGTTCACCACGCCTGCCCCCGCCACTCGACTCGCCTAACGAATGTCGCCACAAGCCGCTGTTTGCAGGGGGTTTCGTGGTCGCACTGGTCAGGACGGTAGCCTATCTCGGTCTGGAGGCGCGCGCCGTCGAGGTGCAATGCCAGGTCGCGCCCGGCCTTCCGCGCTTCAACCTCGTCGGCCTGCCGGACAAGGCAGTCGGCGAGAGCAAGGAGCGGGTGCAGGCGGCGCTTTCGGCGATGGGCCTGTCGCTTCCGCCCAAGCGGATCACCATCAACCTGTCGCCCGCCGACCTGCCGAAAGAAGGCAGCCACTACGACTTGCCGATCGCGCTGGCGCTGCTGGCGGCCATGGGCGTGACCGATGCCGAGCAGCTCGGTGACTGGGTGGCAGTGGGCGAACTGGCACTCGACGGCCGAATCGCGCCCTCCCCCGGCGTGCTTCTCGCCGCGATCCATGCCAGCGAGCAGGAGGCCGGCCTGATCTGTCCTGCCGCGCAGGGGAGCGAGGCGCGCTGGGCGAGCGGAGTGCCGGTGCTCGCCGCGCCCGATCTTGTCAGCCTTCTCAATCATCTGAAAGGTACGCAGCGTCTGCCCGAGCCGCCCCCGGGTGAAGTCGCTGAGCCTGGCTTCGGGCCCGACCTGAAGCAAGTGAAGGGGCAGGAAACCGCCAAGCGCGCGCTCGAGATCGCGGCTGCCGGCGGGCACAACCTGCTCCGTTTGTAGCGGGCAACGCACCACGCTCACGCTGCCGCCGTAGCTCAGGCTGGACAAAAGGACGAGGTCTCAATTACCTTAGCGGATGTCCGCTTCAGGGGTGGAAAGCGGACGCGACACCCCTCGTCACCACTGGCCTCGGCAAATGCATGCGCCGATACGTGCCCAAGCCTTAACCTCCTTCCATGGACGGCTCACGTTGCCTAATCGCCGACCATGAGCGTTCCGAACATTCCTCCGCTGCCCCCCAGAAAGTTTGTGGGCGACGCTGAACGAGCTGCGGAGGCGGCAGCCCAGCCGAGCAACGGCAATTTATTGCGGCTGGGATGTTGTTCGACTTCAAGATAGTCGGATGGTTCGACGTGGCGGACGCACTTACCACGGCTTCGGCGGAAGGCGCGTGGCCTGATTCTCAGCACAGAGCCGCCCTGAAAGAGGGATACCCATTCTGCTATCGCTTGGTGGCAGTCGGTCCCGGCGGCGACGTCTATGCTGTCTGGGAAGTTTATTCGAAGGCCGTCGGAAATCTTGCATCCTCAAAGTCCCGCACGATCCATGTGGACGCCGATTGGAACGGACAGGGATTGGCACCGCCTTTGTTAAGACAGTCCTTACCCATCATCCGGTTCAATGGAGCGGACTCCTTTCGCCGGCAGGCGCCAAGCTCAAGGACCGTGTGGAATTCGCTCCTGCTACTCAGCCTCCTCCATGATTGCGACTAGGTTGTCCCCCATTCAAAATGAGAAACGGCGGTATAAGAACCGCAGGCGGGCGGCGACAAACGTTTGCACTGTTTACCTCGACTGATAGTGCCGAGCGATGGCTACCATCATCGCCGCCGTATCCGCCGGTATAGCCTTGCTCGCAGCGGGCGGCGCCTGGGGTGCCGTTCTCGTAAACCGACGCAACGCGACCGACACGATCCGGGCGATGGTGAATACAGGCGCTCGAACCTCGCGTGCAGCCGTGGTGAGCGCAAATCGCCAGAAATGGATAGACGCAATCCGAGACGATGTGGCTGAGTTCATTTCGGTCCGGTCGCAGCTCAAGGGTTTAGAGAATCTCCACCGTGATCTAGGCGCAGCGTCTGATCATCTCCCAGCGGAAGAACGCCTCTTGAGGACTAGGCTTTTGATGCTGCGAGCTCGCGTTGAGATGCGGCTAAACCACGATGAGGATGAGCATTTCGCCTTGTTGTCGGCCATGGACCGCTATGATGAAAAAGCATCTCAAGTCGCAGATTTGGCACTTCGGACCAAGGCGCGAAGTAT
The DNA here is from genome assembly GCF_014644315.1 of Tsuneonella deserti. Taxonomy (NCBI): domain Bacteria; kingdom Pseudomonadati; phylum Pseudomonadota; class Alphaproteobacteria; order Sphingomonadales; family Erythrobacteraceae; genus Tsuneonella; species Tsuneonella deserti. The sequence goes on along the minus strand of NZ_BMKL01000001.1, from coordinate 402,390 downwards.
CTTCAAGGCCGAATGGACGCGCCTCAAGAAGGAGGCAAGCGGGATAGACCCGTTCGTACGCGAGGTGGTGCCAGAGCGACGCTAGCGCCGCTAGAAATTGCCGGATGCAGCGGCTTCACCGGCAGGGAGATCTTTCCAGGTCTCGGAATGGCTCCCGACGTGATCGGCGTGCTTGTCCGAAAATTCATGCTTCCCCCCGGTACTCAATCGAGCAGCTGCTGCGACGGCCTAGTTGGAACAAACTTAGATCACGCCAGCAAGATGGGCTCTACGCCCAAGCATGCAGGGAGCGCTTTGCAACTCAAATTCACTCCAGCTACCAAGCCTGAGATCACCGCACGCCTTTGACGGCGTGGCCCTGCGGAGGTCGCAATTGTCGCCATCCCAATTATCACACCGTCCCGTTGGAGTTGCGGCTCATCTGTGACTGCGACGCTTACCCCGGAGGACGATGGATGGTTTCAGGATCAGAGGTTGCCGCGGAATACCTCGAAACTCGGAGCGATGGGGCGATTTTCAGTTTTCGCGCCGACACAAGCGGGGCGACCTCACTGGAAAAGGTGCGCGAGATAAGCCGTGGCGCACTCGATATCGTAGACATCTTCTGCAACCGCGTCCTCGACGGGATTGAAAAGCCCGTGGCCGATACGGCTGGCTTGTGGCCATTTGCGAATTGGCCATGCGACGACGAACCGATGCTCTATAAGTATAAAGGCCTCGGTGAAGACTCAAACGAGATGAGGGTGATTATCGCCGACCGTTATCTGGCCACCTGCTTCCGCGAAGTGTTCTGTCGGGAGTAGCGTCAATCGAAAAAGTAAAGGACGCTCTGGTCGAGTTTCCTTCATCTATCTCACGCTCGGCTCGCCGCCACTAATAGTGAAGCGGATATCCGGCTCTTCCCTCAGGTTTTGCTGCGCAAAACCCTAAACCTTAAGTCGCAATAGGTAAACGCAAGAGTCCTTCTCAGCGCGTTATAGTGACGGCTTCGTCACTATAAACCGTTGACCGCTAATATCGCTGGACGGACCAGAAAACTGGCCTAGGACGGTCGTGGGTGAGCGGTAATTCCCGTAAGCCCAGCGGCTCTTTGATATCTCTGCATCTACTCGCGTCCACATTACATGTGGCGGCAGCTTCACGTTGAAGTTGGCCGTCCACTTTACCGCGTTGGTTCTACCGCAAGGTAGTCAGGTTCGATTCCTGTCGCGGTAACCCACCGGCATAGGCCGGATCGGGCGTGTAGCAGGCTACTGCTACGGAGTGGATTACCATGCAGATAAAAACACTAGAAGAAGCTCTGACCGCTGTTGCTGCCTACCACGGCGGTTTCAAGACCGCCTTGTCGTCAGAGAAGGCTGATAAGAAGTCTTCGAGGACCGCGTTGGAAGCGAGCACACACGCTCGCAACTACGTGCTCCTTGCGGAAGCCTACGGCATCGCGTCAGCGCTGCTGGCGGTGCCCGAAGTTCTGGCTCAACTGCTCAACAGCTACAGCATCACCGCTGCACGCAAAGGGCAGAATGAGTTTGGCCCGATTGTCCGAGCACTGTTCCGCACCGCGACGAAGCACGGAACGAAGCCTAACAAAAGTGCATGGAAGTTCGGCAACATCCTTCGTCTCATGCGGGACAAGGGCTGGAAGCAGGAAGACATCGCAACGGAGTTGGACAGGTTCACTTGGACGGACCCAAGCTCTCAAAGGGTCCACACCAAGCTGAAAGCCGCCGAACTCGCCGACCGCGACAAATACAAGGAGGTCGACGAGGAGAAGGTTGAGACTGACAAGGCGCTCAAGTGGTTCCTCAACGGCAAGGACCTAGGAACGATCACCGCTCCGTCCTTCCACGAAATCGACCCAAAGTCCGACAGCGGCGACCTTATCAGCTTGGCAGCAAGCTGGGACGGCGATCGCAAGGAGTGGGTCATTCGTGGGCTTATCAGCACTAATAATGACATGGTGCTGAGGTCGCTGTCGTCCTTGCGTAAAGGTGCAGTCGAAGCGTTTGAGGAACACTCGAAAGACCTCTTCAAGCGATTGGCGGTGCACAACACGGTGATCGGGATGCTGGAAGAGGAACTCCGGCCTGTCGATCAGCAGCTCGTTCAAGAGGTACGGAACGATCCGCGTTACATGGAGGTGCCGCTTCCTCCAAAGCTGTCCCGGTCGCGCTCCAAGAGCACTGTCGAGGCATAATTGAGCTGGGGCTTCGGCCCCAGCTCACTCTTTGGAGTGAGGCGCATGGCACTAACTGAAACGAAGCACCACCAAGTGGGGCAGCTAGTTCGGGAGCTGGCCGACTACTCGCGGGGCTTGCTGTCGGCTGAGCAAATGTTCGAGTTACTAGGAGCCGTTGCGTTCGGCGTTTATGAGTCCGAGTATGAAAACCTCTGCGCCGTTGCGGTGCAAAGTGGGTATGCGGCTTGTGCTGCTACCACTCAATGGTCCGCTGGCATTCACCGCTACAAGGACTGGCGAGCGCTCGCAGCTAAGGACAAACGCACAGCGCCAGAGCGGATCAATACCCTCCGTCGAAAAATCGCTCGGTTGGAAGCCGAGATAGTCGAATGCATGATCCGAGCGGATGCCATCCAAAGTTCGCTCGATGAGGACATCAAGCGTGCCTGGAAGGAGTGCGACGCTCTTTCTGCGGTGGACCGACTTTGGTTGGTGGATTCCTCCGACCCTGAGTTGCCCCCAGCAATCAGGGAGCGTGACGATCCACCTTACGAGGCGGTTATGGGGGGCGAAATGTCTCCTAAGCGTCGTGCGCAGCTAGCAGCCCTACAGGCCCTGTTAGACGCGGGCAGGGGCACCGCTGGCCAATGACCGAGGAAGAGATGATCTACACGGCTGCGGTGATGTATTTCCGCAGACTCGGCCGGAAGCCTCGGGACGGTGACGCCGAACACCTTTATGACCAAATCATAGAGGCGTTGGCTCGTGTGGAAACTGAATTCGAGTGATTGAACCAAGGGGGGGCTGGCCGAAAGGTCGGCCCCTTACTTTCGTGCTGTCATATGCGAGTGGTGGCCCCACGATGCCGGGTCTTCCATCAGCTTAGCGCACGGTAAACGCTCGTGCGGCTGATGCCGAGCGCGCTGGCAATGGCGGTAGGCTTGGCCCCTTCGCTGTGCAGCCGACGTACTTCCCCATTGTCCACCGTGCGCTTACGGCCCTTATAGACGCCGCGCTCCCTCGCGCGGTCGATGCCCTCGCGCTGGCGTTCGCGACGTAAGTCGTTCTCGAATTCCGCGACCGCTCCCAGGATCGCCAGCGTGAGTTTGCCGGTGCTGGTAGAGGTGTCGATGGACTGGCGAAGGCAGTGGAACGCAACACCTTGACGCGTCAGGTGCTCTAGCATCGCATAGAGGTCTGACAGCGATCGCGCGAAGCGGTCGAGGCGAACCACAACCAGTGTGTCGCCTTCGCGCACGAACTCTAGCATGTCGGTAAGTCCCGCCCTGGCTATGTTCGTGCCAGTGGCCTTGTCGGTGAAAACGCGCTCGCAGCCGTGGGCTTCCAACTCGGCAAGCTGCACAGCGAGATTCTGGTCGGACGTGGATACGCGGGCATAACCGACGATCATGCGCTCCTCCTGTAACATATGGGTCTAAGACCCACCGCCGATGCTGTCACATTGCTCGGAGAGCGACCGTTTTGTGACGCTTTTCTCAATGTTTTGAGCACTGCTCAAATTCGGCGCACGAGTATACCCATCCTGCGCTTGGTAGGTGATCGTCAGCTTGCAGGATGCTGCCGCGGCCCGTCGAACATCCGGTGTTGGGTGGAACGCGGCCGTTCGCGATCGCTCGACCGAACGGCAGCTGTTAGGCCGCTGGGTGCCCGACTGATTTCGGGATGCGGAGCATGGTAAACTGCCAATTCAATGCCATGGCGCAGACGCCGACAGACAATTGGATAATGAGACAGCAACCTCAATTCCAATCCTGCAGGATGCGATCCAAAGCTTCGCGTCGCATAGCGGCAGGGGCGCGGGCCGCAGAGGGTGTTGCCGAGAAGCGCGGCGCCGGCATCGCCTGAAGTACCCCGTCGACGTCGTCATACACCCGACGAGCTATCATGTGTTCGTGCTTAGCGGCTTCCTGTGGATCCAAGACGGGTGCGAAACAGGCATCACTTCCTTCAAGCAACGTACACCACTCAGCGCGGCTCTTCGTGGAAAAGATTTCAGCGAAACGCCGCTTCAGGCTTGGCCACAACGTTTGGTCCCGAGCGTCAGCGAAAAACTCCTCGCGAGCCAATCCCATCTTATCCAAAAGCACACCGTAAAATTTAGGTTCGAGCGAACCAAGCGATACGAACCCGCCGTCAGAACACCGGTAGGTCGCATACCAGTGCGGGCCATCGAGGATGCTCTTGCCCCTCTCTTCGACGACTTGCCCAAGTGCTCGGAGGCTAAGCATTAGGTTCATCATGTGCGCGCTGCCATCCACAATGGCAGCATCAACCACTTGTCCAATCCCAGTCGAGCGCGCGTTCATGATGGCCGCGAGCACACCAACCGCTAGATAAAGAGCGCCACCGCCGATGTCGCCAATTAGGCTGGGCGGTGCCATTGGAGCGTCACCGGGTTGGCCCGCATACCAAAGCGCGCCCGATAACGCGATGTAGTTGATGTCATGGCCCGCCGCTTGCGAAAGTGGGCCCTCTTGGCCCCACCCGGTCATGCGGCCAAAAACCAAACCCGGATTGCGCGCGAGGCAAACTTTAGGGCCGATACCTAGGCGCTCCATCACTCCCGGGCGCATCCCTTCGATCACCACGTCGGAGGCTACGACGAGTTCGAGAAAACGGGCGACATCGCCAAGCGCTTTGAGATCCAGCGCGACCGCTCTCTTACCTCGATTTATGATCGCGGCAGAACCCAAATCGATGCTGTCAGGGCTCGGGCTTAAGCGCTCCACTACGATCACGTCCGCGCCCAGGTCTGCTAGCAGCATTCCGCAAAACGGCGCCGGACCGATCCCGGCCACCTCAATTACCCGCAGGCCAGCCAAAGGTCCCAGCGCCATTAAAACCGATCCCCGAAGCTCTTCGCGGACCCGCTCCGCTTGGACTCAGGCGGGCAATTCAAACACCAGCTACCGATCATTCTCTTTGCCTCCAATCTACGATGAAGCTTGGCGGAAATCCCAAGGATGCGCTAACTCGGTCGTCAGTGGAATCATTCCGCTGGGGATTTGCAATACTCGACTCTCGCCTCAAACACGCTGTCGCTGTCGGCCAGTACCGCTCGTTTTCGCGCGCGGCCGAGGCCTGTAGCCTCTCCCAATCCGCAGTAAGCAAAAGTGTCGCGGACCTGGAAAGGCAGTTGGGGTATGCACTCTTCCATCGCACATCACGCTCGGTCATGCCGACGGAAGAAGGACGCGATTTCATCGAGCGGGCTGCCCGGCTTCTAGCTGACATGGCCGAGCTGCTTGGCGATCGGGACCGAAGCGCGAATCCGTACGCCGGCCCATTGCGCGTTGGACTATTTCCCGGCTCAATGGATTGGATCCTGACCGAACCGTTGATACGATTGCTGCGACGCCATTCCGCGGTGCGTTTCGAAATAGTCTCGGGGAATAGCGAACGAGGAGTACGGCTGCTTTCGCGCGGCGATATTGACATTGCTTTCGGCCTTGAACCAGCATTCGCCAGCTGGCCGCAATTTAAATGCGAGCGGGTAGCGACGATTGAGATCCTTCCGTTCGTCAGGTCCGGCCATCCGCTTCTGCTTAGACGGGCTGCGGCGAAGGACGCGCTTGTAGAATACGAGTTCGTTGTTCCCTCCTCCTCCGAGCCTTATAGTTCAATAATTCAGGAAATGTACGAACAGGCCGGTCAACACCCGGTACAAAAAATTCACATGACCGATCAATTCGTCCATGTACGGCGAATAGTAGCGTCGTCTGATGCGATCGGCATGATCGCGAGACAATTTACTAAAAGTAGCTGGTTCCGGGCCGGCTTTGATACACTTGAAGAAACGGATTTTCTCGAGCCACTAACGCTTTGTTACGCAGCCCGGAACCGCTGGCCGCTCAAGCCGGCTGCTCGCGCACTCGTAAGCTATGTTCGCGACACGTGGAGAGAGCGGGTGAGTAATTCGCGTCACGTGGTTTAGGTGCGGCGGACCAGCGCCCGCCGCACCGTTGCCGGCCTAGAACGTTACTGCTACTTCGCCCCCAATTACCCGCCCACGATTAAGCGGCGAGAGGCTGGCACCGGCACCGCCGAAGGAAACCGGAAGCGGTGTGTCACCTCCGATCGTGACCTCATTTAGCAGATTGCGACCATAGGCTGAGAAGCGCCAGTGGTTGCCCGTCGCCAACGTGAGGCTCGCGTCGAGAATTTCAGACTCGTCGAGAAAACCTACGTTATTGTCCGTGAAACGGGCGGCATCCCGGTGCGTGATGCTAACCCGGGCTGTGGCTGTTAATGACGAGCCAAGTTCGTGGTCAAAGGTCAGCCCAGCACCATAAGTCCATGGCGACAGCCTAGGAAGCTTAAGATCTAGGTCCTTGTCATTCACCAATCCATCGCCTGTCAGATCGAAGCGGATCTCGTCGTACTTGCCGTGAACATAGCCGACGTGACCGTTGAGAACGAGATTAGGAAGCAGGAAGAATAGCCCCTCCACCTCTAAGCCTGCGAAAGTCGCATCCGCTGTATTCCGGATAACTTGGCTGACGCCCAATGGCCCAGGCAGGATGATCTCCCGTTGTAGATCCTTAACGGTGTTATAGAAAGCCGCGAGGTTCACGTGGCTCGGCCCAAACTCCTTCTTCGCGCCGACTTCGAAGCTATCCTGAGTCTCCTGGTCGAAGGGTCCCGCAGGCACTGCGGGATCGGTATTGCGTAAATTGTAGCCCCCGCTCCGGAAGCCTCGAGTATAGAGACCATAAAGTTGGGTATTTTCATCGGGTTTCCACTGCAGCCCAATCTTTGGCGTGAAGCCCTTCCAGCTTTCACTGTCCGTAAAATTAGTCGCACATATCAAGGTATCGATGTTGCAGCCGTTCTTGCGCAGAGTTCCGATGGCAACCGCCTTACGTTCCCAGCTGTAGCGCCCGCCGAGGTTAAGGGTGATTGCATCGTTCAGATGCCAATCTGCCGAAGCAAAAACGCCCCAGGTAGTCTGATCCTGGGTGCCGCCGCCCGATACGATGCTGGCGCCACCAACGAGGTTGCGCAGCTCTCCGTAACGAAGGTCTTGCGTGAAGTAGTACAGACCAGAAGTTATCTCGAGGTCGTTGAACCTACCAGCATAACGAAGCTCGTCGCTTATTTGAGACTGGTCAATGTTGAAGTAGCCGTGGAAAAAGGAGTTAGGGGTCCCGTCGATGTCGGAAGCGGCTTTCGACCGAAAATGCCGATAGCCAGCAATGTTGGTTACAACGCCCTCTCCGAAGCCAACGTCAACGTTCGTTTCAACAATCGCCTGATCCCACTTCGCGTTATAGAAACCTGGAAAGTTCAGTGAGATGTCAAACGTAGAGTTCCGCGGAAAAAGGGCGTGGCTCTGGACCGGAGCGCCGTCGCCCTTGACTTCGCCGTGCTCATAGCGAACGTCCATGCGGAAGTCCTCGCCGCCCTTGATGGAGAGCGCCGGACGGATAATTAAGTTCTCTGACCGACCGAAACTTTTCCCGTCAAATTGATTGCGAAAATAGCCATCATCGTCGCTATAGTAGACCGCAATTTTCGCCGCAAGAACTTCGTCAATCAGCGGACCGGTGACGGTACCGCTTATCGTCTTCTTAAGTCCCGTCTCGACCGATGCCTTTGCATTTAGGCGAGGTTCAAAGTTCGGCTGGGTCGTCCGCACCACGACAGCACCGCCGGTGACGTTGCGGCCGAAGAGCAACCCCTGGGGGCCGCGCAGAACCTCAACGCCTGCGAGATCGAAATTGTCGAGCACCACGCCGGCATTTATTCCGAGGTAAATACCGTCAACGAACACGCCGACGGTCGGGTCGATAGACGGAATGGTACTGTTGATACCAAGCCCCCGGATCGTGAAGTTCGCGTAGCCAGGAGCCGTTCCGACGTCGTCAAGCTGCACGTTGGGCACGTCGTAGCTTAGGCTCTGCAAATCTTGGACGAACATGGCGTCCAGTTGCGCTTCGCCGAATGCAGTTACTGCTACGGCCACATCTTGGACGTCTTCACCATAGCCCTTCTTGGTCGCGGTGACAACAATCTCGCCCGCGAGGGCCTCCGTTGCGCTGACTGGCCGTTCGGCGGTTTCGTCTGCTGAATCCTGGGCAACGGCGGTGCCCGAACATATTAGCGCGGCAGACGCCAGTAAGTAGCTTCGCATGTCAAACCCTCCCATGTGCTTTTATGTCCACACACTCTGGGGGTGACGGGTAAGGTGGTCCAATTCAAAGTGCGGCCTATTCATTCCTGCGTCTCATCGATCTCAGGCGCCGACCGCTCGAGGATAGGGTGCGGAAATCAGGCGGATCATACGCTCAGCGCGCGCGAGATAGCCGTCAGACTTTCCGCTAATGTCGAAGGATGCTCAGGACTGCTGAAATCAACGATCGATTCCCATCGCTCCGCTACGTCGTCGACGGTGAACTGTCGAGCTGCTCCGAAACAATGCCCCTGCGAACGCTCCCAGCGCAGTTGTGCAATATAACCCGCGCCTACTTCAAAGAGACCCTTGGTGTCGTTGTACCTCTCATGCGCTAACCACCCCACAAGTGGGCTAACAGCTTCTGGTCGAAGATTATTCATGAAGTCCGCGAAGGATGCAGTCTCCGTCAATCGCGACGCCGCAGCCGGGGCGATCGTGTTGACGAGTATGTTTTTCGAACGCCCCTCTTCTGCAAGGGCGTTGGCCAACCCTAAGATGCCAAGCTTGGCCGCTGCGTAGTTTGCTTGCCCGAAGTTTCCGTAAATCGCCGCGGCAGATGTGGTCATTACAATCCGGCCGTAACACTTATCGCGTAAGATCGGCCACGCCGCTTGAGTGACCGACCGAGTACCGTTCAAGTGAACCCGCTGGACGAGCGACCAGTCTTCGTCTGTCATTTTGTGAAATGACACATCGCGAAGGATGCCAGCGTTATTAATTACCACATCTACGGTGCCAAAAGCCTCGATTGCCGTCTGCACGATCCCCGGACCATCTTCGACCGACGTCCGGCTTGCCACAGCTTCCCCGCCGAGTGCGCGGATTTCTTCAACGACGCTGTCCGCCGCGGCAGCAGATGCGCCGCACCCCTTTGCGTCACCCCCTAGGTCGTTGACGACGACCTTGGCTCCACGCGACGCGAACATCAATGCGTGTTGTCTACCCAGGCCGCCGCCTGCGCCGGTGACGATCACCACGCGCCCATCGTAACGAAGCGTCTGATCCATTTGGTCTGTTGTCCTTTTGTCTTGCACTTCGCTGGCGTGGTCGATCTTTTCGGCTCAACAAAGTTCAACGATTTCTCGATTTCGCTCCTTGCCCCTCGTTAGCGAAAGGCTGGGACACCAGTGACGGCGCGTGAAATTATAAGCTTCTGAATTTCCGTCGTGCCGTCTGGAATTGGACAGATGATAGCTTCGCGAACCAGCCGCTCGACGATAAAGTCCTTGGTTACCCCGTTACCGCCGTGAATTTGGAGCGCGTTCCGGGTCGCGTCGATTGCCATCTCGGTGGCGTACCATTTGGCCATCGAACATTCACTTTCGGCGCGCTCACCGGAGTCGACGAGCGCGATGGCACGGTAAGTGAGCAAGCGTGCCGCATCAATCCTCGTCGCCATCGTCGCGATCTTCTCCGCGATGAGCTGGTGACCGGCGATCTTCTTCCCGTGCTGAGTCCGCTCACGCGCATACACGATGGCTTCATGTAAAGCGCGCCGCGCGATGCCTATGCTCCACATGGCCATATGGCAGCGTGCTATCTCGAATACTTTAAGCGTGTTGCGAACGCCGTCGCCCACTTCCCCCAAGGTATTGGCGACCGGTACTCGGCAATCGGTGAGAAAGATTTGGGCAGTCGACTGGCCATTGAGGGCCATCTTCTGGATATCACGGACCTCATAACCGCTTTCGTCTCGGTCTATCAGGATGTGGCTGATCTGATGGTCGTCAGTCTTGCAGGTGCAGATTAGAATGTCTGAATAGACGCCGTTGGTTATCCAAGTTTTCTCACCGTTGATCACCCAGTGATCGCCGTCGCGCACCGCGCGTGTTTTTACCGCTGCGACATCGGACCCTACATCGGGCTCCGATACACCCATTGAAACAAAGGTCTCGCCGGCGAGGATACCTGTTAAATAGCGTTGCTTGATCTTTTCTGATCCAACGCGCCGCAGGAGCTCGGCGGCGACCGCGTTGATGAAGCCGGGAATTGCAACGTCCAGCGACGAGTACGCAATTTCCTCGAAGATCAGTAGATGCGTGAGCCATCCCATGCCGAGCCCTCCATCCTCGGTCGGATGGGGGGCTGTGATATGGCCGTACTCAGTGAGCGCTTTCGTCCATGTCTGCATCAGCGGCTTAGGTATGAATTGTTCCCCGTGCGCTCGAATTTCGGGCTCGAGTTTATCGTCGAGATAACGGCGAACGCTGTCCACCACCATGCGTTGTTCGTCCGACAGATCGAAGTTCATCTGAGTACCCTGATTTAACTGTTGTGGAAGCGTTAGCGGCCGAGGATCGTGACAGCGACAACCGCCTCCTCGATGCCGATGACTCCGCCGCCGTTTTCCGCGATCGCGATCCGCACATTGGGAACCTGACGCGCTCCCGCCTCGCCGCGTAGCTGGAGTGCCAGTTCATAGATTTGGCCGAGCCCCGTTGCCCCAATAGGGTGACCCTTGCATTCAAGGCCTCCAGACGGGTTCACTGGAATCCGGCCCCCGAGTGCGGTTTCACCGCGCTCGGCGGCCACTCCCCCTTCACCCGCTTGCACGAGCCCGAGCGCCTCTATTTCGATTATCTCCCCCACCGCTGTCGCGTCGTGAACTTCGGCCACGTCGATGTCCTTGGGACCCACGCCAGCAGCCTCGTAAGCCTGCACGGCCGCAAGCTTGGTGACATGGTGATCATAGTCGCCAGCATCTCGATCAGATCCCGTCCTGATCTCTGATGCCAAGATTCTCAGCGCTCGTTCGCGCGATCCGCTAAGCTTACGCAATCCTGCAGCGTTGCAAACGATGGACGCTGCAGCGCCGTCGCTGATTGGTGAACACATCGGCAGAGTGAACGGGAAGACAATGGGCGGTGCCGCGAGCACGCTCTCGACCGTATAGGGCGATCGATACTGTGCGAGTTCGTTGTGCACCGAATGGATGTGGTTTTTCGCCGAGACCGCCGCGATTTGCGCTTGGGTCGACCCATACTTCTCCATGTGCGCGCGCGCCATCCCAGCGTACACGTCCATAAAGACGCTATATGGTTGGGCGGTCGTGGTTCCTTCGGGAATCGAGACGCCCTGTCCCATCGCTAACAGTCTTGTTCGGGACGCATCGACTTCATGTACGTCCCAAGCGCCGTCGAAGGCGCTAAACATCTGTACTTTATCAATTGAGAACATCTTTTCCGCGCCAAGCGCCAGGACGATGTCCGCGGCGCCCGACTGCACATAGGAGGCTGCCATGTGCAAGGCCGTGGCCGCCGTGGCGCAGGCGTTCTCAACGTTTATCACTGGGACTCCGCTGAAACCCATTGCGCGCGCCACGACTTCGCCACGGATCATGTGTTGACCCTCCATATGCCCCTGGACGCAATTGCCGAAAAACAAAGCCTCGACATCGTCCGCGACGCAGCCGGCATCGGAAAGAGCGAGCGCGGTCGCCTCGGCGCAAAGCTCCTTCAGGCTCTTATCGAGCTGCTTGCCAAACCGAGTCATACCGACGCCAATGATGAAAACGTCATTCACTTCATGTTCCGTTCTTTCATTGGTGCAGCGCTCGACCTTACCGATCAAGAAAGCGGGGCTTCCGTTTTTCACGGAAAGCGCTGAGACCTTCAAATAGGTCCGTCGAGGAGGCGTAGGCGTTCATAGTCTCGAGTTCGCTACGGAGACCTTCTTCTGCTGACATGTCCTGCCCTGCACGGATCATTTCCTTTATATATGCGAGCCCCGGCCTACTTTTTTCAGCAAGCATCTCTGCCAAGGCTTGTGCGCGAGGCTCGAGTTCGTCAGGCTCGGTAAGTTCCGCAACGAGACCGGCGTCCTTCATGTCTGCCGATGAAACTGTTTTCCCGGTCAACATGAGATAGGCTGCTCGCGGCACACCGATTTTCCTTGGAAGGCGGACCGAACCACCACCACCCGGGAGCAACCCGTAGTTCGCGTGGGCATCGCCGAAGTTTGCAGTGCGCACCGCCACTACCAGGTCGCAGCAGAGCACGAGTTCGAGCCCTCCCGCCACGGCGAGCCCATTTACGGCCGCGATGACGGGCAGCCGTGATGCTTCGATGCGATTCAAGGTTTCGCCAAGCCGCGAAAGAAATTCGTTCAGATTTCCGGCCAGAGCTCCGTCGCCCACCCCGTTACTGACTGCTACAAGATCAGCGCCAGCGCAGAACGCCCGCCCCGCGCCGGTAATAACACATGCGCGGACCGCCTCATCGGTTTCGGCGGCCGCAAAGGCGTGGTGGAGATCTTCCGCGAGTGCCAACGAGAGGCTATTAAGTGAAAGGGGCCGGTTAAGCGTTATCCAGCGCGCAGCCCCCCGCTGATCGACCAGAATATTTTCATACGGCATATTTAGTTTCCAGACGAGGACCGCATTCTTGAGGATAAACAGGGCGACTCATGCGCCTGCGACGCGATGGTCATGCCCTGCCCAATATGGTTCGCGCAACTTCGAGCGCAGCACTTTGCCGACGTTACTTAGTGGCAACGGATCGAGCGTGAACTCAACACGACTTGGCTTTTTGGTGGAGCCCAGACGGGTGCGCACCAATTCAATGATGTCAGCCTCGGTAACAGTGGCATCCTGCGTAAGCCGCACCATCGCAAGGGGAGTTTCTCCCCATTTCTTGTGCGGAATTCCAAATACTGCCACTTCGATCACATGCGGATGTTCCGCAATCACGTTTTCGATTTCATTAGGGTAGATATTGAAGCCACCCGACACGATCATGTCATTGCTTCGGTCCAGCAAGTATAGTAACCCGTTAGCGTCGAGTGTTCCTATATCGCCGGTCTTTATCCACCCATCAACCATTCGACGTGCAGTTTCTTCCGGATCGTCCCAGAAGCCATCCATCTGGACACCTTCGTAGCGCGCTACGATTTCGCCCGGTTCGCCAGGCCCGAGAACTGTACCGGCTTCATCACGGATCTCTACATCGACCAGGGGCATTGGCCGTCCCACTGCACTGATGGGGCTGGAGCCATCGAGCGTCGAGAACCAAGCGTCGGGACCCATTCCTGCGACAGGAAGAATTTCCGTCTGCCCGTAGGCTGAATGCAGGACATGCTCTCCGAACAGATCCGCTGATTTGCGCAGGGTTGATTCCGAAATCGGGGCGGAGGCGGACAGCAGGTACTTCAGTTTCGGAAAGCTACGGCGGCTGGCGCCTTCATGGTGGACGACAGCATTAAGGATGGTCGGGGCGACGAATCCGTGGGTTATCTCTTCTCGCGCGAGAATATCGAGAAATGATCCTGGATCGAAGCTATCGACCATCACATTCCGCGCGCCACTGTACCATCCCGGTAGGAACATGAACCCTGACGCGTGAGACAACGGTCCGACGTGCAGGATAGCATCCCCGCGATTCACGTTAGGGCCTAGTTCGAAAAATGCCGCACAGATGGCCATCCAAGCACGATGCCGATAAGCCACGCCTTTCGGCTTGCCCGTCGTGCCGCCCGTATGACGGATGACGCAGTAATCGTCAGGCGAAACGGCGGGGTCCGGATCAATTTCGGATGCCGATGCGAGCCAGCCTTCATACCCGTCGTCGCGGACGATGATGCGTCTGAGCGATCCGATTTCCGCGTCAAGCCCCTCTATTTCGCTACCAAGCAACCTATCTACGAGGGCTAACTTACAGCCCGTGCTCTTGATCATATGCTCGTGAGATTCACGTCGGTTGCGCGCATAGAGTGGCACGCGAACGAAATTCCCGATTGCGGAGGCGAGAAGAATATCGACCGCTTCGATCGAGTTCGTTTCAAGGGTCGCAATGCGGTCGCCGGGCATGAGCCCCCGATCAGCCAACGCGTTCGCAAGCCGGACACCACGCGACCAAGCCTCGGCGAAAGTGAGACGCCGATCGCCGTGAACAAGCGCCGTCTCTGACGAGAAATAAGAGGCGGCACGCCTTAACTGCGTGCGGACCTCCATCACTCCTGCTCCGCGGGTACTGTTCGCAAGCAAAAGAACAGTTGTGTTGCGCGGCGAGCCGACATCGCCCTCTCCTCATGCAAACTTTGGGGTTGTCTTGAGGTAGTACAGTTGGTCAGAAGCGTCACGTCGTCAAATTCAATGCGGGGCGCACCTATTCCCTGCGTTCATACACCTACCTTCGGCACTGTCGCGAGCGGTCTTCCGCGAAGTGACGCCGGCCCCTCCACCTTGGGCCGACGAACATGGCGGCGACGATCACACTGCAAGCCCAATCAAGTCTCATTATAAATAGGAGCGTGGAAACTGCTCCGAAGCTGCGCTTGGCGCGGGGCTGTCACCGCAATGTTAGCAGCAGGTGACCCGCTAGGCACGCACACCTAGCGGGTTATTTTGCGCCCCCCTTCTCTGTCCGGCCAGCACTTGAATAGTGACGCAGCTGGGGAAGACTCGCTATAAATAGTATTGAAGCTGTGGGGCTCGATACTGCCGCTTTGGCAGCGGGACTCGAAGCTTCAATCCAGAGGTTACAATTAAACCCGCTATGCAATTCGAGCCTGCATAGCGGGTTTTCCTTTGGAGATATTCATGGCTACGAGACAGACGAAAAACGAAACACAAAAAAAGAGCCCCAGCGGGTACAGTCCCCGTTGGATTACTTACGCGTCCCGCATTCTGGATGGACTTTTCGACGGTGATCGGTCTGGACGGAATGACCAGACCACCCGGCGGATCATGCTCACTTGCCTCGGGACACTGGTGAAAGGCAACGCCCTAAGCGAGAAGCAACGTGCCGTTTTCATCGACAACATCCGCATCCGTCTCGGCAAGACGGACTTTGACTGGCAAGGACCGATAAAGCTCACGCGCACCCAGATGCCGGCAGCGCGCGATCTGCTCGCTCAGCATGCTGGCGCTGCAAGCTCTCGCGGCGTCGACGCTGGAATTGAGCAGGATTTGATGGATGAGGTTGCTGCCCTGAAGGCGCGCGTCGTCGACCTAGAGCGCATTCTCAATGAAATGCTGCGCACTTTTGATGACGGTTCTGCATCAATGCTGCCCAGTTCCTACACACTTCCTGCAGAAACGGCGCTGGAAGCCGCGGAATCTGCGGGTTCACGGAGCCTAACGAAACGAAACGGAACGAAACGTAATCATGGAGCTGACATGACCTGCCCCTCTGGGGCGATCGACCCCATGAACATCGCCATGCCGTCGGCTCCTGCGAATGATGTGCTCCCATCCACATCGGACATGGGGAACAAATCTCATGACAAGTCCGCTCGGCGACCCAGCTCAAATCGCGCCGTCGTGAGTTACTTCCGAAACGATCCCCAACGACCACCAAGCGCCGTTCTTGAGTTCGACGGCGAGCGCTACAGCTTGGTATTCAATACTGCCGATACCTCTGAAGATAAGATGAGAACGACATTCTCCAACGAGTGGCTTTGCCAGTTTGAGGCAACCATCGGCAAGACGATGCGCGCTCAAAGCCGCTCAAACAGCGCGTCCGACAAGCGCTATGTCATGTCGCCCCTCTATAGCGCCCGGGATTGCTACGGTATAAGGCAACCAGTCTTGCCGGATTGCGTAGCGATTCTTGTATGGGCGGACGATTGTACTCCGGAAGCGGTTATCGTCTTGGTTGACGACAGCGACCTAACAATCTCGCTAAACCCGGTGACGCAGACAAAACCAAAGGGGCCAACCCACAAAGGCAGCGTCAGGCTCGCCGCGTAAATGCGGGTAGGTTCAGACCGGATTATGGGCCACAATCTGCGGTCCCGGCGGAAGAATTATTTTTCGGCCCGCTCCGCTGTCATGCGGCGGAGCGCGACCATAATGCGCTCGACATGCTCCGCGATTTCGCGCTTGGTGAGTCTGCGGGGGTGACAAAAGGCAAGCACTGGCATGCCGATCTCCTGGTAGTTGAGGTTGCCCGATATTTATGTTGAGGGATTAAGGACTTGGGCCACGCTTCCTGAAAGTAGTCGGGGGCAACAATGGACGAGTTCGCAAAGCTGTTGAAGACGATCCTCGTGGGCGCCGTGCTGCTCATGTTTGCGCTGGTGATGGGTGTTATGGCCCTTTGGCGAAACCTGTGGGAAGAAGACATTTCGGCTAGCGATATGGAGATAAGCGACCTCAACTGGCGGGGTTCCGTTCCCTCCATAACCGTTGCAGCATTGATCACAAACCACAGCGACAGGGACGTCAGCGACTTCGACGTCGTTGTTGAGGGCTTTGACTGCCCAGCCGGACACAACACCCACACGGCCGGTTGGGATAGCTGCTATTTCCTTGCACAAGATGAGGACACGCTCGGCGCTGACATTCCGTCCGGTCGGTCGTATCGCTACGATGCGAGCTTCACAATTCGACCGAATTCGGAAATTGAAGGCAAACTCTACATCAACGTCAAGTTTGCCAATTTCCAGGGAAACTAGCTGCCGTTGTCGGGCAGAACCGACACGCGGCGAACCGCGCTAGCTGATGCTGAAAAGTTGTGGACCTTGTAATTGGTTTGCAGCCATTTGCGTCGTTCAAGTGCGCGTGGATGGATGCGCGAACGAAACGTTTTATGACATTGAGGCTGGGCCAAGAAATTGGCTACATGTAGAAGCTGTACCTTGGAGCAATCTCCTGCTCTTCTCCGACGTATTTCAACACCTCGCCGACATGCTTCGCCGCGGCGATAGTGATCGGCAGGCCATTGTCGAACTGAGTGTTGTTCCAGTTCATCTTGGTGAGAGCAAGCGTCTCCTCCGCGATGTGCTGGAGAGGCTGACCCAACGCCTGACAACGAAGCATCAGCGGTCGGGGCACGTACATACCTGGATAGGTGCGGAAGAATTCGACGCTCCCTCGCGTGTAGAGAAGCGCCTGATCCTTATCGAAGCGCAAGAGGCTGCCTCGGAGAGGAGGATACACGCCAGTGCGGTATAGCCGGGTCATAGACTTCTGGATCCACACGAAGTCGGCGTAGTCGATGTCACGCTCGTCTATTGCCTTGTGAAAGCCGTGGAGCTCGTTCCGGTCGAACCGCGAAGTCTTATGCAGGACCACACGGGCTGGGTAGTGACCGTGCTGTCCGCGGAAAACTCCCAGTGAATCGCGTAGGAGCAAATATGCATCTTCCGCCGTCAGGTGCGGCTTCCGGTCCTCTTCGCTCTCCACCATGCGGCCACCCCGTAGGATGAGCCCCTCTCCGCGTTCGTCAAACATTTGCGCGGTGCTGGTGTGGATGTGCTCGCCGTCGATGGACCGGTAGAAGCTTAGCCCGACAAATGAGGTGCGTAGCTGCCTCGCGTCACGAGCAAGCCGCCAAGGCAAGCCGCCCGCCTTGTAGTATGTCGCGGTAAGCAAATTCCATGCGATTGTCGCAGGGTCCTGCGTCCGTCTGTCGCTGGCCTCCTTGAGTTTGCGCGGAATCTTATAGCTTGCATCGAAAGTTGTCGGCCACAGAAGCTGGATCGGTAGCCGAAGACGCATGCAGGCGGCCTTTAGCATGGCCCGGAGATCTAGATCGGCGCCGGTTGTTGCCACCGCGGCCTCATCCGCCTCTGCCCCGCCGGCCACGTCTCGCGCGTTGTAAGTGCGTTCGATAATCTCGATTGGCAGTGCGACCAAGACTACGTCTGGCCTTGTCGTTCGCTCGGCCAGAACCCCAATCTCGTCGGCAATGGCCTGTACGACTGCGCGCGTCATTTCGTGTTGCCCGGGTATTGCAACGAGCCGTGCGATTTCCTTAGGCGGCAACACAGACTGGAGTTCGTCAGGAGTGACGAACTCGCACCGGAATGTCTCTTCAAATCCTGTGCCCGGGAATGGGGGGAATAGATTCGGCTGGCGACTTTCCTTCGACGGAAAACCAGTCGCACATTGCTCCACCCAGCGGGCCGTTCCCTCCACCGTCTCCGCGCTGCCGACAATGCCCAGCTTAATGCGCTTAGGCGCTCCTTCCATGCCGACGTCAAAAGGGCCGTGGTCCATTAGACCAAAACGGATATCGGGGTGACGGAATGCGCCGCCGAACTCGAGCGGAGGCTCCTTAAGGTGGGTTAGTTTCACTCCGCCGCCTCCGCACTCTTCTCGTCCGAAAGACCAAATTCGAAGAGCGGAGACGATGGATCGGTCTCTTGCGACTTCCAGAGATCATCGGGGACCCCAACGTCAAGCTCCAAGGGGTCCACCTCAGCGAACGAAACGAATGGATACTGCTCGTCTAACAAGTCGCCCGCGCCATGCGTGACGAGGAAGTCGCGCCACATCACGAACTGCCCCATCACTGCGGCGTTGTTCTCGAGTTCTTTGATCTTCTTGAGATGCTCGCCTGCCCAGGCGTCCTCATCCTTGCCGTTGCGCGTGAAATGATAGGTAGGCGTCACCTCGGCAAACCATTGTCCACCCAATCGCACGAACCGGTGCTGAAAGGCAGAATGACGGTAGTAAGCGGCCTGCGTCGGATCTGCCTTCCGCTTACCGTATCGGCCCACTACTCGGCGGGTGGTCGTATTCTGTAGGCTCCGATACGCGAAGTTCAGAGTGTCTCGATCGCGGGGCTTTCGGAAATAGAACACGCCCGTATCGCGGTCGCGATATAGGTCAGGTCTTACGAACTCACCGATGGCGCGATTGAGCAGAGCCACGAAGTCCCGCTGCCGATCCTCGTCACCGCTGTCGGACCACTCATCAACATCGAACTCCTCCATGGCTTCCGCTTCGCAGAGCTTGTTCCAAGGCCACTGGTCCAAGTCGTGGAAGGACAGAACCGACTTCGATCGTACGATCCATTCGGACCCTGCGCGCGGATCTAGCTCTCGCAGTGCAGCGCCGAATGACTTATCCGACGAGTGCTGCGTCGGCGCCCAATACAGGCTGGAGGCGAAGCCTACGCTGACGAGATTAATAAGCACCTGCTCGTGGATCCGGACACTCGGGCTAGATGCGCCGGGGCGCATCGATAGCGCCACCCCCGTAACGGCAGCCTTTGCATCCGCCGTGAACTCGTCCGTCTTCTTGTGGAACTCGACCTTACGGCTCTTTGCGCGCTCCGGATCAGCGAACCATTCGTTGAGCGACTTCCAGTAGGCCTTGCCACTCTTCAGATGCACTACCACTAGGAGTACCGGCGCAGTGCCTTGGGTCCAGTACGCTATATCCGCGTCCGAGCAGGGCCAATCGAAGGTTTCGTCCGTCTCGCCGGGAAGCCGGTCCTTCTCCGTCGCCTTCCCTTGAACTTGGATCAAGAGGTTGCCGACTTCGCTGGTTTCAACGTCTCTCAGTTCGACAAAACCATCGATGCCAGCCTCGACGCCGCCCGTTGGATAAAACATGAAGCCCATCGAGAGCACGACACCCTCGATGTGTGCCATTCCTCGCTGGCCGATGATGTCGCTACGTCCAATCTTCTTCATGCCCGCCTCTTCAGTGATGAGCATATGTTCGTGCTTGGTTCCAAGCTAGGGTGATCCCCGGCCCTAAGGCGGGGAAATCGTGAGTGACGGTGGACAACTTGCGGATTTGTCCCGATCTGATGATCGAGTGAACAAACCCCGCACGGCAATCGACCAGGCACTCGGCTCGACGGTCTGCTCTTGTTGACCAGCGTTCAACGACAGCCGGGCCAGTTTGGATGGAAGTCTTCGGTCGCTCTCTGCATGCGCGGCATTACCGATTTCCTTGTCAGCAACCGACAAGGAGAAATGCTCGTGTCCATTCTCAAGACCCTTAAGCTCGCCGCTGCCGCCCCGGCCAATCCGGGCGCGTCCGAATTCGGCTTCCGCGACAAGCTGCTCTGCTACCTTAACGAGCAAAAGGCGCTCGCTGAGGCGGAAATCGCGGGAACGCGGTTCACCGCCACGCGCAAGGTGACGCGCACGAATGAGGCGGGCGAGAAGGTCCGCGTCGACGCGCCGCGGCAGGTGCGAAAGGGCTGGTTCACCGATGGCAGCGGAAAGATGTTTTTCCAGCTTCGTCACGGCAATCGCCCCCTTGAACTGGCGAAGGGAATGAACGCGATCGCTGTCGATGGACTGGCCGAGGTGCCAGTTATCATCAGCTCGATTATCGACGCAACGAACGCTGGTGAGTTGGACCCGCAGCTTACAGCTGCGCGCGATGCACGTCGGGCGAACTTCAAGCCCAGGGCGAAGATGTCGGCCTAACAGGCAACCTCGAAGGTGGGCGCAACGCCGCCCACCTTCGCCATGACGGAATAAGAACCGGCGCTGGCGATTTATCGACTTTCCAGGCGCTTGCCACACGAACCATGGCGGACGGAACACAGTGTCAATGGCGCTCGGAGCGAGCGTTCAGCCCTGGCGCAACAGCAAAGGCGCTGTCCGGTCCACCCCGGGCGCTCTTGACGCTCTCAGGGCATTTTGGGCGCCCCGTATCGCTAGCCGCAGAGGTTCCTTCTGCGCTTTATCGCCTGCTCCGCCATCCGCCTTGCTTCACGCTCATTTTCATCGTCGTCCTTCCCAAGCTCCACACGCGTAACTCCGCGCATCATCTGATGGTCCCCGGCTTCGATCTGATCCAGGACGCTGACGACCTTGAGGCAGTTGCCTTGATCGTCAAAGTCCATTGCGTGTGCGCCCCCCATTAATATCACTCGCACACCGCGGTCTGGCATCAGTTGCATAACGGTGACGATCTCGCCGAGCGCACCCATCACTCTGTAACGGGCAGAGAGACGTCTCTCCGGATCGAGATCGTCCAGCTCAGCCCTGACACTTGCCACGCGCTTGAGGTGTTCAGATGGGCTGACACGGCCTTTTGCATCAACCAGGTTCCTCTCGATCTTGCGAAGTTCATCCTCGGTTCCACGAACTGCGGCGCGAGCCTCTTGCCACTTGCGCCGCAGATCCGGATCGTCGTCGTCACCCATGGCGTCGAGGTAGCGCGACGCCCTGGATTTCAGATTGTCGCGTTCGCGCTTCTTGAGCGCCAGGCTTTGCTCAATCTGTCCAACATGTTCGGCGTGCGCGAAGAAACTATCGTCGAGCGCTAAGTGGAGCACTTGGTCCAACACCGCGTCTCTGAGGGGCCCGTATCGGATAAATTGCTTATTCCGGCACCTCGTCTCGGCCTTGTAATTTCCACACGCCAAATAGGTCTGATCGCTGCTGACTTTCCAAATCGCGTCGCCCTTGCGGTTTCGACGCATTGCGCCGGCGCTAGCCTTGTTGCGATATACAACCATCCCGCCGCACTCGCCGCAACGTACCAGACCCGAAAATAGATTGCTGATTTCGCCTTTCCGGCCTGCGTTTTTGGGCTTTCGACGGTTCACCCGAGCGAACAGCACCGGATCGACGATCTGAGGATAATAGCCCGAGATTGGCTCGCCAACCGGTTGACGTTTTGTGTCCGACCGGGATTTGGTGTGAGGTTGGTACTCGCCTAGGACAGCCGGGTTTGTGCGGATTTTCTGAATATAGCTGGCGTGCCACTTTTCGGCCTTGCTATTGCCAACACCCCAAGGCTCCACCCTCTCGTCGTTGAGGATGGCTGCAATTCGTTCGCGTCCGACGCCTGCATCGCTCAACTCGAAAATTCGTTGAACGATAGATACTCGGTCGGGTATCCGATCAAAGTCATTGATGGCCGGATTTAGCCGCAACCAGGCGGGGCAACGTCCCGACTTCTTGATCGTCTCGCCACGTTCTAGCTTTTCTCGCTTGATCCGCCAGCTGTCGCTCACTCGGTCGCTCTTATGCTTCGATTCCGCATAGCCTCGGCAGGCGTCGAAGACGATACTCACAATGCCGATCTGGTTGCGCTCCAGTTCGTCCTTGCTGATAACTTGATTGTTGTTGGCTGTGACGATGGTCAGCCCGGCGTTCACCACCCGACTAATCCAATTCATGACCTCCATCGGCGGGCGACGCGAGATGCGGTCCAACTGCTCCACGATGAGGACGGAACCATAGGGGATTAGCCCTTGCTCCAGCCGCTCGGTGAGCTTTCCTAGGTTGCCTTGGGTAAGATTGGCTCCGGTGTATGCACTGCGACCTTCGTCTTTGATAACTTCCGCATCGGCCCAGCCTCGGCCGTTGCAATATCGGCGGCACAAATCCAACTGCCGTTCAAGCGTAGAGCCGCGCCCCTGTTCAAGCGAACTCCAGCGCGCGTAGATAAAGATCTTCATACCAGGGGCATCCTAGCACAGAATTCCTAAGGGTGCGTTGTCCCACACAAACTGCTGATGATCGGCCCACCAGGCGCTGGCAAGTCGCTGATGGCAAGTTGCCTGCCGGGCATACTGCCCCCGCTCACGCCACCCGAGGCGCTGGAGGCGAGCATGGTCGCCTCGGTCGCGGGCCTGCTCGAAGGCGGCAAGATCAGCCGCCAGCGCCCGTTTCGCGCGCCGCACCATTCGGCGAGCATGGCCGCGCTGACCGGCGGGGGCCTCAGGGTCAAACCGGGCGAGGTCAGTCTCGCGCACCTCGGGGTGCTGTTCCTTGACGAATTGCCCGAATTCCAGCGCGCGGTGCTCGATTCGCTGCGCCAGCCGATCGAGGCCGGCAAGGTCGATGTCGCCCGCGCAAATGCCCATGTAAGCTTTCCCGCGCGGGTGCAGTTGATCGCGGCGATGAACCCTTGCCGTTGCGGCCATCTCGGTGATCCCGCGCTCGCGTGCTCGCGGGCGCCGCGCTGTGCGGCTGATTACCAGAGCAAAGTCTCGGGCCCGATGCTCGACCGGATCGACCTGCATGTCGAAGTCGATCCCGTCAGCGCCGCCGACCTCGCCCTTCCCCCGCCGGCCGAGGGCAGCGCCGAGGTTGCCGCCCGCGTGGCCGCTGCCCGTGCCGTTCAGACAGAACGCTTCGGCGAGACGGGAGCACGGACAAATGCCGAGCTCGAGGGAGATGCAATCGACCGGTTCGCCACCCCGGACGAGCCGGGCAAGGCGCTGCTGATGCAGGCCGCGCAGGCGATGAGACTGTCGGCCCGCGGCTATACGCGTATGCTCCATGTTTGCACTGTTACACAGAAACGTGCGAATGGTCCCGGATGTCACTGCCCGCAACGACTTACGCCCGCTTTTCAACGATGGAACAGTCGAAGGGCAACAGCCTCCAACGGCAGTTGGAAGCTTGCCGGGCAATGTGCGAACGACACAGTTGGGAATCCGACACCTCCCGCGAGATCGTGGATGAGGGCCGATCTGCATTTCACGGCCTAAACCGAGCCGAGGGCGCGAAGCTCTGGGAGTTTGAGCGAGAGGCCGAAGCCGGGCTTTACCTCAACGGCCACGTCTTCGTCGTCGAACACCTAGACCGCATCAGTCGGCAAGGGTGGGAAGCTGCCTACGATTTCCTCAAGCGCCTCACCGGCCATGGCGTGACCGTCGCGACCGTGGATGGCGAGCGCATTTACCCTGCGGGTGAACGCGTGCCCATGGGCCAGGTGATGGAAATCATCATCAAGAGCGAGCTTTCGCTTGAGGAAGGTCTGAAGAAGAGCAAGCGCATCAAAGCGGCTTGGAAGGCAAAACGAGAGCGGGCCGAGGCAGGCGACCGCAGTGCAATCACAAGCATAACCCCTTCGTGGATCGAAGTTGACCGCTCAAACCGTAAAATGCGCCTAGTCCCGCATCGAGCAAAGGTCCTCAATGAAATATTCGAGTGGAGCGCTGGCGGTCTGGGCGGCCCGTCCATCGTCAATCGCCTAAATGAGAGGAACGAGCCAACTTGGGGACCAGCCGACAATGGATGGCAACTCGGTTACGTTACGAGGCTTCTGACAAACCGCGCGGTGATGGGCGAGTATCAACCTCGTTCGCGCCCGCGCGGTAATAGTCCCGAGAAAGCGGTTCCGGCTGGAGAACCAATTCTGGATTTCTATCCTCCCGCGATCACCGCCGAACTGTTTAACCGTGTGCAAGCTGCTCGCGCAGCTCGGCGAGGCACAGGCGGCAAACGCGGCAAGACGCAGGCGAACTTGTTCTCGGGGATCGCCCGGTGCGCCGAATGCATCGGGCCTATGACCTACGGTAGCACTCGGAAAGCAGGAAACGTCATTCGCGGCACGAGCGGATCACGGAAGCCGATCACGTTCGTGACGAAAACAGACCACTCGTTCCTCCAATGTGACAACGCCAAGCGACGGCGAGGCTGTCCCAATAAAACCAAGATACGGTACGAATTCATCGAGCCAAGCATCCTTGAGAACATGCTTGCATTCACGGCCGACAGCCTTCGCACCGACGCTCCCCAGGAATCTCAGCGGATGAAACAAGAACTCGCGGAACTGAAGCGTCAGATCGACGGAAAACTGGCTCGGCTGGCCAATCTCGTGGACAGCTTTGCCCGAACTGGAAGTCGGACCATCGAGGACGCTTTGCTATTAATTGAGGCGGAGGTCGAGGCGGACAAATCCCGCGTCGAAACGGTGCAACGCGAACTGGAACAGCTATCCGCAGCAGAGACCCCCGAAAGCACCATTGAACATATGCGGGAAATTCGCGGCAGTTTGAGCCATCCGGACCCTCAAGTCCGGCTGGATGCTCGCATCCGGGTCAACCAGACGCTCAAGCGGTTCATCAACTCGATGCATTGCGATGCGAACGGCCAAACCATGATAGTGTTCGGCAACTACGGTGCTGGGATCACGTTCGATAGATATGGCAACTGCGCGGACCGAAGCGCCCTGAATGCTCGGTATGAGGGACCAGATGGGGAGCCGGACTGGCACCCCGACGATGTCGCAGCCGAATAACCCGCTGCCATGTGAAGTTCACATGCAGGAGGTAGCCGATGCCCGCCCTGCGAGCGTCAGCACGAGCCCATGCGTTCGGGGGCGCATCCGTGTGCTGGCCACCCCCCCAAACGGGCTTATTGAGCCCTGCACGGGCGTTGCCGGTGCGAATGCAGCGCTGGCATAACTCCACCCCTTCCTTGCGCCGAATGATCTCGTACCCCTAAACAGTTGATCGGATTTGCCGACGTGCGCGGCATCCGGACGGACAAGGGGATGCCAGCCACATGGCGAAGGATGAGACGAACACATCGGTTTACAAACACGACGGGGAAGCCGTGCAGCGGCCCGATGTTGGCGTTGAAGCCCAGTTCTCGAACAAGAAAGCGCCGAAAACCTATCGCTATGATTCGAGCCTCGCGCCGGAACTGGCATGGGATGAAAACAGCGAGCGGGACTTTGCGGAATGGCTACTCGGCCTAATTGCCGACGCTGCCGAAAAGGGCGAGACTGTCGTGTTCGCCTCGCCGCAGGTGTGGCGAGGAACGGACGAGCGCTTCACGTCCCTTACGCAATGCGCGGCACGGTTGCGCAGCCTGGCCAAGCCGTTCCTGAATTGGGCCGGCAAGGCCGAACGCCAACAAATAAGCGTGCCGACGCTGCCGCTGTTCGTCCATGAGCGCCATTCGACCCAAGCCATCCTTGAAACGCTCAAATCGCACAAGGCCACCGGCACCAATCTCGACCTGTTCGGCGACATTGACCTGGATGTTGCCGACAAGCTTGATGCTTACGAGCACAAAGGGCCGTGGACGAACCGGCTCATCCTCGGGGATTCCATGCAGGTGATGAACTCGCTCCTCCAATACGAGGGGATGGGGGCACAGGTGCAGATGATCTATTTCGACCCGCCCTACGGGGTGAAATACGGGTCGAACTTCCAGCCATTCGTGCGCAAGAACCGGGTTACGCACGGCAGCGATGACGAAATGATCCGTGAGCCCGAGATGGTGAAAGCCTACCGGGATACGTGGGAACTTGGGCTACATTCCTACCTCACGTATCTGCGCGATCGCCTGACGCTAGCGCGCGAGCTGCTGACGCCTTCCGGCTCGATTTTCGTGCAGATTTCCGACGACAACGTGCACCACGTCCGCGAGGTGCTGGACGAGGTGTTTCCCGGCGGCTTCGTATCGCAAATCAGCTTTCAGACGACCTCGGGCTTCGAATCTTCAACGTTGCCCACGGTCGGCGATTTTTTGCTTTGGTATTCGAAGGACAAGGAATCTGTCCGCTACAACAAGATTTTCCAGCCGCAGCCGGTAGAACTCGGCTCGGGCAATGCCCGTTGGGTATTGTTTCCCGATGGAAGCTATCGCGGAGTAACGGCGGCAGAAGCACGTGGAGACGTGGCGCTATCTGCCGATGTGAAGCTGTATAATCCGGGCGACTTGCAATCGCAGGGCGCAGCGACAGAATCCCAGCCTTTCGAATTCGAAGGTAGAACCTATCGGCCGGGCGGCAACTCGCATTGGAAGGCGAACTATCCCGATGGCATGAATCGGCTAGCCAAGGCTGGCCGTATCCATGTCGCCAAAAACAGCATCCGTTATCGCCGTTTTTCGGATGATTTTCCGTTCCAGCAGGTGGGAAACATGTGGACGGATACCATCACGGGCAACTTCACCGACGAAAAGGTTTATGTTGTCCAGACAGGCGTGAAAGTGGTCGAACGCTGCATTCACATGACCACCGAGCCGGGCGATCTTGTGCTCGACATCACCTGCGGCTCCGGCACCACGGCGTATGCGGCGGAGCAATGGGGGCGCCGCTGGATCACCGTCGATACTTCGCGCGTGCCCATTGCCCTTGCCCGGCAGCGGCTGCTGACCAGCACATTCCCGTGGTATAAGCTCAAGGAGCCTTCCAAGGGCCCAATGGGCGGGTTCGTTTATGAGCGTAAGCGCAACAACAAGGGCGAGGAAGTCGGCGGCCTCGTCCCCCGCATAACGCTCAAATCCATTGCCAACGATGACGACCCCAAGCTGGAAACGATCATTGACCGAGCGGAGGTGAGCGACAAGATAACTCGCGTCTGCGGTCCCTTCACAGTCGAAGCTACTATTCAGGCGGCGATGACGATGGAGGAGGACAGCGCGGAGCCGACACGGCAGAAGGTTTCGAGCAATCCTCGCGCCTACCTTGATCGCATGATCGAGGTGCTGCGCCAGAGCAAGACGCTGCAACTGCCGGGCAATGTGTCGCTGGAACTAGAAGCGATCAGCCCTCTGGCCGACCGTGAATATCTCCACGCGGAAGGCGTGGCGCGCAACGGCACGGAAAAGCGCATCGCCTTCGTGTTCGGTCCCGAGGATGGAGCCATCGGCTCGGAATACGTGTTCAACGCGCATACCGAGGCGCTGCAACAGGGATACCAGCAGCTATTCTTGTTCGGCTTCGCCATCGACGCCAAGGCACGTGAAATGCTGGCGAAGCTCAAGCTACCAACCACCTACGTTTCGGTCACGCCGGACGTGGTGATGTCGGACCTGCTCAAAACCAGCAAGTCGAGCGAGATTTTCTCCATCACGGGCCTGCCCGATGCGCAGCTTGAATTCGCTGGCGAGAAGGACGGAGAGCCGCTGTATCGCGCCGTCGTCAAAGGGCTCGACATTTTTCGGCCCGACACAATGAAAACGGACGAGGTGAAGGCGGAAAACCTTCCGTGTTGGATGCTCGACACCAACTACAACGGAATGGCGTTCTTCGCGTCGCAGGTGTTTTTCCCCAAGACCAGCGCGTGGGATAACCTTCAAAAGTCCCTCAAGGGGCAGTTTGCCGACAGCGTGTGGGAGCATCTAGCCGGGACCGTCAGCGAGCCGTTCGTTCTAGGCGACAAAAAGCGGATAGCGGTCAAGGTCATTGATGAGCGCGGCAACGAGCTGATGGCTGTTAGGGCGCCGGGAGGCCCAAGCTAAAATGCCTGCCGCTGCACAGTCCGACGAGCCGCCGGTCACGGTTGCCGAGGTCGATTCTCCGATCATCAATTCGCCGTTCATGGAGCCGACCTGCCATTGGCACATCGAGCGCGGGAAGACGCCGACGAAGGCCGAGGGACGGCGACGCGCCAGCTTCTTCTATCGCGTTCCCGAACATGCAGGTCGGGGTCGTCGTGCGCGCGACCAGGCGGAAATGTTCGACAGCGAGAAGGGCGAGGAAGTCGAACTGGCTATCGTCAACGTCGTGCGCGAGCATGTGCGCGAGTGGCGGGAAGGCAAGCACAGCGACGGCATTGCCTACGACGGCGCCTCGCACGTCACCAAGGAGCTACTGGACCTCTGGCGCAGCGACGAGCGGATGCAGCGCCTGTTTTTCGCGCAAATCGAAGCGGCGGAAACGCTCATCTTCTTGGTCGAAGCACCGCAGATTTACCGTAAGGGCATCCCCGAAATTCCGAAGGACGAGCCGGGGCTGACGGCCAAGGCTTCCGGTGTGCGTGCCTTCCTTCGCTACGCCTGCAAAATGGCCACCGGCTCGGGCAAAACCACCGTGATGGGGATGCTCTCGGCGTGGTCTATCCTGAACCGTGTGGCCGCGCCCCGCGATGACCGCTTCTCCGACACGATCCTAGTCGTCTGCCCGAACGTCACTATCCGCGAGCGGTTGCAGGAACTCGATCCGGCGCTCGGCGACCTCTCGCTTTATCGCACCCGCCAGCTTGTGCCGCCGCATCGCATGGAGGAACTGCGGCGCGGCGAGGTAATGATAGCCAACTGGCACCGGCTGGCGAAGAAAGAGACTAACAGCGTCAATGGTGATTCCGCCAAGGTCGTCAAAACCGGCGAGCCCGTGACGGTGGTTAAAAACGCGGGCAAGACCAACGAGTCTATCGAGACAAAATACCTTGAGTCCGACACGGCGTGGTTCAAACGCATCCGGCGGGAACTCGGGACGGGCAAAGGCCGAAGCCCGCACTGGCTAATTTTCAACGACGAAGCCCACCACGCATATCGCCGCGGCGAAACCGACAGCGGCGACCTGACGCTGGATGATGACAAGGATCTCGCCAAGAAGAACGCACGCGAGGCGACGATCTGGATCGAGGGTCTGGACCGGATCAACAAGCTAGCGGGCGGCAGCCGTCGCAAGGGTATCAACCTGTGCGTCGATCTCTCGGCCACACCGTTCTACATTCAGGGCTCGGGCAACGAAGTCGGCCAGCCGTTCCCATGGATCGTTTCGGATTTCGGGCTCCTCGATGCCATCGAGTCCGGACTTGTCAAAATTCCGCAGCTTCCGGCCCGCGACGTGAGCGGAGCCGAAGAAGCGGCCTACTTCAATATCTGGCGGTGGGTGCAGGCCAAGGCGAAGGAAGCAGGCTTTCCGACGAACCTGACGCCGGAAGTGGTGATGAACTTCGCCAGTGCCCCCATCAATCTGCTGGCCGCCGAATGGCACCAACGGTTTGTCGAATGGGAAGCGTTCGCCAAGGATCAGCACAAGCATCCCGTGCCGCCCGTGTTCATCGTGGTGTGCCGCGACACGGCCGTGGCGAAAGAAGTCCACGCGTGGCTTGCGAACGGCAACGACTCCTACGGCGTGTCGCCGCCGTGGTTCAAGAACGCGCCGGGTCAGGAAGTCACGGTGCGTATCGACTCCAAGGTCATCGAGGACATTGAGGAAGGCGGCACCAAGGATGAAACCCGCCGTCTGCGGTTCATCCTCGATACGGTCGGCAAGGCCGAATGGCCGGGCGGCAAGGTGCCGGATGAATGGTCGGAGCTAGTGCGCAAGCACAACGACAAGGTAGCCAGCGACGATAACGACGGCTCGCTCAAGTGGATTGACGAGCGGATTCCGCCGGGCCGCGACGTGCGCTGCATCGTCTCGGTCGCAATGCTGGCGGAAGGTTGGGACGCCAACACGGTGACGCATATTGTCGGCCTGCGCCCGTTCGGGTCGCAGCTCCTGTGCGAACAGGTCGTGGGCCGCGCGCTGCGCCGGAAAAGTTACGCACTCAACGAGGATACGCAGATGTTCGCCGAAGAAACGGCGAAGGTCTTTGGCGTGCCCTTTGAGCTCATCCCGTTCAAGGTATCGCCGCCGGGACCACCACTGCCGACCCCGGAGCCGCACCATATCTATTCGGTGCCGGAGAAGGCCCAATACGAAATCACCTTCCCGGTCGTCACCGGCTACCATCAAACGGGCCAATTCGACGTGTTCGTGGATTGGGGCCAGGTGGCGAAGGTCACCATTGACCCCATGAAGATTCCGCAGGTGGTGGAACTCACACCACTTACCACGCCGGACGGCACACTTGCTGCGTTCGGCCCCGGCGAGAAACCCGTGCTATCGCTGGCGCAATGGCGGTCGCTGTTCCGCGAACAACAGGTGGCATTCAGGCTCGCCAAGGAGATTTGCACACGGTGGGCGGCGGACAACGGGGCGGCTGCCGTGCCAATGCAAGTGCTGTTCCCGAAGGTCGCATTCGCGGCCAAGCGGTTCCTTGCGGAAAGGCTCGTCAGGCAAGGTGCAAGCCAGCCGTGCGACGTGCTCCTCGTCGGCGAATACATGCAGGCGGCTGTCGCCTCCTTGTTAGAAGCAATCACGAAGGGCTCATCAACGGCCGAGGCAGAGGTCGCGGTCGTGCCTAAAGGCGCGGCGGGGCTTGGCAGCACGTTGTTCGTGGACTTCCACACAACGAAGCCGATCTATGCTGCCGCCCATTGCCATCTCAATGCGATGGTGGCGGATACCCAAACATGGGAGCAGAGCGCCGCGTTTCTGCTGGACCGCCACCCCGGCGTGCATCGGTGGGTAAAGAACGACCGTCTCGGGTTCTTCATCCCCTACCGCAATCGTGGCGTTCCGGCCCGCTACCTCCCGGACTTCATCGCGGTCACGGACAAGGGCCTAAACGTGGTCATCGAAATCAAAGGCCAATACAACGACAACGCGGACGTGAAGGCCAAGGCCGCGCAACGATGGGTCGCGGGCGTCAATCGCCTGGGAGAGCACGGGGAATGGCATTACCTCGTTGCGACTGATCCGGGTCGCGTTGCCGAAAGGCTGAATTCCTATTGCGCTGCCCAATGGAGCGAAGGGCCGTTCACGCTGGAACCCTAGCAACCGGATAGACGAAGGACCGCTTCTGCAGTGGCAGAAGTGGTCCTCGCTGCGAGCAACTAGCGCCGTTGGGAGACGCCGACTACGCCTTGGGCTGCTTCGCCCTGGGCTTGAAGTTCGCCCGACGAGCATCGCGCGCTGCCGTAAGCTGCGGGTCCAATTCGCCGGCGTTGATGGCGTCGATAATCGAGCCGATGATACCCGGCACGTTCGCCAGCCCCTCGACTTCGATGGCGTTCATGCCCTTCGCCAGCTCGATCGGGCGGCTGCCGTAGCGCAGCTGGAAGAACAGCTTGCCGCTGGCATCGGTGAACCAGCCCTTGCGCACATTCCTCGGCGCATCGACGCGGACCGTTTCGCCCGCCTCATTGGTGCGCGTCACCTTGCGCGTGACGGTGAACTGCGTTCCCGCGATTTCCGACTCCGCGAGCGCCTTCTGCTCGTTGAGGTATCGCAGCAGCTTGTCGCGGAAACCGAATTCGGACGCGCCCGGATTGACCGGGTTGGCAGCAGCGAGCTTGAGGGTCTTGAGGATGGACATTAGGCGTTCTCCTTGTCGATTACTGACAAGGGGATCGATAATGCCGCGTGGCCACAGAGCGACCGAAGATCGACTGCAACCGAGCTCTCTTAATTGCCCTCGAAATTGGCGAACTTCACATTGATGTAGAGTTCACCCTCGATCTCGGAATTCGGGCGAATAGTGAAACTCGCGTCGTAGCGATAGGATCGACCTGCTGGAATGTAAGCGCCGAACGTGTTGTCGTCTTGCGCGAGGAAATAACAGGTGTCCCACCCCGCGCTCTGCGGGTCATGGCCGACCGGACAGTCGAAGCCCTCAACAACAACGTCGAAGTCGCTGATGGCCTTGTCGCTGTGGTTTGTGATCAGTGCTGCGACCGTCACCGTGGGAATGGAACCCTGCCATTTCAGATCGCTTATCTCCACGTCGCTGGCGGAAATGTCTTCTTCCCACAGGTTCTGCCAAAGGGCCGCGGCGCCCATCACGAGCGCGAAGACGAGCACCAGGGCGCCCGTAAAGATCGTTTTCAACAGCTCCGCGAACTCGTCCATCGTTCCCCCGATACTCTCGGGGAGCGTGGCCCAAGTCCCTATTACGTCAACATAAATATCGGACAACCTCAACTACCCGGAGATCGGCATGTCAGTGCTTCCCTTTTGTCACCCCCGCAAACTCACCGAGCGCGAAATCGCGCTGCATCTCGAGCGCATTATCGCCGCGCTCCGCCGCATTACCTCGGAACGAGCCGAAAAATAATTCACCCGCCGGGACCACGGTATTGCGCGAATTGACGCTAAAACGCGTCGAGCCAAAGTTCCTTCTGCCGCCCCTGTCCTGTGTCATCGTCCCAGAGCAGCCGGACTTGGCATCGGCGAGGAGAGCCGAAGTGGACGGAAGCTAGCAGCTCTACGGTTTGGTGCCGATCAAGTGCTGGCACCGGAAACTTATCTCGAAGTCCTGCGCCATCGATCAGCTCTTCGCCGGCCAGCACATCGAGCCGCACATTGCGCGCCGTCCCGATGCCCCGGTTAAACACTTTCAGCCGATGGTTGTGCTTCCCGAACTTGACGAAGTTTGCCGAAACATCCGCTTTGCCCTGCTCTTGGCTCTCGGCAGTTTCGCGGGCGATTAATAGCTGGTTGAGCCGTTCCGCGGTTGCGGCAAATTCGTTTTGGCGTCGGTTGAAGCGGCCAGTTTGAACCGCCGACCACAGTGCGACGATCAGGGCCAGGACGGCCGCCATATCGGAAGCGGAAAGGCTAAGCGGGGTCACTTGAACTTAATGTGCTTGGAGCCTTTGAACGCCTTCTTCAGCGTATCGCGAAGCTCCTTCTTCGCATCGCGCAGCACCCCGGTCTTCATCTCGTCCAGCTCGGCCTCAATGACCTCGCCGTTTGCGCGGACAAGTTCTTCCTGCTCGAAAACTCGATCGCAGCCGACGCAACGTAGCGTCGAGTTGTCACCTTCGCGCTCGAAGTCCGTGTTACCGCAGGTAGGACAAAGCATGGTCACACTCCGCGAATATTTGCTGGCATCCATCGCACAGGCTCCTAAGCAGCAGCGGGAACATATCTGGAACGATACGCCGCTTCAATGCTACCAGTCGGGCATGTTGCTCAGTGTGTTGATATCTTTCGAACCGTTTGGTTCTCCGATGTTCTGATAGAAGCTTCGCACTGCGGGCCAGTTGAACTGGCCCACATGGGGTTTTGCGTATCGAAGATGCAGCAGCCTCGCGTCGCGTCAGCGCCAGCAATCAGCGAATTGTAGGGCGGCTCCTTCCGAGGTGCGGCGGCAGAAGGAGCCTTTCACTTGTCTCAGGCCGCAGCTCTTTGGTGATGTAAGAGGCAGCGCCTTCCGCGTAGAAAACCGGCTTAATGTCGAGGTTGCCGGCCGGGGCGAGCTTCATCCAGATTTCGTCAGCGGTCAGGTAGAACCGCAGTCGCTGCAATTCGGAAATCTTAAACAGAGCATGGATGTGAAGATTGGTGTCGGGCTTCTCGATGGTGGCGATGTAAACCGAGCGCCTTTCCGGCCTACGCAGCGCCGCGCGGCCTGCCAGTTTATCGTCCAGCCGCTTGTGGAACTCCTCCAGCTTCCGGCGTGCGCCATCGATGCTGATTGGGGTGTTGAATACGAATGTGACGAACAGCGACGGCTCGAACTCCGCCATCCAGTTTATACATTCCGAGCGGTATCTTTCCGTTTTCGTGGCCGGGGGTTGCCTGCATTTTTTCATTTGATCCTCCTCCATGCTCGCCCCAGCCGTTCGTCTGCTGCGGTCGTTCGATCTGATTGGCGAGGTGCGGATCACAGAATGACCCGCCAGGGCGCGTCGATGCCTAGCGGGTCACGTGCTGCTAACACTGGGTCAACGGCCGAACGCCACAACAGCGTTCGACGCGCAGTTGCCATTCTATTTATCCTCCGCGAAGCTTGGGCCAACTTGGGCCCATTGCCAAACGCGCCTTGCACCCGAGCCGAAGTGAGTAGATTTGAGCGCGGAGCAGGGGCGAGGAATGGACCAAGGTCACCGGGTGGAGCTGCTTGAAAGGCTCGCGAGACTTCATAGCGAAGGAGCCCTCACCGAGGGCGAATATGCTGCCGAGAAGGCCCGTCTCAATTTAGACTACGATGCTTCACGGCCTACGGCCTTTGAGCACCCGTACGTGCGGAACTGGAAGCCAGCACTGCTCGTCGGAGCTGCGCTGGGACTGCTTACAGTCGCTGCACTGTGGCTCTACTTTCCGCGCGGCACGTCGCGCCCCGTCGAGGCAGTGCCAACGACAGCTGCGTCGAGGCCAGCCACGGAAATCCGGAACGATGAAGCAGTGACGGGCAGCACCACAGCAAAGGCGCAAACGGCACAAACAAATCCCACTGATACTCCGGACGACCAGTCAGTTTACCTCGACCAGTGCCACATGGGCGAGTGTTCTTGGACGCGTAGCGTGGCCGTCAACGTAATTCAGCGCAATCAGTCGGAACGCCTGTTGGAGGTCAGCTCTGTTTCTGGATCTTCCGAGCATGATGGGGACTATCCCTCGAGCTACTCCAAGGGCTTGGAGATCCACTGGGACGCCAAACCATCAAAGACTTATGTCCTTTGCTCAAAAGCTCGGCCGGCGGTCGCATACCCCTACGAGGGAACGTTCATTCTCGACTTTCTCGATCTATTCGAGGTCTACGGTTATCAAACCACTGCCGCCACGACATATCTCAGAACCTGCCACTCGTTGGATTACCACGCAGGTCAAGAGACGCGGCTTCGGAACCTCGGTTACCGGCCAGGAACACCAAGTGAGCAGCTCCGTGACCGCGCGAATATAGACGAGCTGCGTCCGACCTGACGCGGCCAAAGCAGGGCAATGGGATCATTCGGCCAAGTGACGCGCCTTGCCGAGTTCCAACCGGCCGAGGAGATGTTCCCGCAGTCCGGCTAGAATTTCGAGTTTTGTTGGGTCGGCCCCAGCCATCATCTGCTCAGTGTCGACAAGCGCCTTGTGAAGGCTTGTCCATGTGTCCTTTGGCGCTTCCTCTGCGAGCAGGCGTTCCCACATATGGCTTTCGAGGCTGCTTCGGTGCTCATCATTGAGAACCTCCGGGTGCATTTCGTGAATGATCAGTCGGCCATGATAGCGCAGCCGCTCATCTTTCATCTGCTCGACAATGGCCGAACGCTCTTCCCACGGCACCTCATGGAACCGTGCCATCAGTGCCTCATCCGAGCGGGTCACGAAACCGCCTGAGTAGATTTGCTCTTCGACGTAAGGTGATGTTTCGTAGTCTTTGGCTGTCGCCAGAGCGGCCTCGATCAACCTGGCCTTGAGGGCTGGATCATCCCGAAGTCGCGCGGCACGCTGGGCGATCTCCTCGACGCCCAAAGGTCTGAGCAAATGATGGGGAACGTCGCCTACTGCAGCGAGGCTTGGACAAGCGTTTGTACGCACCCTTCGAACCTTCTTCGGGCTCTTGCCAACCCAAGTGGCAAGTTGATCTGCGGGCAGCTCCGCTAGCCAATCGAGGTCATGCTTAAGGTCCAAAGCTAGGATCGCGGCTGAATTGCCGGGCTCTGGCCCGATCGCAGCAACGACGAAGTGGTACGGTCGATTGAAGTAGAACTCTGTCAGCACGACCGCACCCTCATCCTCAAGGAATTTCTGTGCCGAGGCTTTCGTGGAGAAGCGTAGGAAGCGCTCCCAAAGGGCAGGCGCGTGCGCACGAACGCATTGCGCAAGGTGGATGGTCGCTTGCACGTCGGCAAGGGCATCGTGAGCATTCGCGTGATTGAAGCCGTTGAGGGGCGCGACTTGGTCCAGCTTGAAGATGAGGTTGCCCTTGTCGCCCGTGGGTAGCTTCAAGCATCCAGGCGCAAATTCGCTCGCCAGTTGCACCAGCACAAGCGCATCGGCTCGGCAGTTCCCGCCCGTGTTGGTAAGGTATGGGGCGTGGAGCGTGCGGAACAGAGCCTTACGAAGCAGCTCTTCATCGAAGCGCAGGCTGTTGTAGCCGATGAACGTAGCGGGTGACCAATCGGTGAGTTTGGCGCGAATTTCGCGGATCATCTCATAATGGCAGGGCAGCGCTTCATCGAGAAGCTTGTCGATCGTCATGCCAGTGACTGCGAGCGCCCCCGGACTAGGAACAACGTGCGGATGAAGCCTGCACCGCAATTCGATGCGGTCGATCTCCTTTAGGTTGTCGTCCGTTCGTATTGCCGCAAATTGCAGTATCTGGTCGAAGCCAGTTGATATGCCGGTTGTTTCTGTATCGTAGAAAACAAAGGCCATTAGACCCTCCATCAACTCGCGATCAGTCGGAGTACTAACGCGGACTGCGGATTTCATCGACCGTCGGGAAGAACTTATCCCGCTCCGGGACAGTGATGCGCCTCATAGCATTGTCACGCGAGGCTAGTGATCATCTCTTCGCGCACTTCTAATTGCGCGCGTACCGGCCTTCCGCGAACCGTCATCCGAAACCAGAATGCCAGCAAACAACGCCATTGCAGACATTCCGGTGGGTCCGCCTCGACGTCGGCTTTGCGCCCTAATTGTTGTCGTTCACGCGATTTAGACATACGCCCACTACCCGACCTTTGCAGCGCTTCTGTTCGTTGTGATCGAATGATAGGCACGCTGCGTGGTCGGACCAATCCATACGTCGCGACCGCACTCGCAGAGCAAGGTTCTCTACCGCGCGTATGGTCTAAGCTTATCGAATTAAATTAGCTGAGCAGCAAATTCAACGCCGATCACGCGAAAGCACGCGTTGTCACGTGAATTACCTAGTTCCAGGTTCTCTCGTTCGGTTCTTAGCTCATGACTTCAAATGCGGGACCATATCCTGTATTTTTTGGAATCGTGAGGACGTTCTTGCCCTCGCGCTGGACGATCTCGGGAATGACCGTCACGATTTCACGAGCATTCGCCTTGGCAACGCACTCTTCGGCGCTGTCTGCTTCTGCTAGCAGTTGCAGGTTGAGCCGGGTGGGGAAGATAATCGTTCGCTCGCCAGATTCCCCCAATCGAAGCGCCTTGCGCGGCGAAAGCCACTCCGCATCGACAGTTTCGTAGCCATCGCATGCTGCGATCTGGCGCTCGGGAGCCCGAACAACAAAGAAATGTGTGTCGAAGCGTTTGTGCATAAAGGTCGGCGTTATCCATCTGGCAAAATGGGTTAGGCGGTCAAGGCTCAGGCGCACGCCGGCATCGCGGACGATGTCTAAAAACGCGCGCGTCCCCCCCTCTACCGCTTTGCGGCTTTCGAGGTCGCAGGCGTCCTCGAACTCGGTGCCGTTGTTATTCTCGGCCAGAAGAATCCCCGCTTCTTCGTAGGCTTCGCGGATCGCGGCGATCCGCAAGGTCCGCTGCGTGTGGTCAAAGGTTTCCCAGCCGCAGCAATGATCTGCCCAATCAGGGGCTTCGTCACTATCCGTCGGCTTCCCGCCAGGAAATACCAATGCTCCGGAGGCAAAATCGATTTGATGGTGCCGCTTGACCATCAAAACCTCGAACTCAGGGTCGTCGCGAAGGAGCAGCATGGTTGCCGCCGGAACCGGAGCGACGGGATCTGGTGACGTCATGCTACTCTCCTTTTGTAGATCTGCCCTATCCGGGCACTCGCACCCAGAAAAAGATAAACCGCCCGATGTTATTTGCGGAGCAATACCACGGCGGCACTCGCCAGCGAGATACCCGCGAGCATCCAAGATTGCTCGACAAGAAGCGCGGCGGCAACAATCAGTGCGGCGCCTACCGGCCCTTTGATGGACGCGGTCTCTTGGCGAGCGGCCGCAAGCCGTTCGACGCTTGCGGGGTCGAGCTGGATTGGCAGGTAGCCTGACCTGGCGATCGAGTTCGCAATGGTCAGCAAACCGGGCAAGGAAGCCGAGAGACCCAGCAGCTGACCGCCGATTTTCTTCAAACCCGTCCGAGCACTGACCAGCGAGAACCGTTCTGTGAGAAGCTCCGCGATGATCGGCCGCGTTTCTTCGGCAATGTTATAGTCGGGTGCCAGCGATCGGACGAAACCCTCTGCAGTCAACAGGGTACGCAGAAGAATGGCGAGATCGGATGGGAGGACCAACTTATAATCCCGCAATAGATCGAACACGCGCGAAAAAATCTGCGAGAACTCGATGCCCGAAAGCACGGTCCCCCTGAACTCTTCGATCAACTGATCCAGATCCACCCCAAGCGCGTCGCGATCCACCTTCGGTTCCCCCGCCCAGCCGAGCAGGACATCCGCGACAGCGTTCGGTTCCTCGCCGGCGATCGCGAGCACGAGGCGGACGATCTCGTCGCGCCTGGCCTTGGTCAGCGTGCCGACCGATCCGAAGTCGATGAAACCGACATCCTCTTCGCCAATCAGGAAGACATTACCGGGATGCGGGTCGCCGTGGAATTCACCGTTCAGGATGATCATGCGCAGGACTGCGTCCGCATACCTTTTGGCAAAAGCCGCCATCCGCGGTTCGCCAGAGGAGGTGCCCAGCGAAGAAGCTGGTCTGCCGTACAGGCGTTCCTGAACGTTGACCCGCAGCCCCGTCAGTTCCCAGTGGATCGCCGGGGTTTTGATGCCGATGGTATCGAGATAGGCGCCGACCCGCTCGCAGGCTCGGGATTCCGCAGCCAGATCCATCTCCCAGGCCAGGTTGCGGCCGAAGGTCCGTAGTAACTCGACTGGCCGGTAGCGCGCGATATCCGGCGATCGTGCTTCCGCGATCCCAGCAAGGCGTAAGAGGAGGCGTACATCTGCTTCCATCCGCGCGGCGGCGCCTGGCCGCCGCACCTTTACGATGACTTCGCTGCCGTCCCGCAGTTTGGCTGAATAGGTCTGCGCAATCGAGGCGGAGGCCAGAGGCTGTTCATCGAATTGCGCGAAGTCGCTCCGCCAATCCTCACCCCAACTTGAAGCGAGAACGGGCTCTATTAGTGCAAAAGGCACTGGCGACACTTGATCGTGCAGCGTTGAGAATGCCGCGATCCAGTGTTCGCCAAACAGATCGCTGCGCGTGGCGAGAAGCTGGCCCAGCTTGATACCGACCGGTCCGATATCTCGCAGGAACGCGACGACAGAGGCCGGACGAAATTCCCGTGGGTCGAAGAGACCCTCTGGGTGGGGAACGAGCCCCAACGCACCAGCGAGATTCTTGGCGCCATGCCTGGCTAGGATCTGCCCAATCTCGGCGGCACGAGCGATGTTGCTGATCGGGTTGTCCCGAGAAGCGGTCATGTCTCCGTTTCCCTTCTCAGACTCGCTGTGATTGGGGTCTCTTTCAAACCATTGTGGAAGGATCTTGGAAGGCTAAATTGTCGCAGCCCCCGATGCGCAAGCCAGCGCGACTGCCCCCCAGGGGTCGCCATAGCAACTCCGCCTACTCAATTTCTGGACTCGCGATGCTCTCGCCCCATTTCTCGCAAGCTGGCCGACGGGGCAATCCAAAGCGAAAAAAGGGGGCAACCCAGGGAGTTGCCCCCGCAAGTCAAGGAGAGGCAGGAAAGTCCTTCCTCAAGAGCAGATTTTAGCTCCACAAGCTTTTTTGTAAAGTGGTTTACCATGTGCGCGACGCAAAGTGCGGCTGCGAGCGCGGCTCGCTGCTTCTACAGGAGGGTCTGAAATCAACTGCGGCCAAGGGATCGCACTAGTGCGTACGACTTGCCGGCACACCCTGATTCAACGCCAGCGGGTTGTCACCGGTAGGCGATCGACCTGAGCAAACGTCAGCGCGAGTCCGCTACCGTCGCAGAGCCTTCAAGGTTTGCCGAAATTTTAGCGAGAAGCTGTTTCAAAAGGTGTTTATCGCTTGGCGCTATGTCGCGCCAAAGCACAGTGTGGAGTTGATCCGCGGCCTCTCTCAGTTCGGGGATTAGGGCATCGAGCTTGCGGGTCAAGATGAGCTTCCATGCCCTTCGATCCGTTTCAACTCGCCGCCTTTCCAATAACCCTTGTGCGCAGAGTACAGCAACCGCCTGCCCGATAGTTGCCGATTCAAGCTCAAGCGCCTTGGCGATTTCCGACTGTGTCAGCGATGGGTCGCGAAGGAGCTGCCCGATGATCCTCCACTGGGTCTGATTAAACCCGGTCTTGGCGGCCCGCGCATCGTATGCCCTTCGCGCGCCTCGACTTACTTCGTTCAGCAGATATAGAATTTGGTCATCGTCAGTGATGGCATTTCGGCGTGATCGCCTCAGCGGCTCGGCACTATCGTCCATCCCGTTTGCCTAGCCAAACCGACCCTGCAATCCTACCTTCAAATAACTAAACCGTTTTACTATCTGCCCCGACATCCTTAAGGGCGCAGAAGAAACCGCCTAGTGAAACCGCCGAGAGAGCCAGATGATAGATGACTCTATTGAACCGGAGCAGGAAACTGCACCAGCCACGAGCCCCCGGCCACGGCGCCGATTACGTCTTGTGCTTACCTTCGTGGGCTTGGCCGTCCTGCTCGCTGGTGGCTGGTGGTATTACCGGCATGTGACCTACGGCCAGTACATGCAGTCGACGGACAACGCCTATGTTGCGGCCGATAGTGTGGTGATCTCCTCGAAGGTCGCTGGATACGTAGATAAGGTTTTCGTTTCAGAGAACGCTGAGGTTTCTCGAGGCCAAGCGCTCCTGCAGCTGGACCTGCGCGACTACCGGGCTCAAGCGCAGCAGGCGCGCGCACAAATTGCTGCCACTCTAGCGGGTGCGGATACGATCCGCTCGCAGGTCGGCGAACAGGATGCGGCCATTCGCCAGGCACAAGCACAGTTTGCCGCCGCGAGCGCGGCGTTGACTCTCGCCAACCAACAGGTCGCGAGGTATAGACCACTCGCTGCTACGGGTGCGGAGCCGCGCGAAAAACTTGACCAGCTCGAGGGGCAAGCAAGGCAGGCACGAGCCGAGTTGGCGAAGGCCCAGGCCGGGGTTGGGGCCGCTGTCGCCAGGCGGTCAACCCTGTTTGAACAGATTGGTCAGACGCAGTCACAGGCCGAGGCCGCCCGTGCGCAACTGGAAGCTGCGGAGCTTACCGTCGCGTCGACCTTGCTCCGGGCCAGCAAGGCAGGGCGGGTCGGTGATCTCACCGTCAGGACGGGGCAATTCGTGCAGCCGGGCCAGCGGTTGATGACCGTGGTACCTTTGAACGAAGTCTACGTAACCGCGAATTTCAAGGAAACGCAAGTTGGCCTAGTGCGCCCGGGACAGCCGGTGCGGCTGGAGGTCGATGCTCTTCCGGACGTGG
Organism: Tsuneonella deserti; assembly: GCF_014644315.1. NCBI lineage: Bacteria > Pseudomonadati > Pseudomonadota > Alphaproteobacteria > Sphingomonadales > Erythrobacteraceae > Tsuneonella > Tsuneonella deserti. The sequence goes on along the minus strand of NZ_BMKL01000001.1, from coordinate 360,979 downwards.
AGTTCAGAGGACGCGTGGACAGCATTTCGCCGGGGACTGGGGCGGAGTTTTCAATCCTTCCGCCTGAAAATGCCACCGGCAACTTCACCAAGATTGTTCAACGCATAACGGTTCGTATCGCTATTGACGCCCCGCCCGAGGTGCGCCGCCTTCTGGTTCCCGGGATGTCTGTCGTTGCGACAGTAGATACCCGAGCTGCCGCGAATGAGCTGAAGAAGGGTTCGGGCACGACACGATGACCGGCGTGGTGGTAACGGACACGGGTTCTGCCAATTCCGCCCCGGACCGGCGGAATGCCGATGTCACTGCGTGGGTCGCCGTAGCGGCCGGCGCGCTCGGCGCAATGCTCGCGACGCTGGACATATCGATCGTCAATTCCGCACTCCCTGTCATTCAGGGCGAGATCGGGGCGAGCGGCACCGAGGGCACCTGGATTGCGACCTCCTTTCTTGTCGCCGAGATTGTTGTCATTCCGCTAAGCGCCTGGCTGGAGCGCCTCTTCGGTCTGCGAACTCTCCTCATTATTGCGGTCAGCGCCTTTACCGCTTTTTCGGTGCTGTGTGGGGTCGCAACCGACCTTGCCACCATGATCATCGGCCGAACGGGCCAGGGCTTCATGGGCGGAGTGCTCATTCCGACCGCTATGACCATAGTGGCCAAGAGACTACCGCCGCATCAACAGCCCATCGGAATGGCGCTATTCGGCATGACCGTGATCCTCGGGCCCGTGATGGGGCCTTTGATCGGCGGTTGGCTGACCGAGAATTTGAGCTGGCACTATGCCTTCTTCGTCAACGTTCCGGTCTGCGGCCTGCTGCTGCTCCTGCTGTTCGTTGGTCTTCCTCACGAAAAGCCGAAGTGGGATTATCTTACAGATGCGGATTGGGCAGGCATTCTCGGACTCATCCTGGGGCTGGGCGGCCTGACGGTTGTCCTTGAAGAGGGCCACCGCGAGGAATGGTTTGAATCCTCGCTCATTCGCTGGCTTACCTTGATCACCCTCGTCGGGTTCGCCTCGCTAATTTACGGACAGGTGAAGGCACGCAAACCGGTCTTGAAACTGCAACTCCTGTTCAATCGACAATTTGCCAGCGTCGCAATCATGGCGCTCGCCCTGGGCATGGTGATGTATGGTTCGACCTACGTCATCCCGCAGTTCCTCGCGATCATTTCAGACTACAATGCGCTTCAGACCGGGCTGGTCATCTTCTGGATGGGCGTCCCGGCCTTCCTGCTGATGCCTGTGCTTCCCTTGATGATCCGGAAGATTGACATACGCATCGCTGTCGGCGCCGGAATGTTGTTTATGGCGGTCAGCTGCTTTGTCAGCACCAGCCTTACAGCCGAATCCGGTGGTGCCGTTTTCACCGAGAGCCAGCTCTTGCGCGGTGTCGGCATGATCCTATCGATGATGTTCCTGAACCAGGCGACAGTGGCTTCGGTCGCCAAGGAGGACGCGGGCGACGCTTCGGGGATTTTCAACGCGGCCCGCAATCTCGGCGGGTCTTTCGCTCTTTCGGCTCTGGCATCGTTCCAGGATCAACGGATCTGGCATCACAGCCGACGAATTGAAGAGACGCTGAATGCGAACAGCGTTTCGCTGCAGGACTATCTTGACGGGCTGGCGCGAAACTTCGGCGGAATGGAGGGAGCGATGGCTGCCCTGAGCCGCACCCTCCAACGCGAGGCGTTCATAATGACCTACAATGACGTCTTCATGGTGATGGGGGTTCTCACGCTCGCGACCGTTCCCCTGGTCCTCTTCCTGAGGCCGCTTCCCAAAAATGCTTCCCTTTCGATGCACTGAGCCCAACATGATGCGCCGTTCAATATCAACGCTTCTCCTCATCGCTTTGCTGGCTGGCTGTACGGCTGGGCCGGACTACGCGGGCCCTCCTGAAATACTGTCGGCGGATACGGGCCATCGGTTTGTCCGCACCGGCGAAGAGCTGAATGCGTCGGACCCGGCTCTTGCCGAATGGTGGTTGCTGCTCGACGATGCTGAACTGACGCGGCTGGTCACGGCTGCACTGTCCGCGAATCCTTCGCTCCAGGCAGCGCAAGCGCGCATCGCGCAGGCCCGGGCATCGGTCAGGCAGGATCGGGCGGGACGAATGCCGACGCTCGGAACCCAGGCCACCACTATTCAGGGCCGTCTTCCCGGCCTCGACATCCAGGGCGGACCACCCCCCTCGTCGGGGCAAACCGAACCGGAGGCGGAAAGCGACGACGCGCTCAGTTTCTATAATGTGGGTCTCAATGCCAATTGGGAGTTGGAGTTCGCGGGCGGCTCCCGGAGGCGTGTAGAGGCCAGCAATGCGCAGGCTGCTGCGACCGTGGCCAATGCGGAGGACGCGAGGGTCCAGCTGACCGCTGAAGTTGCCAGCAATTACGTCAACTTGCGGGAGGCTCAGTTCCGCGCCGAACAATACCAGACGCAGATAAAGTTGCAGGAAGAAATTCTGGCACTGACCTATCAGCGGTATCAACAGGGCGCGCTGCCGCTGTTCCCGGTGGGCAACGCGAACGCCGAGCTGGAAGTGCTCCAGTCACAACTCGCGGAGGCGGACGCTGATAAAGCCGTCCTGCTAGACGCGCTTGCCATCCTGATTGGCCGGGTTCCGGGATCGACTGACGAAGACCTTTCGGCGCCGCGTGATATCCCCCTGCCCCCGGATCAGGTTACTGTCGGCGATCCGGCGAGTCTGATCGCGCGTCGGCCTGACATCAGGGCGGCTGAGCGCAATCTCGCCGCCGCAACGGCGCGGATCGGGGTGGCCGAAGCGGCAAGGTTCCCGAAGTTGTCCTTCATGGGGATTCTGGGCCTCGGCGGATCTTCCCCCGAAGACGTCTTTGATGTGGGCGAATTTTCGGCATTGGCGATACCCCGCCTGGAATGGAACTTCCTCGATTTTGGAAGGGTGGACGCGTCGGTCGATCGCGCCGGGGCGGTCCGAGACGAGGCAGTCGCCAACTACCGTCAAACCGTCCTCTTGGCGCTGCAGGATGCCGAGCGAGCACTGGCACGCTTTGGCCAGCAACGGGTCGCACTGGCCGCCCGCGCGCAGATCAAGAGCCAGGCCGATAGCGCTGCCGACCTCAATCGCCAGCGTTTTGCGGCGGGAGCGATCTCAAGGGCTGACCTCAATCGTGCGCTACGCGACCAGCAGCAGGCTTCGGCAGACCTCGTCCGGGCAAAAGGTGCCCTTACCCTGGCTTGGATAGCTCTGCAGAAGTCACTGGGCCTAGGGTGGCAGGAGCCTGCTCGAGATCAGTAGGTTCGTCCGGGTTTAACAATCGATCCGGTTCATGAAAAATACGCGCCCCTGCCGCTGGCGACCAACTTTCCGTCAGGCCCCAGAACCCGGGTCTCCGCCACCGAAATCTGCCGCCCTAACTTCACGACCTGCCCATGAGCAATGAGAGGGCCTGAGGTTGCAGGACGGTGGTAATCTACGTGTAGATCGGCCGTTGCTTTCGCCGGGGCACCGGCTGCAAGCAAAGTATAAAGCCCGGTGAGGTCGACCAGTGATGCTAGGACCCCTCCATGCGCCGACCCGACCACGGGGTTCGAAACGATCTCGTCGCGCCACGGCATGGTGATCTCGATTCCCTGCTCAGAGCATGTGGAAATCTCCAGCCCAAGCCATCGGTGAAACGGGGCGAGGTGAAGCATCTGCTCCAAGCGCTCTTGATCAATCATTTCTCACTCGTCCCCTGCATCTGAGTCGTATCGGAGGAGTGATGGCGCCTTAGGAACTCCACGATGGCGGCGGAAAAGGCGTCGTTCGCATCGCCCACGACCATATGCGTGGCATCGGCAATGTCGGTGTATTCTGCATGGGGGACGAGTTGTCGCAGATGCGCTACGGCTTCGAGAGAGACCAGATCGCTGGATGCACCGCGAATAAGGTGAAGCGGGAGCGTCAGGTGGGCGGCGGCCTGTCCCAAAACGTCGATTTGCTGCAGTTGCCGATGGGCACTCTCGCCTCGAGACACGGTTATGTTGCGGATGAAAGCAGGATCCCAGTGCCAGTAGTATCGGCCGTCCGCTTTTTGTCGCAGGTAGCTTTTCAAGCCGCTGCCCCCGCCGCGGTTAGAACTGTGGGGCAGGTAGCGTGAAATGACATCTGCCGCTTCTTCAGGAGAGCCGAAGCCTGAATCGACATGCTCTTCCATGAAGCCGACCACGCGGGCCACGCCGCCCGGCTCCATGCGCGGCGCGATATCGACGAGGGTCAGCGAAGCGAAGGTGCCTGGCGCTAGATCGCCTTCCGCCATCAGCCCGGCAAGGCCACCGAGCGAGGCGCCTACGAGAGCCGGCTTGACCTCCATCGAAGCCGCCGCAGCAATCAGGTCGGCAGCGAAGTCTCGTATGTCATATGCGCCGGTTTTCGACCACTCGCTGGCGCCATGTCCGCGCATGTCGAATGCGATGGCACGAAAGCCAGCCTGTGCCAGGTCGCCCATAACTCGCTTCCACGCGCGTCGGGTCTGGCCACCGCCGTGTGCGAGCAGGACAGGCATCCCGCGAATGTCGCCGTGAGCCTCCGCGACAAGAGTGATCCCGCCGGCACCTTCGATCGAGAACGCCTCAGTGCTCATCTAACCAGGGAGATCTGACGCCTGAAGTGATGGCCACCAGACCGGCGACAGCTCCAATTCAACGTTCGCCACGAGGGCGAAGATAACGGGGTTTATTCCGCTATCCTCGGCTTCGCCGTCGCCCCGAGCCAGCGAGCCGTTTAAAATCTGAAGCCTGCCGCGATGCCATAACGCCTCGGCTCCAGAGTAAAGATGTTCGTATAGTTGCCGGACGACTGGTCGGTCACGTACAGTCCGGTGACGGCCGTGCTGTCGAAGATGTTCTGGATGTAACCACGGACGTACCAGCGGCTGTCCGGCCCATCGAGCTGGATCTGCGCGTTGGCCTGCACGAAGCTGTCGATGCTGTTGACGTTTCCATTGAATACGTTGCCCGTAGTCTCGCCCGTGTAAGCGACGTCCACACGTGGAGTCAGCGTCGCCTGCCCGATGGGAAAGGCATACTGGGCCCCCATCGATACCTTGTAATTGGGCGCGCCGGGCAGCTTGTTGCCCTTGATGTTTACCGGGATGCCCGCGGAGTAATCGTATGTACCCCCGTCGATTACGGTGCTGGTCTCGACACCCCCAAACGCAGCTCCGAGAGTCGGAGCTAGCCCTTGGAGCGCAGCGCAAATGCTGAACGCCCCGGTCGAGGCGATGCCGCTATTGGGCCCGAATGAAGTGGGCGCCCGCAGTCCAGCGCCCGGCGAAACTCCCGGAATGACGCCCGCGTTAATCAGGCTGTTGACCTGAGCGACATAGGCATTGATCCCAGCAACGCTGCCCGAGGACGAGGCGACTGCGCAGTTGGCGGCGTTGGTGATATCCTTGATGATCACCGCATCAGCACGACCACCGCCAAAATCGCGGGGGTTCGACAGATACTTGTCTGAGGCGACTTCTGTATGAAGGTAGCTGGCGGTTAAATTCACCGTCAGCTCAGGCACCGGATGGATCACCGCCTCGGCTTCAAGCCCCCAGATATTGGCATCCACATTGTCGTTGACCGAGGTGCGGGCTACGATCCGGCTCAACTGCAGTTGCTTGTACTGGTAGTAGAACCCGGTCAGGTTAAGCTGAAGTCCGCCGAAGGTGTTCTTCGAGCCGATCTCGAACGCGTTGACGTGTTCGGGCGCGAACGCCTCTGGCACGGCGAAGATCGGCGACAGCGGCGGGTTGATGCCGCCCGACTTATAGCCGCGCGAATAAGATGCATAGAGCAGGTTCGACGGAGTGATCTGGTAATCGACCACCGCGCGACCCGTGACCGCTTCGAAGCTCGCGCTGCGAACTGCATATTCCTGCGGCCCGGGTAGCCCGGCATCATAATCGAGGTTTGCGTATCCAAGCGCATTGGTGAGATCGGTGGCACCGGTCGGCACCAGCACTGAAGCGCCCGCCGCATCCACGAACAGGGGCGTGCGGGCCCTGACCGATTTCTCGTCATGGTTATAGCGCAAGCCTAGTGTCAGCTTGAGCTTGTCGTTGATTTCAACGTAAGTCTCTCCGAATATGCCGTATGTCGTGACTTTCAGGTCGTCGGACGTGTTGCGGTAGAACGGCGAGCCCAAGAAATACGAAGTTTCAGGCCCGGGCGGAATTCCCGCACCGGCCGCGCCAAGGGCCCCGAGAACGCCGGCCGCATAGTCGAGCCCGAACGCGTTTACGTAATAGCTGCTCTCATCGAGGTGAAGCTTTCCGTAGATCCCTCCGAGCAGGAAGTTGAACATCCCGTCCCAGTCGGAACTGACGATGGCTTCTCCGGTCCAACTGGTCTGAAACGCGTTCGACCGGTCGAAAGCGAGCGGGTTCATTGAACAGATCGAGTTGTTTGCGGCTCCGAACACGCCAACAAGGTTCGGGTCAGACTGCGAGGCGCAGAGCTTCCCATTGGGACCGTCAGGAATCAGGCGAGCCGCGATCGGCTTGAGATAGGCCTGCAAAACAGGACCGAACGCGCCGGCGGCTGCCGCAGCGAGGTTGTTTAGCCCATTTTGCAGCGGAGCGCGGCTTTGCGCAGCGTTGTTGTAATCTTGCTGCGCGTCGACTTTGACCTTCTGCCAATTGCCCCCCAGCTTCACGTTAAGGCCGCCCCCAAGCTCTTGGTTGACTTGGCCTTGGACGATCCACTCCTCCGCGAAGTAATTGGGCTCAAACCCGGTGTTTATAACCCGAGGATCTTCGGGGTTAGGAGCGGCAGCGAATACGTCCGTCCCGTAAAGGCTCCCCGTCGAGAAGTTGGGAGTGAGCGGCGTCTGTCCGGCTGGCACACCGCGGATGCGGAAGAATTCCTGCGACGCGAAGATCGCCCCCAGGGTCGAGTTGCCATTGGTAAAGCTGTTGTCGAGACGCGAGTTAAGGCAACCAAGCACGCCGGTCGGGTCGCGCTGGCACAGCTGCTTCTGAATGCGCATGCGCTTGTCGTTCTCGTGGAAATACTGCGCCACGAGATCGACCGTCGTGCTGCTCGAAGGCTCCCACCGCACGGAGCCTCGAATCCCGTACATGTCGCGGTCGTCGTAACGATCGCCGTTGAACTGGTTGAAGGTGTAACCGTCACGGTTGAGGTAGAACCCGGCAATGCGGACCCCGAGGGTTTCGCCAACGGGAAGGTTCACCATCCCCTTGACCTTGATGCTGTTGTAATTGCCGTACTCGGCCTCGCCGGCTGCGCCAAAGCCGCTGAGGTCGGGCCGCGCGGTTCGGATGTTGACCACCCCAGAGGTGGCGTTGCGCCCAAACAGTGTGCCCTGCGGCCCGCGCAGGACCTCGATCTGGGCAAGATCATAGAACTCACCTTCGAACAGGCGAGTGCCGAATAGGGGGGCGTCGTTCAGGTGAATTGCCGTCGCGCTGTCGCATGACACGCCGACGCACAGGTCGCCGATCCCGCGGATAGTGAAGCTCGAGCTGGTGAAGTTCGTCTTCGTGAACGTGACGTTCGGCAGCGTGAGCTGGAGGTCCGACGTGGTCTTGATCTGCTGTGCCTCGAGCGCTTCGGCCGTGAATGCGCTAACCGCGATCGGCACGTTCTGCAGAGCCTCGGCCCGGCGTTGCGCCGTGACAACAATGACGTTGCCCTCCTCGCCTCCAACGGAGTCGGTAGACGTATCGTCCTGGGCATATGCGGGAACTGAAGCAACCGACGCACAAATGCCGGCAAGCAGGGCGGCCTTGATCCTCATTCGCATCTCTCCACTCGAGGCGCCATCTGTCGCGGCACCTTCGAACGGGAAGCTAAAGCAGTTTACCGTCATCTGGCAATAGGGCGGTGGGCAATATGTCGATTTTGGTAAGGAGAATCGGACTTTTGGGCTGCCGTGCGCTCGGTGTATGAAACTTTCTTGCCGACCGAAGTTCGGGCGTCCAGGAATCGTGTTTCCTTCGAGCGTGGCTTAAACTCGTTCGGTGCTGGCAGTCGGCACTAGCAGCAAACTGCCCATGCCCGGCGTTTAGGTCACTTCTCGGATGATGACTATTCCAGTGCACTTGGGATCAGGCGGATCCGATCTTCTTTTCAAGTAGCTCAGCTCCGAATGAGAGTAGGCCTGCATGGGTCCGGCATGCTCGACGATTTTGGTCTGAAGTGTGTTTCTACCTTGGCGGTGACGTGAAGGACGAAGTAGCGACCGAACAATAACGTCCACCCGGGCCCCTGACTGGAACGGGAAACCTCCCGGCCTTGGCTCCAGCCGGCGTTCTCGGTGCCGATGCGCTAAAAGATTGTCGTACGTACTGATGAGCTGCATCGGGCAATCGCAGCGCTGGCTGAAGGTCCGCCATCAATCGGTTTCAGAATGGCAGCTTAGCGCTCTCAACGAGCCATGAGCTGCCAGTCAGCTAACGGCCCAAACCCTGCCGCTCGATCCAGCGGTCGTCAGGGACCGCTTTCCGCCCAGTTCTAGACAATTCCTGCGAACGCCCGTTGGCAGACCAGACCGCTATTCGCGGTGGAGGTCGTCGACGCTTTCCAGCACTGACACGGAGGGCGAGCCAGCACTCATCAGGGCGCGGACTAGGCCAACATGCGTACCTTCGGCTCCCGCTCCCAGTGCCGCGCGGGCGCGACATTGGGAAACTCGGCGTTGGGTATCACGCCGGAGTCCGGCTCAATCCCCAGCTTGTCGAGGATGAATTCCTTTGTCGCGGGGCAGTAGCCGATCGTCTTTGCGTGCCCGTGGGCATCCATAAACCACTGAAGCGCGGCGCCATCCGTAGACAGTTTCTTCGCCTGATCTGGCATGATCGCGCAGGCGACCGCGTCGAACAGGACCGAGGGGCTGCCGGCAAGCTGGCCGTCTGCCTTCATGGTGCCGCCCTTTAGTTTGAGTTCGCCGACCTTCGGGGCCACGAAAAACGGGGTTCCTCCCGCATCGATCACAGCCTTGCCGAGCTTGTCGAGCGCGGCCTTGTCGGACCCCTCGTCGAACAGAATGCCAACCTTGCGGCCCTTCATCGGAGGATCGCCCTGCTTGACGATCGAAAGCTTGTCGGAGGCATCTAGGTCTAGCGTCGGGGCAACGGCCGCGGCCGCCTTGGGTAGCGGCATCGCCAGTCCGTCGGCCACCCGCTTCGCCAGGCCCTCGTCGACATTGCGCAATTGCGAAAGCATACGCGTGCGGACGTGCTCCAGTTCGACCTTCGAAAGTTCGAATACGAACGCCGAAGCCATGTGTGCCTGCTCGATGGAAGTTTGCGAGGCGAACATCATCCGAGCCTGACTGAAGTGATCGGCGAAGCTCTCGGGCCGTACCCGAAGCTTCTCGCTGGCGTCGTTATCTTCGCCGCTGCCGCGGAAGCTGGTGAACCCGTTGACCGGATCTTCGCGCGGCCCCGGTTCTTCCCCGGCCTGATCGAGGCTATTCGGCTCGTAGTTTGCGCGGCCCTTGGGAACTGCCATCTGCATCGTGCCGTCGCGGTTCAGATTGGCGAACGGACACTTCGGCTGATTCACCGGGATCTGGAAGAAGTTGGTCGTTCCGAGCCGAGACTTCTGCGTGTCGAGGTAAGAGAACAACCTTCCCTGCAGCAGAGGATCGTTGGTGAAATCGATTCCGGGAACGACGTTGTGCGGCAGGAACGCGACCTGTTCGGTTTCAGCAAAGAAATTGTCCGGCCAGCGGTCGAGCACCATCCGGCCAATCACGCGCAAGGGAACGATCTCCTCAGGGATCAGCTTGCTCGCATCCAGCACGTCGAACGGCAGCGACCGAGCGGTGTCGAGGTCGAATGCCTGGATGGCGAAATCCCATTCGGGAAAATCGCCCTTCTGGATCGCTTCCCAAAGATCCCGCCGGAGAAAGTCCGGGTCGGCTCCCGAAATCTTGACGGCTTCGTCCCAAGTAGTCGACTGAGTTCCCTGGCGCGGACGCCAGTGGAATTTGACGAACGTGGATTCGCCCGCCTCATTGACCAACCGAAAGGTGTGCACCCCGAACCCCTGCATCGTCCGAAAGGAGCGCGGCAGGGCGAAGTCCGACATCAACCAGGTCAGCATGTGGGTCGATTCCGGCATCAGCGACACGAAGTCCCAGAAGGTGTCGTGCGCACTGGCCGCCTGGGGGAACATGCGGTCGGCTTCCGGTTTCACGGCGTGAACCAGGTCGGGAAACTTGATCGCATCCTGGATAAAGAATACCGGCATGTTGTTGCCGACCAGATCCCAGTTGCCTTCGTCCGTATAGAACTTGACCGCGAAGCCGCGCACGTCGCGGGGGGTATCCTTGGACCCTTTCGAGCCCGCCACGGTAGAGAACCGCGTAAAGACCGGCGTCCTCTTGCCCTTCTCCGCAAACAGGGAGGCACGCGACAGGTCCGGGATGGGATCGGTGCATTCGAAGAACCCGTGCGCACCCGAGCCGCGGGCGTGCACGATGCGCTCCGGAATGCGCTCGTGGTCAAAATGGAAGATTTTCTCGCGGAGATGGAAATCTTCTAGCAGGACCGGCCCCCGCGCGCCGGCCTTCAGGCTGTTCTGATTGTCGCTGATAGGTACGCCGAAATTGGTGGTCAGCGGTGGGCCACCGGCCTGGTGGGTATCGCCGCCCTTTCCGATGGTGTTCCTTGAGGCGGGCGCTTTCGAACCCTTTGCTTGCTTGGTTGTCTTGGGCATCGTGGATCCTCGCTGTCTGGGGATCATAACGAACCGTACGGCTGGCGTATCCTTGGCCATCCGCGAACAACGAATTATATATCTGATCCCAGACTGACACTCGCGATCAATTTGGATAGGGAGGTAGCGTAATGGCGGCTTCCCCGGCCTGTGTCGCTCGAAAGCGGCCTGGCAGTAAGCGGCCCAGCAGCTGCCATAGGTCAGCCAGATCGTTCGTCCGCCTTCCACCCTACACCGAATATTCGACGAGCCGCGGCAGCATCCTGAAAGGCCATTCACCAGGCGCTGGATAGGTATACTCGTGCGCGACATCGCCGCGCCTGAGCGAGAGCATAACAAAAAGGTCGTTTTCCGAGTAATGTGACAGCACCGGCAGTGGGTCTTAAGCCCTATTGCTACAGGAGCAGTCCATGATCGTCGGCTATGCCCGAGTGTCCACATCCGATCAAAATCTCGATGTTCAGCTTGCTGAGCTGGAGGCGCATGGATGTGAGCGCATCTTTACGGACAAGGCCACCGGCACCAATACCGCCAGGACGGGGCTTACCGAAATGCTGGAATTCGTACGCGATGGCGACACACTCGTTGTCGTGCGGCTCGACCGCTTCGCGCGTTCGCTGTCCGATCTCTACGCGATGCTGGAACGCCTGACGCGCGAAGGGGTTGCGTTCCACTGCCTGCGCCAGTCCATCGACACGTCCACGAGCACCGGCAAACTGACGCTCGCGATCTTGGGGGCGGTCGCGGAGTTCGAGAACGATTTGCGCCGCGAGCGCCAGCGCGAGGGCATTGCCCGCGCAAAGGAGCGCGGCGTTTACAAGGGACGCAAGCGCACAGTAGACGATGGAGAAGTGCGCCGGCTGCATGGCGAGGGGACAAAGCCCACCGTCATTGCCGCTGCGCTCGGAATCAGTCGCACAAGCGTTTACCGAGCGCTGGCGTAGCAGGGCGCCCCGGCCTTCCACCGGGGGGCCCCTCTCATGTGAAGTTCACATGTGCTTACAGCTTCGCAAATGAATTCGCTTCGCGTCGTACGTGCGCCACCGGATTTGAGTGCCGGAAGGCCGTCAGAAGTGCCTGATAGGACCGCACGACGTGTACTGGCGCGACCTGAACCGCGAGGTGCGTCGGCAGCTCCATGATCGAGTTTGCCTCGTCGATGGCCCGGAGTGTCGCATCCACGTTATGGTGGGTCACGAGTGCCCGCGCCAAATCGTCCCACGGGCTGTTCTTCCCGATGCCCGGACGAGCGCAGAGGTCGCCGATCGTTAGCCGTTCGGCGATGCGGCTGCACTTTATCGGCAGTGCTCGGCGGTCGTCTGGCGAGAAGTCCGAATGCGTCGGCGTCTTGAACGTGCGGTCCCTAAACTCGCCCGGTCGTCCGCTGGCGTCAGGCGTTATCAGCGGGTGCCCTACCAGTTGCCCAAAGACCATCTTCAACGACGGATTGGCCGTATCGAACGTGATCTGGAATTCCGCTTGGCCGGGCAGGGCGCGGACGGACCTTTGCAGCGCTGATAGCATCACCGACTGCGTGAGCGTGCTGGTGCCGAGGACGTGAAGGCGATTGCGGCATCCTAGTAGCCCGTCCTGAATCATCGCGTGGAGCAGTTCGGTGAGCAGCACATAGTCGCTCCGCGTCCCGCCCCCGAGCGCCCATCCGCCATCGAACGGCTGCGTTTTCACAGCGTCATACCACGCTAACACCTCCTTCCGGTTGCGGCCCTGAACGACCGTTAGGAAGCGCGTCTGGCCTGCCGCATTCGCGTGGAAGTAGGCGTTGTTTGTCATTGTCGTCGTCAAGCACGAGGCAAAATCGGGGAACAGCGGATTGCAACCGATGGCGCCCGTAGGGATGTCGAGCGTCATGGCCTCGTCCGCGTGCTTTTCTAGCCAAGCAAGCGCTTCGGCGCAGGTCGCTTCGCCATTCCAAAGAGCGGGCTTGTCGATGAGCTGAAAACCCCCGCTGTCCCCAAGGATGGTGATCCCCGGCCGCTTGTCGAAGATCCCCGGGGGTGTCTTGCGGCCGAGGAATTGGCCGAACGAAAACAGCGCACGGTCGGTCACAAAGAAGGGGTTGGCCGGATCGAGAAAGTCGAGATCAGCCGGCGAGGCCAACCCCGCCGGCAACTCGCCTCCACGAATTGCTGAGGCTGGTTTACGGGGCAGCGCGTGCAACCCTTCCTGTCCGGCAACCAGATAAATGGCGCGACCATGTTGCCGCGCCCGATAATCGAACGTCATGTTGAATTCCCAAAGTCGATAGCCCCGCGATGCGATCACCACATCGCGGAGCAATGTTTGGTCAGGCTGCGAGCGCAGGTGTTTCAGCTAGCGAGGCCGAAGTCGGCAAAGGCGCGCGCACCCTGTCCAGCAGTGATCGCGATCGAGTGTCGCGACCTTCTTCGAGCGTTTGGACGTAAGCGCGAATGATCGCAGCGTCGGTCGAAACTTCAACCATGAGCAGGCCCTTCGGGTCGAGTTCCCATGAGAGATTGCCGGTGCGTTCGAGAGCTAGCAGTGACGGAACTACGGCCAAGAGATCGCTCTGCATGACACGAGCGGTTGCGGAGCCCGCGGCCTCGGCGGCGAAGGGCGTGCTCTTGGCTTTGTCGCGCTTGAACGCGATCTTTCCGTCCGAAATCGTGATTGCAATCTCCGCGTCTGACTTGTGCTTGCCCGCAAGCATCGCAAGGAAGGTCGAAGTGAACTCGATGACTGCGGCTTCGTCCATAATCGCCTCTGCGTGGGGCGCGAAATGAGTGCTCACTCGACTCGTCCAGTTCGTCCGGAATTCGGCCAACGTGGGAAGCGCGAGATGTCCGCTCAATTCCCTGTCGGTGTGCGCGAACTTCACGCGAGCACGGCCGTTCCTGTCCTCCACGGAGATGCCCTTCTCGCCGCCATAGCCAGCGCAGATCGTTGGCTGGATAAGCCGCGCTGCCATCGTGTTTCGCGTCCTTTTGTCGATGAAGCGCACGGTCCCATGACTAAGCCCGAGATCAACACCATGAAGCGGGACCACTTCCACAATGCGCGTGTCGCGCGACCGAGCGGACGCAACCGAAAATCCGCTGCCATCCCAAAGATAGATCGCATTGGCAGGAAGCATCGGCGTCGCCTCGTTCGGCTCGTCATCGGGTTCCAGAGCCGATATCGGTTCATCGCTGGTCGCGTCCGGGACGATCGCCATCCCGACAGTCATAAGCAGGTGCCATACGCGCAACGGTGCTGGTGCCCTTTCGAGCCCCGTGGACCGATAGCCCGCCACGCTCGCCACGGCACTACTCCCGGCTTTCGGAAGGGGGACTGCGATGATGCCAGATGCATCTTGGCGAAGCATGACGAGCATGGGCCGCCCCGGAATAAGGTCGAGATCAGATAAATCTCCGGGAAGCTTAACTGCGGCTGCGCTTTCAAAGGCGTCTTCCACTATGCTGTCGGGCGTGGGTTTGGCCTCGGGCACCTTGTCGGATTTCGAGCTTTCGCCGACGAGTTGCTTGATCAGGCCAACTTGCTGCCCTTCCCTCAGATACCATTTGAGCCAAGCATCGAATTCCAGATGGGCGTGCTCGCTGCGGCGCTTCCGCAGGCCTTCGAGAACGAGCGCAAAGGGCCGAACACGCGTCTGACGGCTGGCCTTCTCCGCCTGCGAGATGCCCTTTTCGTTGACGTTGATGCCGGTGAGAAATTGCGCGAGCAGATGGCAATTCAGTGCCTTCGACGTGCTGCTGAACTCGTTGTCTCGAGCCAGCTCCTCTACGGCGTCGCGGTCATATCGCTCGACGTAGTTGAAGATGTCGAAGTGCAGCTTCGCGCGGTTTTCAGTGGCTGTCCCCTCGAGGGCGAACAGGTCGCCGGTCTGCCTCTGCAACTGCGTTGCCTCGGTGATGGCAGCAGGGGGGAGAACAATGGCTCGCTGGTCGGCTTCGCACGTAACGTGGTCGGTGTCAGTCGTAACAATAGTCATTTCGGTTTGCCTCTTGGCAAACGCGCAAATGAGTCGTGGAGGACGCGTGTTCGTAGCAACGTACGGCATCAGCCACGCCACTTGAGCGTTGGTTGATGCCGCCATCAGAAGCGGCGCTACCGGGGGTCTTTTTAGCCCCACATCACGGCGCAATGACCGTGAGCGTTTCCGGTTGGGGGGCCCTAAAGCCTACCGATACCTAACGTCGCCACTTAAGGGTCTAGAACCCAGGACGATCAGCCACAAGTGGCCTCAAAGATATGAACCCCACACGAGGTGTCCGCCACCTCGTGTTCTGATCGCCCGCAAATAGCATGCGCCGCTTCAGCGTCAAGCACTAATGATGCTTAATAGAGTGTTCGATGTGCATGTGAACTTCACATGGGGGCCACTTCACTGCACACATCGCGAGCGGCTGTAATCACGCGCGACAAAACACTTCGCGAAAGCAGGTAGCGAGGTAACGATCACTGATTATAACGGTCATGTTGTTCCAGTCGCTGCCCAATCCGCTATATTTGTAAATCATCGCCTCCTCGTCGCATGGCCAGTCTGCAAAAGACCCGACGCCATCCCAATCGATCAGCGGCTTATCGATCCCGTCCAGCACACTGCTGCAAAATATCTCGACAACATCAAGCGCGCCGCGGCTGGCTTCACGCACCACTTCCGGCGTGGCGGCTCCGCTTACGCAGGCGCGAAATCTGAAAACCGCACCTTCGGTTCTCGTTCCGATGAATTGCGCCTCAACGTCTGATCTCGAAAGCATCAACTTACCTCGCGCATCGTCGGCTACTTCCCTAGCAAGCGATCCGAGCAACTGCGACCTAGCGAGTGCGATATGTTGCTTGTAACATACACGACAATGCTGCGGGTAGCCCGCACGATTGCAGACCTTGCGGGCGCACCGCAGGTCGGCCGCATTCACGTCGCCGAGGCGCTCAGCTATCGGCGTTCCGCGCCCCGCGCCTAGAAAAGCGCCGACTTAGATTTCCTGTCGCACCTGTGCGTGCGCGAGGAGAGCGAACAGACCGGTACCGCCGATCACGTTGCCGAGCAGCGCCGGCAGAAGGAACCCGCCGAGCACCCAGCCGAGCGCTGCCTCCCCGCTCCACAGCAGCAGCCACGCTTCGGCCGAGCCGACGATGACGTGAGTGAAGCCACCCAGGCCAATCGCGAAGGTAAGCACGACCACGATCCAGAAGCCGAACTGGTCCTCCGCCGAACGGATCCAGGCAACCGACGCCATGATGAATCCCGCCGGAATTCCCAGCGTCATCGTTTCCAGCCAGGTATGTTCCTGAATTTTCCCGGCGACGGCGATCATTCCGCGCAGGACCTCGTCCGACTGGAGGTGGGCATATGCCGCGAGCCCAGCCATGAAGGCCGTTCCTATGAGGTTGCCCAGAAGCACGATGAACCACAACCTCGCCACCCGGACGAGGTTGCGGGACGTCTTTTTCCGGGCGAGCGGCAGGATGGCGACGACAGTCTGTTCGGTGAACAACTGCATTCGCCCCAGCACCACGATCAGGAATCCGAAGGGATAGCCCAGAGCGACTATCGCTTCCTTCCAGGAAGCCTCCGGAGTGTAATGATGCAAGGCTCCGCTGATCCATAGCGACGTCAGGATGGCGATGCCTGCGGCTACCGCGGACCAGAAGAGCGATCCCGCGGGACGGTCGAGTTCGTCGTCGCCCTGCTTGGATACCGAGGCGTGGACGACCTTGGCCGCAGGAGGCGCGTGCTCATCGACCTGCTCCCTTTCCTCGCGCGTCAGGTTCTTTTCGTGCTCCTGCATCTGGGCGCTCCTTTGTCCTGCGTAGCGGACAGCGGGGTGTTCAGTTCCGCAGGCCATGACGTGCGGGCATGGCATTGATGGCCTGGCACCGCTAGACGCCGGCAGCGCCGCACTGGCATCCAGATCGAAGGTAAGCATCCTGCCCACCATGCGCGCGCCCACTGACCTCGACGGGACCAAACCTTTTCCCGACCGATGGCTCTCTGCAATGGACGAGCGCTGGCCCGGCATTCGCCGCCGCGCGGCGGGACTGGCACTTGCGGTAGCGATCGAGGCGGCGCTGTTCCTGGTCCTGCTTACTCTTGGCCAGGGCGTCAGCGGAAGCAGGCAGAAAGGGGAAGCTCTTACCAGCGTGTCTTTTGCCCCGCCGGCGGAGCCGGAGAAGCCTTCGCCCCGGCCTCGGCAGGAGGAGCAGAAGCAGCAAGCCGCGACTCCCAGCGCCCTGCCCCGCCCAGCGCCCGCGCCGGTCCCCGCGCCGCCGTCGGAACGCGCGCTTCCCTTTCCCCTTCCCGCGCCCGCGGCCGTACTGCCGGTTGCGAGGAGCCAGCCGCCCGCTGCGGCCGATCCATCACGCGCACGCGCGGTCGTCAGGGACGATATGCAGGGGCCGGTGGGACCGCCCGACACCGGCTATCCGGGCGATTCCGAGCGCGTGGCGGGCAGCGGGCCCAACGGCGAGCCGCTTTACGCCGCACGCTGGTATCGTGAGCCAAGCGACGACGAACTTCGGGGCTATCTGTCGACCGCCAGCGGACCCGGCTGGGCATTGATCAATTGCCAGACCGCGCCGGGTTACCGGGTCGAGAACTGCGTGCTGGTCGACGAATACCCCGACAACGGCGGCCTGGGACGGGCGGTCCTGGCCGCTGCCTGGCAGTTCAAGGTCAGGCCCCCGCAAGTCGGCGGTCGCTCCATGGTCGGGGAGTGGGTGAGGATACGCATCACCTATGACCTGCGCCGCAAGTGACCGGCGCGGATCAAGCCTGACTGGCCGCCCACTCCGCGTAAGGGGTGTTCCTTGCCAGTTTGCGATTGAAGTCGGGCGCCCCGTCGTCCCACCAGACGGGCCCCCGCTCTCCCAACGCGGTCTTCGCGGCATCGACCCGTCGACGCGCCGCGCGAACGAGCTCCGGATCGCCGGACGCATCCCGGACTGCGCGGCGGGCCGACATCAATTCAGCCACCAGGAGTTCGCGCTTTCCGTCCGGCAATGCGGGATTGCTCGCGCGCCAGAGACGGCCGCGCACCAAGATGTAACGGGAATCGGGTGTTAGCGGCGGGCTCAGCGCACCGCCGCGATGTGGGGCAGCGACACCGGCTCGTTGTCCCCGCGCACGCGGTCGAAACCGGTGGCAGGTACGGCCCGACTGCCGTCCTCGCGCACGCCGAGATCGTGCCGCTCGACGAACCGCAGATCCTGGCCGGTGAGCACGCGTCCGTCATGCGAGACGATCGAGACCGGCCCGATCGGCAGCCGGTCAAGTTCGTCGACCAGAACCGGGTTCTCGTTGGCGCCAACTCCGTACTTCTGGCCCCATTGCCTCAAAGCGACCATTGCCGGAAGCAGGTCGTAGCCCTTGGCAGTCAGGCGATATTCAATCCGCCGACGATCATCGGCGCACGGTTGGCGGTCGAGGATGCCATGCTCGACCAGCTTGGCGAGCCGGTTCGACAGAATGTTACGGGCGATGCCAAGCTCGCCCAGAAACTCCTCGAAATGATGAAGGCCGTTGAAGCTGGCTCGCAGGATCATGAACGACCAGCGTTCGCCCATCACTTCGAGCGCCTCGGGCAGGCCACAGCCGTTCAGCTCTCTCAGCGGTTCACGAAGCTTTTCCATAACGATCCTCTCGTGAGCGGTTGTAGCGCTCTTGCCTTGAGCCTCAAACGGCAAAACTAAGTTTTAACTTGCAACTTAATCGGCCCTGAACTAGGGAGTGATTCGCGATAGGTATCGAATTGAAACCTATTTGGCAAATTCAAAGGATGCGATCATGAACCTCTGTCTCCCCAAGACCATGCGCCCCGCCGCGGTCGTGGCCGCTCTGGCCTGGACGACACTTTCGATCGGCGCCGCCGTGAGCCCCACACCGGCCGAGGCTGCGGATGGTGCCTACTACCGCGCCGAGCTGGTGACTGCGACAACCGCCAGCCGGCCGGTCGTGGGCGGCATGGCGTGGAATTGCGCCGGCAACGCTTGCGCTGCCGCCAAGGGAACCAGTCGTCCGGCGGTCGTTTGCGCCCGCCTGGCGAAAGAAGTCGGCGCGCTGGCAACCTTCACGGCTGGCGGCAAGGCGCTCGAGGCCGAAGACCTTGCCCGCTGCAACGGCAACTAATTTCCCGATCACCCGCTTCAGCCATCCGCTCGAGCGGCACCTCCGAGGGCCTCCGGCGACTGCCGGGGGCCCTTTTTCACAGTGCTGCGATGCACGCAAAAAACCCCCGCCGAAGCAGGGGTCCATGCAACCCAGCGCAGCCGCGTCGCGGCCGCAGGGCTTGTCAGCCCTGGCGGGCCTTGAACCGGCGGTTGGTCTTGTTGATCACGTAGGTCCGGCCACGGCGGCGGATTACGCGGCAATCGCGGTGACGGTCCTTGAGGGACTTGAGGCTGTTACGGATCTTCATCGGTCTGACCTGAAAAATTTTCGGCACCGGTGCAAAGCCCGATGCCGCCAAAAACAAGCCGCGCCCCTAGTCAGGTGCGGCCCATGCGTCAAGCGCGGATCGGCCGTTCGCTGCCTTGCATCACGTCCAACCGCCCCTCCCATGCAAGCGCGTGCCGCACGATGACGTCGAGGTCGTCGTAGCGTGGCCGCCAGCCCAATGTCGTGAGGATCCGGGCATTGTCGGACACCAGGCTTGCCGGATCGCCGACGCGGCGCGCTTCCATACGCCGCTCGACGGGCCGGTTGGTGAGCCGGTCCACGGCATCGAGTACCTGGAGAACTGAAAAACCACGTCCGTAGCCGCAATTCAATCGCATCGATGCGTCAGGATCGGCGATCAGCGCTTCAAGCGCGGCAACGTGCGCGGCGGCAAGATCGGATACATGGATATAGTCCCGCACACCCGTGCCGTCGGGTGTGTCGTAGTCGGTTCCGAACACGCTCACCGAATCGCGCTTTCCCAACGCCGCCTCCACCGCGACCTTGATCAGGTGAGTGGCCCCGGCGGTCGATTGCCCCGTGCGGCCCTGCGGATCGGCGCCGGCGACGTTGAAATACCGGAGCGCGCAGTAGTTGATCGCTTCCGCCGCCGCGGTGTCGGCCAGCATCTGCTCGGTCATCAGCTTGGACCAGCCGTAAGGATTGATCGGCACCTGCGGGCAATCCTCGGCGACCCGCTCGACGCCGGGAATGCCGTAAGTCGCCGCGGTGCTCGAAAAGATGAAGTGCGGCACGGCCGCGGCGACCGCCGCCGCGATCAGCGCACGGCTCTTCACGGTGTTGTTGTGATAGTACTTGAGCGGGTTCGCGACCGATTCCGGAACCACGACCGATCCCGCGAAATGCATGATCGCCCGAATCCCGTGGTCGGAGAAAATATGGGCGAGCAGCTCTCCATCCTCGATGTCGCCTTCGTAGAAGGGTACCTCCGGCGGCACCGCGAAGCGAAAGCCGGTGGTGAGGTTATCGATCACTGCGACCGGATAACCCGCGTCACGAAGCGCCAGCACGGCATGACTGCCGATGTAGCCGGCCCCTCCGGTGACGAGGACGGGGCAGTAGCGCGGATCGGTCTCGGTCGGCATCACCGCTTCCTAACGCGAAGAGGCGTGGCAAGCCACCTCGGCGTTCATCGCCCGGCCATCCCGTTTGCGCTATCAAGCGCATGATTGCTCAGGGCAATTCTCATGGAAAGCTCGATTATGAAGAAGGTCATCCTGCCGCTCGCGCTGGTGCTGGCGGCAGCGCCCGCCTCCGCCGCTACGGATGTCGAGGTGACTCGCTTCCATACCGCCGAAACGGTGGCCACCGCAGCGCCGGGACCGATCGCGGTTCGTGCGGGGCCGGGCATGGTCGGCGGCACGCTCGAGACGCAGGTCTGGCTTGACGCGGTGTCGGCGGCTCTTTCGCGCCAGGGATTCACGGTCGTGGGTGAGGCGCCGCGGGTGGCGGAAGTCACGCTCGGCCAGGAAGTCGTCCAGAGCGGCCGCGCGCGTTCCGGCTCCGGCGTGAGCGTTGGGGTCGGCGTCGGATCGGGCGGTGGCTACTACGGTCGGCACAGCGGCGTGAACCTTGGACTCGGGCTCGGATTCCTGCTCGGCGGCAAGCACGCGGGCGAAACGTTCGACAGCACGCTCGGCGTGACGATCCGTGATGCGGCGGGCACCCACTTGTGGGAAGGCCGGGCCGAGGCTGCGCCGCGGAACCATTCGAAGGACGCCGAACCGCGCCGCCTTGCGAATGAAATGGCCGCCGCGCTGTTCTCCGGCTTCCCAGGCGAATCGGGAGCGACTATCGGGGCGCGATGAACGCTCCCCAGACAGTCTCCCCGATCCGCATCGACGCTGAATTCGACAGCGGAAACATCGAAGTACTCGGAATCGACGGCGCTACCGCCCGCCTCGCGATCCCGGCAGACCACATGAGCGAATTTCGCCAGTGGTTCCACTTCCGCGTGAGCGGTGCGGCAGGGCGCGAGGTCACGTTGAAGATCGTGAACCTTGCCACATCGGCCTATCCCGAGGGCTGGCCCGGCTACCGCGCATGCGTGAGCGAGGACCGCGATTTCTGGGGCCGCGCCGACACGACCTATGACAAGGATGCCGACGGCGGCACGCTGATCATCACATACACGCCGGCCAGCGACATCGCCTGGTTCGCTTATTTCGCGCCCTATTCGATGGAGCGGCACCACGATCTCGTCGCCGAGGCCGCGGCGAGCGAGGGCGTATCCTATCGCCACCTTGGCATCACGCTGGACGGGCAATCGATCGATTGCCTGGAGATGGGCGAAGGCGGCACCGAAGTGTGGCTCTACGCGCGCCAGCACCCGGGCGAATCGATGGCTGAATGGTGGATGGAAGGCGCGCTCGAGTGCCTGACCGATCCCGCCGACCCGGTAGCCCGCGCCCTGCGCGCCCAGTGCCGCATCCACGTGGTGCCCAACTGCAACCCCGACGGCAGCCGCCGCGGCCACCTGCGCACCAATGCGGTCGGCACCAATCTCAACCGCGAATGGCATGAGCCCACGGAGGAAAAATCGCCCGAGGTTCTGGCCATCCGCAATGCGATGGACGAAACCGGCGTCGATTTCGCGATGGACGTGCACGGCGACGAGGCGATCGCGGCGGTGTTCCTCGCCGGGTTCGAGGGGATTCCTTCGTGGACGGACGAGCTGGGCGCCCAGTACACCCGCTATCAGTCGATCCTTGCCCGCCGCACGCCCGATTTCCAGACCGCCAAGGGCTATGCGGTGTCGCAGCCGGGGACCGCAAACCTCTCGATGAGCACAAACCAGCTCGCCGAGCGCTTCGGTGCCTGCTCGATGACGCTGGAGATGCCGTTCAAGGATAACGACGATCTGCCTGACGCGGCGCAAGGCTGGAGCCCGGAACGGTGCAAGCTCCTCGCGCGCGACTGCCTCGCCAGCCTGCTCGAATGGCTGGAGCCGGAATCCGCCTGACCGTCAGCCGACGATCGGCTCCAGCAGCCGGATGGTCCGGGCATCGGCATCCAGCTCGACCATAGCACCCGAAGGCAGGCAAAGCTGGCCCGCGACATGGCCGATGTTCGCGCCGGTGAACGCCGGAATGCCGAGCGGCGCGAGGTACTGGTCGATCACTTCGTCCAGAGTGAAACCGTTGTAGCCGGCGTCCCTCGTGGCGCAGCGGGTGCACTGTCCGAAAACGATACCTGCGAGCTCTTGCAGCACGCCCGCTAACCGCAGCTGCTGGAGCATTCGGTCGATGCGGTATTCCGCCTCGCCAGTATCCTCGGCAAACAGGATGGCGCCCCTGAATTCGGGCAGCCAGCCGGTGCCCATCATGGTCGACAGGATCGTCAGGTTGCCTCCGAGAAGCCGACCGACTGCGACGCCGCCGCGAATCGTCCGCGCGGGGCGGCCAGACCCCGCCTCGGCCTCCGCTCCCCCGAGCACTGTCCGCTCTCCCGAAAATGCCAACCGCCACAGGCTCTCCCAGCCCGGCCGAGGCCAGCTGTTGGAGGCGCTGCCGCCGTGGATCGTCGCGTAACCGGCGCGCCTGGCGAATGCGAGGTGCAGCGCGGTGGTGTCGCTGAACCCGATCAGCAGCTTGGGATTGTCGCGAATGATGTCCCAATCGAGCAGCGGCAGGATGCGCGCTGCGCCCCAGCCCCCGCGCACGGCAAAGACGGCGCGGATCTGCGGATCGGCATACATCGCGTTGAGGTCCCCCGCCCGGTCGCTATCGGTACCCGCCAGATAGCCGTAGCTGTCCGTAACATGCGCGCCGAACCTGGGGACCAGGCCCATGCCTCTGATCCACCATTCCGCCCGGTCCAGACCATCCTCGGAACTGACAGCGCTCGATGGCGCGACGAGCCCTACGGTGTCCCCCGGATTGAGGAATGGAGGCAATCGGCGCGGCTTCGGACGGGCGATTGCAGGAAAAGAGCCCGCGAGCACCAGCGCGCCAGCCATGCCAAGGGCCGCGCGCCGGTCGATCATCCCAGGCTCGCGGGCCCGAACGCGTGCGGCAGCAGGGCGCTCAGGGAAACGCGCTGCACCTCCCCCGGGCCGACACAAAGCACTTCGGGATCGGTCCCGCCGAGCTGCGCCAGCTCGTTCAGCACTTGCCGGCAACGGCCACAGGGAGTGATGGGATCGGCCGACGGTCCGGTCACCGCAACGCGCACCAGGCCGCCACGCGCGCCGTCGGCCATCGCCCTGCCCACAGCGACGGTCTCCGCGCAGAGCGCCAGACCGTAGCTGGCATTCTCGATATTGGTACCGGTCACCACGCTACCGTCCTCGAACAGCAGCGCAGCACCGACCGGAAAGCGCGAATATGGCGAATAGGAGCGTGTGGCCGCTTCGCGCGCGGCGGCGATCAGATCTTCGTCGGTCATTCTGCGCCCCTAGCGCGAAAGGCTAGGGCCGCACCACCACCCAGCGCAGCGGTTGATCCGATGCCTCGGTGGAAAGGCCGGTGTTGGCGGTCCACAGCAGCCACGGCCGATCGGTATAAGTCGGCCGTCGCCATGTTCCGATCACCCACAGGTTCCGCTCCAGCCGGCTGGCAAGGTGGTAACGGTTCTCGAACTTCCTGGAGACCTGGAGGATCGCGGGGCGACCCGAGTGCGCTTCGATCTGGTTGATGAGCGTCATGAGTTCGCTCTCGATCGCCGCCTCGCCAACATGGCCAGGGCAATCGTCGGCAGTTTTGTCGAGCGCGATTACCGGAGAGAGAAGGTCGCGCCCGCGGGGGACGAGGACCACGAAGTTGGCGGACTGGCCATCGGCCATAACGCATGGATCGAACCGGTGTACCGCGCCCACCCGCAGCCCGGCCTTGCGCGCGGCGCCAAGGTTCTCGGCAAAGCGCGGATCCTGCTCGCCAGCACCAACACTCGCGTCGAGATACACGAAGCGCGCGCCGATCGCCCGCAACGTGCCGAACCGCACCGGCCCGTCCCCCGCGGACACTTCGGCGCCCTGGTCGGGATAATGGGCCGGGTCGGGTGTCCACTGCTGGAGCTTCCACCAGCTCCACGCCCCGCCCAGGATTATCGCCAGCAGCATCGCGCCGAGCGCACGCGCGCGCCAGCCGATGCCCCTTTTCCTGCCTGCCACTTCCTGCGCCCCGCCCCGATACTTCCGAATCAGCCGCGGATATGGAGCACGCAGATGAGCGTGAACAAGCGCCGTGCGGTGAGATGATCGGTTTCGATCTTGCCCTCGAACCGCTCGAGCAAGAGGTCAGCCGCATCGTTGTGGATCGCGCGGCGGGCCATGTCGATCGTCTCGATTTCGGCCGGGGTCGCCTTGCGGATTGCCTGATAATAGCTGTCGCAGATCGCGAAGTAGTCCCGAATCGGACGGCGGAACCGGGCAAGCCCGAGGACCAGCGTTTCCAGCGGCTCTCCCGATTGGGCCGACACGGTCAGGACCAGGCGGCCTTCGTGCACAGCCAGCGCCAGCTCGTACGGTCCATGATTTCCAGCTTCGACGGCTCGGAGCGGCTTGAATGTATTGTCCTCGATCAGATCGTAGATCGCCACCCGCCGCTCCTGCTCGACGTCGGCGTTGCGCCAGAGGATGGTATCCTCATCGAGCGTTATCTTGGCGATCCGGTAGTCGGCCATTGCCGCGATGCTTTCGCAGAAGCGAAGGGGATGCGGCAAGGGGTTACGGTGAAAGGGCCTTTTTGCACAGGGCTGTCCGCCAGCCCGTTCGCAATGCGGCTTTCACGAACGGGCAGCATCGCGCATTAAGCGCAGATGCCCCAGACGGAACTCCTGCAGCGTGCGCCGCTGCCTGCCAACGACTCGCCCGCTGTTCGCGCCCTGCCCGCGAATATCGAGGCCGAGGCCGCGTTCCTGGGCGCGGTGCTTATCGACAACCGGGTGCTGGAGGAGCTGCCCACTCCTCTGCGCCCGCAGCATTTTTTCGAGCCGGTGCACCAGCGGGTCTACGAGCGCATTCTCACGCTGCTCGACCGCAATGCGGTCGTCACTCCGGTAACGCTCAAGCCGTATTTCGAGGCCGACGAGGCGTTCAAGGAACTGGGCGGTATCAACTATCTCGCCCGCCTAACGGCGGACGGCCAGGGCCTGCTTGCTCCGCGCGAGCTGGCCGAGCAGATCTACGACCTCGCGCTGCTGCGCGAACTCGTCAGCGTCGGGCGCAATCTGGTCGAAGGCGCGCTCGACACCAGCGAGAGCGTCGCTCCGCTGCAGCAGATCGAGCAGGCCGAAGCCGCGCTGTTCGAAGTGGCGGAGGGCGCCGCGAGCGCGACCGAGGCGGCGAGCTTCGGCACGGCGACCAAGAAGGCGCTGGGCATGATCGAGAAGGCGATCAGCTCGGGTGGTCACGTTTCGGGCAAGACCACCGGGTTTGCGTCGATCAACGACAAGTGCGGCGGCCTGCACAACTCGGACCTCATCATCCTCGCGGGACGCCCGGGCATGGGCAAGTCCTCGCTCGCGACCAACATAGCCTTCAACTGCGCCGAGCGCCTGCTGCGCGACCGGCGGGATGGCATCGCCGACAAGGAATCCGTCGGTGGCGGGGTGGCATTGTTCAGTCTCGAAATGAGCGCGGACCAGCTGGCTACCCGTATTCTCGCGGAACAGGCGGAGATCTCCAGCGAGGCCCTGCGCATGGGCAAACTTTCCCGAGACGAGTTCCAGAAGCTGTCGTTCGCCAGCCAGCGCCTTGCCGAACTGCCGCTATACATCGACGATACCCCGGCGCTCACCATTGCCGCGCTGCGCACCCGGGCGCGCCGCTTGAAGCGCAAGCACGACATCGGCGTGATCATCGTCGACTACCTGCAGCTCCTCCAGGGGTCCGGCCGGGCCAACGACAACCGCGTCAACGAGATTTCCGAAATCAGCCGCGGCCTGAAGACGCTGGCCAAGGAACTGGACGTGCCGGTGATCGCCCTGTCGCAGCTCAGCCGCGCGGTCGAGAGCCGCGAAGACAAGCGCCCGATCCTGTCCGACCTGCGCGAATCCGGCTCGATCGAGCAGGACGCCGACATGGTCTGGTTCATCTTCCGCGAGGACTACTACATCGCCGCATCCGAGCCCAAGCGTCCGGGGCCCGAGGATTCGCAGGAAATCCACGACGCGCACGAGGCGTGGGCTCGCAAGATGGACCCGGTCTTCGGACTGGCCGAACTCATCATCGCCAAGCAGAGGCACGGTTCGACCGGCAAGGTGCGGCTGAAGTTCGAGGCAAAGATCACCCGCTTCAGCGACCTTGCCCACGAGGAGCGCAGCTACGGCTACGACTAGGCTACAGACCCAGGTTCAGGCGGCGCGTCACGGTGTAGTCCACCACGGCGACAAGGAACCACGACAGGTTCCATCGGATCCGGTTCAGCAGCGTGCCCCGCTTCTTGTGCAAGCTCGGCGTGATGTGCCGTGATGCCGGAACGTGCCGCGCGATGTAGTCCGAGAGCCTCTCGGCGAGCGCGGCGTCCTCTATCCGCAGCATGACCTCCAGGTTGAGGTAAAGGCTGCGCATGTCGAAGTTGGCGCTGCCAAAGTAGCTCTTGTCATCGATGACGATGAGCTTGGTGTGCAGCTTGCAGGCCTCGAATTCGTAGATATGCGCGCGCCGCTTGAGCAGATAATCGTAAAGAGAACGGGTGGCGCCGATGGTGGCTCCGTTGTCGCTCTTGCCGGCAAAGACCAGGCGCGCGCCGTCGCGGCGTGCAACCCGGCCAATCGCGCGCATCGCCCGATTGGAAGGTGAAAAATAGGCCATAAGCATGTCAAGCCTGCGCGCGCCGAGAAGGTCGGCGCGCAAGCTACGTGCCCAGCCGGAGAGGTTGCGCGTCGGCCCGCCAATGAGGACGCGCACCGGTCCGTCACCGGGATCCCATCGCCGTATCATGCGCCGGATCGTGCGCCATTGCGCCCGCGGGTTTGCAGTCCAGGCCTCCAGCTGATCAAACCAGTCAGACAACCGGCCGACAGCCGACCCTTCGATGGTAATGCCAAGGTCGTTCCAGCCGTTTTCGGCTGGCGGCGCGAAATAATCATCCTCCACGTTGAAGCCGCCGATGATGGCAACCTCCCCGTCGGCGATGACGATTTTCTGGTGGTTGCGGATCAGGTACCGCTGGGACCAGCGTGGGGAGAAGCAGCAGAATGTTCCTCCCGCCTCGCACATCGCCGCAAAAAAGGACGGACGGACCGCGGCCCCGAACTGGTCGACCATGACGCTCACCCGGACCCCGCGCCGGGCCGCGGCGGTGAGCGCGTCGCGCACCATGGTGCCGGAGGCGTCTTCCGCGAATATATAGAAGCACATCCGAAGCGATCGCCGCGCCGCTTCGATCAATGCGATCAGGGCGTCGAGCCGATCCTTTCCCGAGGCGTAGAATGTCAGCTTCTGGCCATGTGCCTCAACGGTGAAGGGCGGGGGGTCGGCATAGTCCATCCCCGCGGGGCCTAGTCGCAAATTCTTGACTTGGCGACCGCTGCGGCCTAAGTGCCGCGCCTTTCCGACACCCCTGTTTTATCGGAGTGCCCGATGGCGCGCGTTACCGTCGAAGATTGCGTCGACAAGATTCCCAACCGTTTCGACCTCGTCCTGCTCGCCGCCCAGCGTGCACGCGAAATCTCGGGTGGCTCCGAACTTACGATCGATCGCGATCGCGACAAGAACCCGGTCGTCGCGCTGCGTGAGATCGCCGAAGAGACGATCAAGCCGAAGGAACTGCGCGAATCGGTGGTCGTCGGCCTGCAGAAGATCCTCCCCGACGACGAGGACGAAGCAGATGAGGTCGGCTCGCTCAGCCAGTCGGCCGAAGCGCTGCGTATCACGGCTGCCGCGCCGGTCCGTTCGACGAGCGTCGGCGGCGATTACGACGGCTGACGTCCGGCCGATACGAAAGAAAAGGGCCGCCCTGCGAAGGGCGGCCCTTTTCGTTGACGGCTAGCTTCCACGCCCGGTCTCCTCCTGCAGCGCGTCGATCCGTTGGGACGCCTCGGCCTTGGTCAGTTCGTTGTCGTACTCTTCTGGCCTCTGCGCCTCTTCGCTCAGGGTTTTCAAATAGCTGGCCTGCGCGCCGGTCATCGGCTCGTCGCCAGTCACCCAGTCGCCCGGGTCCTTGACTGCATTGGAGACGGGCTCGCTCTTGGGATGTTCGCTCGGTTTCTGGACGGTCATCGAATATTCTCCTGTGACCCTTCAGGACTCTTGAAGTTCTGCCTTTGTTCCCACTGGCTTCGCTGCACCGGGTCGGGCAAGATATGGAGATGACGGGGGACATCGAGGGAATTGCCGGCGGCCTTGCCGACCTGGGCACCGGGGCGGCCGTGGCTGGTGCGATCGAACGCGAGCGCGGATCGACCACGAACCTGGCCGACGGTCATACGCACGAAGGCGCGTGCCTCAATTGCGGCACTCCCCTGCTCGGGCCGCACTGCCATGCTTGCGGCCAGCGCGCGCACGTTCACCGTACGCTGGGGGCATTCTTCCACGACCTGCTCCACGGGGTGCTGCATTTCGAGGGCAAGACCTGGCGCACGATCCCGATGCTCGCGTGGCAGCCCGGCAAGCTCACCCGGGAGTACATCGAGGGCAGGCGCGCCCGTTACGTCAGCCCGATCGCGCTCTTCCTGTTCGTCGTGTTCCTGAGCTTTGCGTTGTTTTCGATGCTCGGAGGACCCGATAGCCTGAAACCGAACATCAGGACGGAAGAGCTCAACACGGCCTATGTTGAAAATGGCCGGCAGATCGCGAAGCTGGAAGCATCCCTCGACAAGGCAAAACCCGAGGAACGCCCCGGCATCCAGGGCAAGATCGACAAGCTGAAAGAGGATCAGCGCAACCTCGGTCTTGTCCTTGGAGAGGTGAAGACGGATTTCAGCCGGGACTTCTCCGACGGTTTCAAAAAGAACCCGCTCCCCAAGGACAGCCAGCTTGCGCAGGCGATCGAGCATGTCCGCGAGAATCCGCAACTGATGATCTACAAGGCGCAGACCAGCGCCTACAAATACAGCTGGATGCTCATTCCCCTCAGCGTGCCGTTCGTATGGCTGCTGTTCCCCTTCAGCCGCCGCTTCAGAGGCTACGATCATACCGTGTTCGTGACCTATTCGATCACTTTCATGATCGCGCTCGCCGCCTTGGCCAGCCTGCTGATCTATTTCGGCGCAGCAGCGGCCGGCGGCCTGCTACTGCTCTACGCGCCATACCATATGTACCGCCACCTTCGCGGCACTTACGGCGTGAGCCGACTGGGCGGCATCTGGCGGATGCTGGCGCTCAGCCTGTTCGCATGGATCGCGATCGGGCTTTTCGCGGCGCTGATCGGCTGGATGGCGGCCGGACACTAGGCCGGCAGGTTACCGATTTCAGACCACCCCGAAGGCCAGCATCGCATCGGCGACCTTCTTGAAGCCCGCGATGTTGGCGCCCTTCACATAATCGACGTGGCCGTCACGCTCGCCATACTCGAGGCAGCGGTTGTGGATGCCGTCCATTATGTCGCGCAGCATCGTCTGCAGCTCTTCCACCTTCCAGCTGCGCCGTTCGGAATTCTGACTCATCTCCAGGCCCGAAACAGCCACACCCCCGGCGTTGGCAGCCTTCCCGGGAGCGAACAGGATCCTGGCGTCCTTGAAGGCATGCACTCCTTCGAGCGTCGTGGGCATGTTTGCACCTTCCGATACCGCGACGACCCCGTTCGCGATCATCGCCCGCGCGTCCTCCACGGAAAGCTCGTTCTGGGTCGCACAAGGCAGCGCGACATCGCACGGTACGTTCCACGGGGTCTTGCCGGGGTGAAAGGTCGCGCCCGTGAAGTGGTCGCAATATTCCTCGATCCGTCCTCTGCGGTGCGTCTTGTGCACCTTGACCCAATCGATCTTCTCCTGGGTCAGGCCGTCGGGATCGTGAATGAAGCCGCCTGAATCCGACAGCGTCACAGGCTTGGCGCCGAGCTGGACGAGCTTTTCGGCGGCGTGGGTGGCGACGTTGCCCGAGCCGGAGACGACCGCGACCCGACCTTCGAGCCCCTGCCCTTTGTGCTTGAGCATGTTCTCGAGGAAATAGACCGCGCCGTACCCGGTCGCCTCGGGCCGGATCATGGAGCCGCCGTATTCGAGACCCTTGCCGGTCAGCACGCCGGTGAACTGGTTGGTGATCCGCTTGTACTGGCCGAACATGTAGCCGATCTCGCGCCCGCCCACGCCGATGTCGCCGGCGGGCACGTCGATGTCGGCCCCGATGTGGCGGTAGAGTTCGGTCATGAACGATTGGCAGAAGCGCATGATCTCGCGCACGCTCTTGCCCTTGGGATTGAAGTTGGATCCGCCCTTGCCGCCGCCCATCGGCAGACCGGTCAGCGCGTTCTTGAAGGTCTGCTCGAAGGCAAGGAACTTCAGCACGCTCTCGGTCACGCTCGGGTGGAAGCGGATGCCGCCCTTGTACGGTCCGATCGCGTTGTTGTTCTGGACGCGGTAGCCCCGCTGGACGCGAATGCAGCCGTTGTCGTCCTCCCAGCACACGCGAAAGCTGACGATGCGGTCCGGTTCCGCGATCCGGCGGAGGATCTGCTGCTCGTGGTATTCTTCCTTGTCGCCGATGAAATCGAAGATGTCCTGCGCCACCTCCTGCACCGCCTGAACGAATTCCGGCTGCCCAGGATTGCGGCGCTTCACGCCTTCCATGAATGTCGCGAAATCGACGTGATCGGAAACGGCCATCGGTATTCCCCCTGCTGTGTTTCGCGACTCGCCGGGCTTTCTGTTTTCGCAATCTAGTCTCACAACCGGCGAAAGTGGCAAAGCGTTACCCCGATCTTCCAGTCGAGTGACTTCTTGCCGCGCTGTGCGCGTTGGGGCAGATTGGGCCGCGCCCCTTCGGAGTCGCGTTCTGGGGAGGGAAACCGTGCGGTCCATATTCATAAGGCTCGCCGTCGTTGTTACGGTCCTCGGGGCCGCTGCGCCCGCCACCGCGGAAGGGCCGTCGCCGCTCGCCGCGGAACGCTTCGCCATCGGCAACGCGGGAGCTGTATGCGAAGCGCAGGGTGTTCGCCTGGGCGCGGCCCGCGCTTCGCTGTTCGATCGGAAGTGGGCGCTGATCTGCCGCGACGTGAACCGGCCGGTCGGCTCTGCCTACAGTTTGCGAACGCCCGCAGGCGTCATGGAGCGGATCGCGCAGGACCGCGCCCAGCCACTCGATTGCGATGCCGCCACACCAGCGCAGGGCTTTTCGGCAGGGGTGACGGTCAGCCGCTGCCGCGAACGTTCAGGGCCACTCGAATGGGTGGTATACACCGCTCCGGGCAAGGAGCGCACGACGGTCGTCGAAGGAATCGCCGCGTATGACAGCGCGCTCCGCCTGGCGCTTGCCAGCATCGTCGCTGACCACCTGGTCCCCGGAACGGTGGACATTGTCACCACTGGCGGCACTGGCTCGCTGGCCCAGGCGCGCGCCAGCCTGGGCGAAGCGGACCTGCTGATCGGCCAGGGATATCGCCAGAACAACGCCGGCGATTTCTCTGGCGCGGAGGAATACTTTCGTCCCGACCTTGTCACCACCGCAGTGGGAGGCGGCGATCCGGCGCAGCTCGCGACCAGCCAGCACGAGGTGATCGTCAACCGTGCGCTCCAGTTGTCCAACATGGGCCGTTACCAGGAAGCCGAGAGGGTGTTTGGCGAAGCGAGGGCGATGGGACTGCGAGACCCGATACAGTCGCGCCTGCTGCGCAACTTCGAAGCGATCGACGCCATCAATCGGGGCCGGCTGGACGAGGCGCGGGCCATCCTCGCGCGGCCGGTTCCCGAACTGGTCGATCCGGTCGCCTCTGCCGATGGCTCGGTGGAGATCGACCGGACCATTTCCAATGGTCTCAACGCGGGCCTCGCGGCAAGCCTGAGCGATGCGGTGGCGCAGGAAACGCGCCTGACATCACTCGAACGGGCGGCGATTATCGATGCGCAAGCGCTCCAGCTCGGCGCAACCGCGGACAGGCTGGAGGGCAAGCCGGCCGAGGCGCTGGCCGCGCTGACCAGGGCACGCCAGCAGATCGCCGCGATCCGCCAGGGACGCGTTGTCTCCGCCGCCCGGCTCGAAGCGCAGCTCATGAGCGAGATGGCGCTATCCAACGAGGCACTCGGGCGCGATGACGAGGCGCTTTCGCTGCTGCGCCAGTCTCTCGCCCTGACCGAGCTGCGCTATCCCGAAACCGCTTCGGTCAGCGCGGCCAAGGCGCGGCTGGCGGCCTATCTCACCCGGCATGGAGGACCGGGGCAGGCGATGACATTGTACCGCGAGATCGTCGCGAACACGCAATCGGACAAGAGCGCCTTGGTGGGCCTCGAGAACCAGCTTGCCCCGTACTTCGACATGCTCGTGGCAGGATCCTCGCGGGATCCGGCGCTGGTGTCCGACATGTTCGCTGCCGCACAGCTGATCGAAAGGCCGGGTGCGGCGCGAACGCTTGGCCAGCTGGCGCGGCGCCTGGCAGCGGGTGACGGGCAGGCGTCCGAACTGTTCCGCCGCGAAAGCGCAGTCCGCCGTGAGCTTAATCGGCTCGACCTGACACTGGCCCAGATGCAGGCGCCCGGAGCGACCGCTCCCGCCGCAGGGAGCCTCGCAGAGCTGACCGCCCGACGGGAGCGGCTGGCAGTCTCCCAGCTCGAATTGCTGACGGCGCTGTCCGGATACCCGGCTTACCGGTCGCTCGCCCGCGACTACATGTCCGCGGACGAGATGCGCGCCCTGCTGGCTCCGCAGGAAGCCTATCTCGAACTGGTCGAGATCGGTGACGCGATGTACGCGGTGTACCTGTCTCCCGAACGGTCGGCAGGCTGGAAGGTGGGCGCCAGCGCGAGCGAAGTGGACAAGTTGGTCCGGCAACTGCGCGAATCCATCTCCGTCTCGGTTGGGGGGATCAACGCGACGTACCCGTTCGACGTCGATGCCGCGCGCAAGCTGTTCGACGCACTCATGGGACCGGTCTCCGGGGACCTTGCGAACGTCAAGCACCTGGTGTTCGAACCGGATGGCGCGCTGATGGAGTTGCCGCCTAACCTGCTGGTGGCCGAACAGTCCGGGGTGGACGCCTACCACGCCCGCGTGAAGTCAGGCGGCGACGAGTACGATTTCCGGGGGCTGGCCTGGCTGGGACGGGGACGGGCGATCAGCACCGCCCTGTCGCCGGCAAGCTTCCGCGATGCGCGCAAGGCGCCTTCATCGAACGCCGGCTCGCTCTACCTCGGCCTGGGACAGAACGAGCCGGTGGGTCCGCTGCAGAACGCATCGCTCGTGCGCGGCGTGCAGTCAGACGAGCCGGGTTGCCAGATCCCCCTTGCGGCGTGGAACCGGCCGATCTCGGCAGAGGAGCTGGTGTTCGCCAGCCAGGAACTGGGCACGGGCCGATCGGCGCTGGTGACCGGTGCCGCCTTCACCGACACTGCCATCGCAAGCCGGCCCGATCTCGGAAATTACCGCATCGTCCATTTCGCCACCCACGGTCTCGTCACCCCGCCGAAGCCATCGTGCCCGGCGAACCCCGCGCTGTTGACCTCATTCGGCGGGCCCGGCTCGGACGGGCTGCTTCAGTTTGGAGAGATATTCGACCTCGATCTCGATGCGGATCTCGTGATCCTCTCCGCCTGCAATACTGCCAGCCTCGCCGGGCTCGAGGCAACCCAGGCAGCCGGCGTCGAAGGCGGCGGCCAGCAGGCGCTGGATGGCCTGGTGCGGGCTTTTATCGGAGCGGGCGGACGACAGGTAATCGCCAGCCACTGGCCTGCCCCCGACGAATATCAAGCGACCAGGCGCCTGTTCGAAAGTTTTTTCGCTGCGCCCCAGTCACTCGGGACCGGCGAGGCGCTGCTCGCCGCGCAAACCCGCCTGATGGACGACGCGGAAACCTCGCACCCGTTCTACTGGTCGGGCTTCGCGCTGATCGGCGATGGCGAGCGTCCGTTGTTCCACGGAAACTGAGCGCAGGCACGTATCGATGATCGGAAAGGGGCTGGTCCGGCGCGGCTGGCGCAACGTGCGCGAGGCGGGTCCAAGGCGGCTCGCCCTTACCGGAGTGCTCGTGCTGCTGGCGCTTTTCATCGCCCGGTACGGTTGGGGCTTCTCCGAGACGCAGGATATTCCTGTCGTTAGTTCCGCCGAACGGGCACTCTACGATTTTCGCGTCACGGACGATGCCGAACGGCACCGCGTCTCGCAGGACCCGCGCATCGTGCTGGTGGTCTATAATGATCAGACGCTCGCGGAACTCCGCAAGCGATCGCCCCTTGACCGCGGCCTCCTGGCCAAAGTCCTGGCCAACCTCGACACCATGGGCGCGAAAGCGATCGGGATCGATATCCTGTTCGATCAGCCGCAGGACGAAGACGACGCTCTCGTCGCCCAATTGCGGTCGATGAGCACCCCGGTCGCCGTGGCGTACGCGGACCGGGCGACCAATGCGAACAGCATCGGTTACGACCAGGACCGCTATCTCAAGAGCCTGCTCGCGCGCCTTGAGGGGAGCAAGGCCAAGCCGGCGAGCGTTCGGCTCAACGACCGGTACGGGGTCGCGCGGGTATGGCCCGAAATCCGCGCAGACCTGCCGCCGCTGCTTGCCCGCCGGATGCTGGCCGAGGCTGGTCAGGCAAACAAGACGCTGCCGGGATATACCGGCGCGATAGCCTACCGGCTTTCGGACAGCCGCGACACGCCCCTGTTCCAGTCGCTGCCCATCCAGACATTCCTCGATCCCGCGGTTGCCCCCTATCTCGCGCCCGCGATCAAGGGGCGTTACGTGCTGATCGGCGGCGACATAGTCGATATAGACCGGGTCGCGACCACCTTGAGCGAGGGCGCAGACTCCCCCCAGCCGCCGGGGTTGCAGGTGCATGCGGAGATGCTGGCGCAGATGCTGGATGGCAAGGCTCTTCCCCGGCTCCTGCCCGTCACCTTGTGGGCATTCGCCATCCTGTTCGTGTTGATGGCGGTGCTGACGGGACTGCTCGAATGGGGCAGCTGGCGCATCTATGTCCTGCTGGCGGTCCAGTTCGCCTTCATGCTCGGCATCCCCATGGCCTTCCAATACGGCGGGGTGGATACCTACGGGTTGCCGGCAGTCGGCTGGGTTCTCGGCTGGATCCTCGCCTTTACGGCGGTCACCTCGGCAGCCCGCACAGCAGGCGCCGTGCAGCGCAATTTCGCGCAGGGAGCGCTCGGCAAATACCTGCCACGCGAGATGGCCCGGGAGATCATCGAGCGGCCCGAGCTGCTCTCCCTGCACGGCGAAAAGAAAGAGCTTTTCGTGATCTTCAGCGATCTCGAGGGCTTTACCAAAATGAGCCACGCGCTCCAGCCGGAACAGGTTGCCCGCCTGCTGAATCGCTACCTGTCGATGCTGAGCAAGGTCGTGCTCGACCACGGCGGCGTGCTCGACAAGTTCGTCGGCGACGCCGTGGTCGCCTTCTGGGGCGCACCTATCGCCAGGCCCGACGATGGCGAGCGAGCCGCACGCGCGGGCTATGCGCTGTGGCAGGCCGGAGAAGCTTTCCGCAAGGAGGTGGCAAAGTCCGATCCCTCGCTGCCGAAGATCGGCAAGACCCGTGTCGGAATGCATTGGGGCGAGGCAGTGGTAGGCAATTTCGGCGGTGAAAACCGCATCCAGTACACCGCGCTGGGGGATAGCATGAACACGGCCGCGCGGCTCGAATCCGCCAACAAGGCTCTCGATTCCAACGTTCTGGCGAGCCGAGAGATGGTCGAGCGGAGCGAGCTCGACTGGTGGCGACCGCTGGGCCGCGTGGTCCTGCGCGGACGGGCGAAACCGGTCGACGTGTTCGACGTCGCGCCCGACTGGCCTGCCGCCGATCGGGAGGCCCTCGCCCAGGCCGTGTCGATGTCCGATCCGGAGGAAGCGGCAGCTAAAATAATTCCGCTGACCAGGCGCTATCCCGCTGACAACGCCCTCAAAAATTTGCTACAGAGGACTCGATCCCTGAACGAGGAGGGAGCATATGTCGTTTCCTGACCGCCGCCTGCATCGTCCGCTGATCGCAGCGGCCCTGGCTGTCGCGGCACTTGTCCCGCTTTCACAGGCCCAGGCAGGCGTGGTTGTCTCGGTTAGCGGTCCTTCGGCAAAACTCTACCCTGTCGGAAAGAAACTGGCCGACACCGACAAGGTAGTGCTCAAGTCCGGCGACACCGTAACGGTTCTCGACCAGCGTGGGACCCGCGTGCTCAAGGGTGCCGGCACTTTCTCGCTGGCCGACAAGCCGGCGGCCGATCGCAGCAGCACTTTCGCCCTGCTCACCCGCCAACGCTCCGCGCAGCGGGTGCGGACTGGCGCGGTGCGCGGCGATGATGCGGGCCCGGTTACCCGGCCCAACCTGTGGTATGTGGATGTCCGTCAGGCAGGCCCGATGTGCATCGCCAATCCTGCCGAAGTGCGCCTGTGGCGCCCCGCCACCACCGGAGAAGCGCTTTATGTGATCGGCGCCGATGGCGCGAGAGCGAGCAGCAAGGCGGCCTTCAGCGATGGCGAGATGCTGACAGTCTGGGACCTGTCCCAGGCACCGGTCACCGATGGCGCACGCTATGTTGTCGCCGGACAGGACGGGGCGCCGCACGAGATTACCTTTCGACTGCTCGATAGCGTCCCGGCCGCGCCGGAAGACCTTGCTCTCAAGCTGATCGAGAAGGGCTGCACGGCGCAACTGGATGTGCTCAGTGCGGCCATGAACACCGCCGACGGCTAGACTTTCGCGCCGAGGTCGCTCCCGGGGCAACGATCCCCGCCAGTTTTGAAAAACAGGGAAATCTTCGGACGGCCACATTGGCCGTGAGGGGGATTCGAGGGAGGACTGAATGGGCGTTTGTGCCGGCACGTCGTCGCCTGCATTGCGCAGGGGGCGCACCATATTGGCGTTGGGCAGCGCGCTGGCGCTGATTCCGGCCGCGGCGGCCCATGCGCAGGCAGGCCCGGTGCCCTCCCGCGACGATCTTTCGGTCGGACGCGACACCGCTCTGCCGACGCCTACCCGGCTGTCGGTCAAGGATGACATCGAGCGCGGGCCCTGCCCGCTTGCCGAGCCTGCCTTCGCGAACG
Organism: Tsuneonella deserti; assembly: GCF_014644315.1. NCBI lineage: Bacteria > Pseudomonadati > Pseudomonadota > Alphaproteobacteria > Sphingomonadales > Erythrobacteraceae > Tsuneonella > Tsuneonella deserti. Next base: position 323,766 of record NZ_BMKL01000001.1, on the reverse strand, counting down.
CCCGCGTGACGTTCTCGGCGATCGAGTTCACCGGCCTGCCTGGCGTCCCCGCGGCCGACCTCGCCCCCTCGTGGACGGAGTTTGCCAATCGCGACCTGCCCATCACGGCGCTGTGCGAAGTCCGCGACCGGGCCGCGACCATGCTCCGCGCGCGCGGCTTCCTAGCCGCAGTCCAGATACCGCCGCAACGGATCGAGAAGGGCGGCGTCGCGCGGATGGATGTGCTGGCCGCCAAGCTTACCGAACTGCAGGTCCGGGGCGACGCAGGCGCCGCCGAGGGACTTATCGCTTCGCATCTGGAGCCGCTTACGCGCGAGGAGTGGTTCAACACCAATGACGCCACCCGCAACCTGCTCCTTCTGCGTGACCTGCCCGGCTATGACGCGCGGCTGACCCTGCGATCCGCCGGCCGCGCGCCGGGCGAGGTAGTGGGCGACATTACCGTCGACTACACCCCGATCGAGTTGACCGTCGGCGCCCAGAATCTCGGCGCGAAGGCGACCGGGCGCGAAGGGCTGTTCGCCGAACTGGCCCTCAACGGGCTGCTCGGGTTGGGAGACCGCACCACCGCGAGCATCTACAACACCGTCGACTGGGACGAGCAACGCATCATCCGGCTGGGCGAGGAGATCGCGCTGGGCGCCAACGGGCTGCGCCTGGGCGGGAGCGTGTTGTGGGGCCGGAGCGAGCCGAGCCTGGCGGGCGGCGGCTTTCTGACTAAGACGTTCGCGGCCGAGGGCCATCTGCGCGCCGTGCTGCAACGCCGGCGGACGAGTTCCCTCGCGCTCACGGGCGGGCTCGAGCTGGTCGACCAGAAGTTGTCCTTCGCCGGAACGAGACTGAGCGAAGATGACCTGTCGATCGCTTTCCTGCGGCTCGATCACGCAATGATCGACGCGGCGAGTGCCTCAGGCCGCGATGGGTTTTCCCCGGGCGAGCCCAAGTGGCGCAGCGCCCTGTCGCTGGAGCTTCGCAAGGGGCTCGGCATCTTCGGCGCCAGCCACGACTGCTCGGTGATCGCCACCTGCCGGCCGCCCAACATCCCGATCAGCAATGCGCTGGCCGATCCGCGCGCGCTCGTCGCCCGGCTCGACGGTGCCATCGAATATCGTCCTGTCCCGCGCGTCACCCTGGCGCTGTTGCCGCTGGTCCAGGTAGCCGATCACGCGCTGCTGGCCTACGAGCAAGCCAGCCTCGGCAACTACACCATCGGCCGCGGGCTCGATCCTGGCGTCGTCGTGGGCGATGACGCAGTCGGCGCATCTTTCGAGGTGCGCGCGGGGTCGCGCTATCCCGGCGCCAACGGCGGGTTCGCCTTCGAGCCGTTCGCATTCGTCGACTGGGCCCGGACCTGGATCCACGACAATCGCATCAATCCCGACCCGCGTGACGTGCTGACCGCGGGCGCCGGAGTGCGCGGCCGCTGGGGCGAGCACTTCGACATCGGATTGACGTTCGCAGCACCTTTGAAACGCGCCGGCTACCAGCTCGAGCGGAGCGATCCGCGTCTGCTGTTCACGATTGCCGCACGCCTGCTGCCCTGGGGAGACCGCTGATGACCTGCACAGCTACCCACGTTTCGCGCAACCGCCGTCGCCATGCCTTGCTCCTGGCCGGCTGCGCGCTCGGTCTGGTGCTCGCGGCCATGCCGGAGGCTGCTTTGGCCCAGGACGCCAACAAGGGCTTCCAGGGAAGCGGAAACGTCGACGCAGGTGGCGCGGACATCTTCACCTTCGACGGCGGCAAGTTTACCGGTATCGACGTCAGCACTCCGAATGCGGTGATCACCTGGACGCCGGACGATACGGCGACCAGCGGCACAATCGATTTCCTGCCGAACGGCTACTCGGCAACCTTCAGTTCGTCGAACCAGTCGTATTACACCGTGCTCAACCGCATCCTGCCCGGCGGGACGGCCACGATCGGGCTCAACGGCACGATCACCAGCACCGTCAGCAACGGGGACGGACAGAGCCCTGGCGGCAATGTGTGGTTCTATACCCCGAACGGCTTCGTCATCGGACCAAGCGCCGTGATCCAGGTCGGCGGACTGGTGATGACCACCAACGACATCACCTACTCGGTCGACCCGACATCGGGCATTCCCGATTTCCTCGACGCGAGCGGGGCCATCAATTTCCGTGGACCGGATGGCTCGAAGGGGTCGATCGTCAACTACGGCAACGTCAGCGCCGGTTCGTACATCGCGCTTGTCGCCCCGCGTATCGTGCAGAGCGGGTATGTCGATTCCGCAGGCGGGATCGCCTACGTCGCGGCCGAACAGGCCGATCTCAAGATCAACGCTGGCGATTTCGACATCGTGGTTGGCCAGGGCACGACCGACGCAAACGGTATTGTCCACGACGGGACCACGACTGGCAGCGCGGCGGCCGATTACAGCAAGACGATCCGCTTCGTCGCGGTTCCCAAGAACACGGCGCTGACAATGCTGCTTTCGGGTGGCATCGGCTACATGCCAGCCACCTCCGCTACGTTTGACGGCGGCGCGATCGTGCTCTCAGCGGGCGCTGACGGTTCTCCCGACGGCAATATCTCGATCGGCGCGACTGACTTCACCAACGGGGTCGATGCCCACGCGACCGGCGACCTGACGGTTGCCCCCCCGCCTCCCGGTGCGTCCTCAGAGGGAACGTCCGACACGATCTACCGCTCTCTCGCCAGCCTGAGCGGCGACAAGTCGGTTCACCTCACGGCGGCGGGAGGCACCCGCATCGAGGCGCGCAACAGCCTGTCCCTCAACTCCGAAAGCGTGGCGGGGGGCGGAGACATCGTCGTCCAGGCGCTCGCTGGCGGAGGTCTCATTCCGGACGGAGCAATCGCTGTCACCGGTTATCTCACGGCCTACGCGAGCGACTACGGCGATACCAGCAGCGATGGCACGACAGGGCTGGATGCCCACGGTGGGTCAATCACGGTCGCCGCTGACGGCGGGCAGATAAGCGCCCAGGACGCTTATCTCTATGCAGGCGGCTATGGCGGATTTGGCAGCAAGACGGGCGGCGACGGATACGGCGGCCGGATCGATATCCGCGCCGGATTGGGCGGAAGCTTCACGACCGGCTACCTCTGGGCTGATGCCCAGGGCCACGGCGGCGGCAGCTACGAATATACCGAGGCTGGCGCCTTCGGCGGTCAGGGCGGCGTCGGGCACGGCGGGGACATTACGTTAAAAGACAGCAGCGGGCCGGTGACAGCGGACCCTGACGGCGGTCACCTGGGCCTGGGGTACGTCTATCTCAATGCCAACGCGGTGGGAGGCAATTCGCTTACCTCGGGCTCGGGCCTCGGCGGCGACGCATTCGGCGGCACGATCGACATCACGCTCGATCGGCAAGACCAGTCGTTCGGGTCGCTCTCCGGGTATGCGAGGGCGGTCGATGGTGACGGCGGCGCGATGGACCCCGTCGGCGGCGACATCACGATGGCGGTTGGCGGCGGCACTGCCCTCAGCCTCGACTCGCTCTATCTCGACACAGGGGCCGAGGCGAGCGTCAACAGCCCCGCCGGCGCATTCGGCAAGGGCGGCACGATCGACGTCAGCGTCACCGATGGCGCATCGGTCACCGTCGCCTACGATGCCGAGCTCAACTCGCTGGCCGAGATTTCGCCGTTCTTCGGCGCGGCGACCAGCTCACCCGATCTCACTGGCGGGACTGTCTCCCTGCTGGCCGACAACGGGTCGTTCCAGGCCAACAATATCCTTGTCGATGTCAGCGCCTTCAACGTGGGAGCGGACACCAGCGCGGGTATCGCGCAGGGCGGCAATGCCACCGTGCGCGCAGCGAATGGTGGGTCGATCTCGGCGGTACTGTCGCCCTCCGCGGAAGGTTACAATGGCGCGCTGCGGGTCGATGCCGAAGGCTATGGCACGGGAGGCACGTTCGCCAACCTCGCTACCGGCGGCAATATCACGCTGGCATCGGAAAGCGGTGCCACGATCTCCGCCGATGCCGGCACGATCGACCTCAATGCCCGCGGCGAGTTCGGAACCGCCCCGGGGGGGCAGGCTGCCGGCGTCATTGCCCAGGGCGGAGGTATCGTGATCGACGCGCTCGGCGGCACGATCGCCACCGGCATTTTCGCCGATGCGGGAGCGCAGGGCGGAGATGCCGACAACGAGGCGGGATCGGGCACCGGCGGGACCATCGACGTGCGCGTGCTCGGCGGGACGCTCGTCAATTCGCTTTATGCCAGCACCGACGGTTTCGGCGGAGCCTCGCTGGTCAAAGGCGACGGGGGCGATGGCAAAGGCGGGCGTTTCACCCTGCTCTCTGACGCGGACGGGACTTTCACCGACTTCGGCCTCACCTTTTATGGCAACGGGATCGGTGGCCACGCTCTCGATGGGACCGGCGGTGACGGCAGCGGCGGCAGCGCCCAAGTCGACATTCTGGGCGGCACGCATGACTGGTACGCAGCGTACCTCAGCGCGCGCGGGACCGGCGCACGGTCTTCGGGAACCACCTCCCGCGCCGGCTCCGCATACGGTTCGGTCGAGGGCCTCGATTTCCACGTCGGCGGCGGAGCAGACCTGACGCTGTACTATCTCGACCTCGACGCCGGATCCGGTGCCGGCGGAGATGGCGGCGCGAATGAGGCGGTCGGCGGCAAAGCCAACCTGCTGGTCGACCAGCTCGCCTCCCTCACCGCCGACAGCATCGGGATCAACGCAAGCGCCCTCATGCAGTTCGAAGAGCGCGATCCGACGACCTACGATTCCACTCCGACCGTACTGGGCGGCACCGCGAGCGTCATTGCCAATGGCGGGACCATCACCACGCCTTATCTCGAAGTCGTCTCCAACGGCATGACCGGCGGCGCATTGAGCAGCGCAGGCACGGCGACAGGCGGCACCGCCGAAGTCGGCTCGGAAGCGGGCGGGCTGATCAAGATCATCAACGGCGTGGAAGCCATCGGCCAACTGGTCATCTCTGCGCGCGGCCTGGGGGCGGAAGGACCGTCCGCGGCCGATGCGTTCGGCGGCACCGCGACGCTTTATACGGCAGGGGGAGATATCTCGTCGGTCTCCGGCATCACGGTGAACGCCAACGCCGAAGAAGGCCAGTTCGCGGACGCCTTCGCATCCGGCAGTTCGGCGAACGGCTTCGATGCCACGGGCGGCACCGCGAGCGTCGAGATGCGCACCGGCGGCAGCGGCGGGGCGATCAGGGCACCGTCTCTGAGTGTGGTCGCCGATGGTCGAGCTGACCGAATCCAGCCGGTCCAGGGCGAAGGCGGAAATGGGGCTGGCGGCACCGCCACGCTCGACGTAGCGCAAGGCGCGCTCAGGACCGGGCTGATTCACGTTTCTGCCAGCGGCTTGGGCGGCCAGGCGGGCGAAAGGCCCGGCGGAGGCGGCGCCTTCGCATCCGGCCAGGGCATTGGCGGCACGGCGAGCTTCGTCCTTTCCGGCGGCGCGGTGGATACGACCCAGGTCGAGATTGTCGCCGACGGCACGGGTGCGGCGGGTATCGGCGAAACCTCCGGCGCGACCGGCTCGCTCGCGGGCAGCGGTCGGGGCGGCACGGCTTCGTTTGCTGCCACTGGAGGCGTCCTGACCGACACGGGCTCCCTGCTCGTCGAAGCACAGGGGACAGGCGGCAACGGCGCATACAACGCCAATGCTGTGGGCGCCGGGGGCAACGGCGCCACTGGTTCGGGCGGCACGGCTTTGTTCAGTGCCAGCGGCACGGCTTCCCTCGGCATTGCGTCGTCGATCTCGCTCGAAGGCGTCGGCTACGGCGGCCTTGCCGGATACTCAGCCAGCGGACTCTACGGCAGTGGCGGAGATGGCGATGGCGGTATCGCCTCGATGGAGTTGGCCGACATTGCCTTCGCCTTCCCGTTCGTTTCCATCGCCGCTACCGGAAACGGTGGGTACGGCGGGACGCTCGGCACGGGGACGGGCGGCGACGCGTCGTTCAGCCTCGCCGACACATCGAGCGCGAATGCCGGTCCGCGAACGATCGACACTCTGGTGATAATCGGATCCGGATACCTGGCGACTGAAGACCCGTCGGTAGCTGGCTCCGCGGCGTTCACCGCGAAGATAGGCTCGCCCACTTCTGGACTGACCGTCACGAACGACCTGGTGCTGTTGGCGGACGGGTCGACCGGTCCGGCGGAAGCAGGTGTTTCCGGGGTGATTTCCGGTGCCCCGGTCAAGGTCGGAGGGTCGGTCTTGCTGCACAGTAGCCCCGGCGACGGCAGCCTGACGATAACCGGCGGTGGTGCGCTCGACATCGCCGGCGACCTCGGGGTGGCGCTAGGAGGCTCCTTCACCAGCTCGGGTCCAATTTCGGCAGCGGGCAATGCGGAGGTCGTAGCCCACGCAGGTATTGACATGACCGATCTGGCGGTCGGGGGCTCCACTAATCTGCAGGCGATCAATGGTCCGGTGGTGGTCAGCCACGACTTGCGCTCGGGCGGGCCTGTCACCGTCCTCGGCCGGTCCGTGAATCTCGTGTCGCTCGGTGCGCTGACCTTCGCTGATGCCGATGCAACCTCAGGCAACCTGGAGATCAAGACCGCTGGAGACTTGCTCCTCTCCACGGCCGATGCGACGGGAGCCGTCAAGCTGACCAGCACCGGCGGTTCGATCCACAACACGGGCGCGGTCAACGGGAACGGCATCTTCTATGCCGCCGGCGGTAACGTCGTTTCGGATCAAGCGCTCGCCTCCACCGGCGCTCTCGGCGTTGATGCCGGCGGGACTTTCTCCGCCCCCGGTGTCAGCGCGGCTGGCAACGTCAGCCTGTCCGCCGATCTTGGTATGACGCTCACCAGCGTCGTCTCGGGCGGAACCACGTTCCTTGCAGCGGACAACGGCGCGCTGAGCATCGCGAGCCTGACCTCGCCCGGTCTTGTCACGGCGAGAGGCCGCTCGATCACCATCGGTTCGCCCGGCGCGCTGAGTTTCGCCAACGCACAGGCGACCGCCGGCGATCTCAGGCTGACGACGGCCGGAAATCTTTCGCTCGCGCAAGGGGGCGCATTCGGAGCGCTCGTCATCACCAGCACGGGCGGCAGCGTCAGCGGGACCGGGGCGATCACAGCGGGCGGTGACGCAACGGTCGATGGTCACACCGGCATATCCCTGGCTGCGCTCACCAGCGAAGGAGAGACTTCGCTGGCGAGCAGCAGCGGCGCGGTCGCAATCGACGATCTCAATTCGGCAGGGCTGGTCACCGCGAGCGGCCGTTCGATCACCATTGGATCGAGCGGCGCGCTGAGCTTCGCGGCTCTCGATGCCACCGCGAGCAACATCACGGTCGAAAGCGCAGGCAACCTGGCAGTCGATACGGTCACCGCCAGCGGCATTGTGTCGCTGACGAGCACGGATGGCGGCCTTCAGGGAACCGGGGCAATAAACGGTAGCGCGATCACCTTGAGTTCGCTGGCCGACCTGAACCTGACAGGCGCGCTGACGGCGACGGGCGCGATCAACCTGACAAGCACGAGCGGTTCGGTAAGCGCATCGGGCCTGGTCGATTCCGGCAGTGACCTTGCGGTCTCTGGCAAGGCGGGAATTTCGCTGGGCCAGGCGAGCAGCGGGGGCACCACGGCGCTCACCAGCGCAAACGGGGCAATCTCGGTCACGGATCTAAGCTCGCTTGGCCTCGTGACGGCAACGGGTCTTTCGATCACGATCGGATCCAGTGGCGCCCTCGATTTCGCCGACATCGACGCTACCGACGGTGACATCGCCGTGCAAACGGCAGGCGACCTGGTTCTGGCGACCGCCGACGCGACGGGAGCGGTAAGGCTGACCAGCACCGGCGGGTCGATCCACAATACCGGCGCGGTCAACGGCAAAGGCATTTTCTATACCACGGCGGGCGACGTCGTTTCGGATGCGGCCCTTGCCTCGACCGGGGACCTCGGGGTCGACGCGGGAGGGATCTTCTCTGCGCCTGGCGTCGCTGCGACCGGTAACGTGAGCCTCTCGGCGGACGAGGGCCTCTCGCTGACCAGCGTGGAGTCGGGCGGAACCACCTTCCTCGCCGCCGAGAATGGCGCGCTCGCTATCGCCAGCCTCACCTCTTCCGGGCTCGTCACCGCAAGCGGCCGATCGGTCATGATCGGCTCGCCAGGAGCCTTGAGCTTCGCGGATGCGCAGGCGACAGCGGGCGACCTGGCCGTGACGACGGCCGGCGATCTGTCTCTCGCGCAAGGCAAGGCGTCCGGGGCGCTGAACCTCACCAGCACCGGCGGCAGCGTGATCGGCACCGGGCCCCTGGGTTCGGGCGGGAACTCGGTCATCGACGGACAGAGCGGCGTGACCGTGGCGCGACTGACCAGCGGCGGCACCACCTCGCTGACGAGCGCGGGCGGATCTGTCGACGTGGCTGAGTTGATCGCCACCGGCCAGGTCGCCGCCAATGGCCGTTCGGTCACTATCGCCTCCAGTGGGGCGCTCAGCTTCTCCGATCTGGACGCGAACGATGGCGACATTGCAGTGCAAACCGCCGGCAACCTGGCGGTTGGGCCGGTGGACGCCACTGGAGCGGTCGCGCTTACCAGCACGGGTGGAGCGCTGCAGATCGGCGGCGCGATCAACGGGAACGGGATTGCTCTCAGCTCGCTCGCCGATCTCATGCTCGCCGGCGATCTCGCAACGGTTGGCGCGATCTCCCTGACGAGCACGAGCGGCTCCGTGTCATCCGATGCTGCGATCGCAGCTGGCAGCGACCTCACGGTGTCCGGCAACAGCGGGATCACTCTGGGCAAAGCGACGAGCGGGGGGACCACTTCGCTGACCAGCAGCGGCGGTGCTGTCTTGGTGACGAACCTGATGTCGGCCGGTCCGGTCACGGCGAGCGGTCGCTCGATCAACATCGGGTCGAGCGGAGCGCTGGACTTCGCCGATCTCGATGCGACCCAGGGCGACGTCCTCGTGCAGACTGCCGGCAACCTCTCGGTGAACACCGTCGATGCCGAGGGGTCGGTCGCCCTCACCAGCACCGGCGAAGCACTGCAGGTCGGCGGCGCGATCAAGGGGAATGGCATCGCGCTCAGTTCGCTGGCCAGCCTGCAGCTTGATGCCGCCTTGTCGACTCCTGGATCGCTCAGCCTGACCAGCACGAGCGGCTCGGTGAATGCCGCCAATGCGCTGAGCGCGGGTTCCAACGTTTCCGTGTCAGGGCAGACCGGGGTCAGCCTTGGCGCTCTCACCAGCGGCGGCACTACCAGCCTGATCGCCACCAACGGCAACATCAGCGTCGCGGCCCTGTCCTCGGCGGGCGGAGTGACCGCGAGCGGGCGCGCGATCGATTTGCGTTCGCCCGGGTCGCTGACAGTCCTCGAAGCCAACGCAAGTTCGGGAGACCTTTTGCTGCAGGCGGCGCAGGACCTGACGCTCGGGAACGGCTCGGCCAGCGGCGCGGCCATGCTCTCGGCCGGTGACGCTCTGCGCAGCACGGGCCAACTCAATGCCGGCAGCGTTCAGATGGAAGGCGCAACCATCGCCATCGGCGGTCAGGTTCGCGCGAGCGGTGACCTCGCGATCATCGCCGGGCAACTGTTCAGCCTCACCGGGTCCGCGGCGGGCAAAACCATCGCGGTCGATAGCGGAGATATCGCGATCGGGACGACCGGGCGCCTCGGCATCCGTGGTCTCACCGAGACGATCACGCTGCGCAACCTTGCCCTCACCAGCCCGATGAACATCGGCGGTACCGGCCAGCAGGGACAGTACAGTCTCGACAAGAACGAGGCGACCAGGCTGTTTGCCGACCGGCAGATCGCCTTGGTCAGCCGTGGCGGCGAGGGAGCCGGCGGCGACGTCAACATCGGCGATCTGGCGATGGCTTTCGGCGACGGTGCAAACATCGGTGCCGGCGGCTTGCTCAAGGTCGACGCAGGCGGCCGGGTGGAGGTAAACGGCGCGGTCGAGCTGACAACGGTGTCGGACGCGGACACTTTCTCGATCGACCCGTCGCGCATCGATGTGCTTGCCGGAAGCGGCTCGATCGTGATGCGCAATGCCAGAGGAGCGGTACAGGGCATTCTCGAGCTCGAGGCGGACACCATCGCGATCGCCGATCGCAATACGCTCGATGCCATCGCCTCGCTGACCGACTTCCAGGCGATCAGCGCGGCGCTCGACAAGCCCGCCCCGGCGGGACCGGAAGGCGGCTACCTCCAGGCAGGAACGATCAACCTGATCGTTGGCGATGCCCTGTTCGTCCAGAACGCCGGGACGTCGACGGAATATGACGCCCGCCGCGGCTTCCTCGCCAACGAGCTCAACATCGAAACTTCCTCGAGCGACCCGATGATCGCCATCAACGGCGTGATCTCGCGCTCGTCGGGCGATCTGACCGGCCTCGATACGGCGCAGGCAGTCTCGATCAACGGAGAGCAAGCCTCGCAACTTTCGCGCGGCATGACGATTACGATCAACGGCTGCGCGGTGGGCGTGAATTGCGGCGTACCCGAGTATGTGTTCGGCGGGCAATCGAACGACGATCTCGAACTGTTCCTGACGTCCAATGATGAAGCCGGCGACGGGCCGGCCGCCCAACTCGTCCAGGTGGAGGACAATCAGCCGCTCATCACCCCGCCGCTCGTCGACGAGCCGATCACGGGTGTTGGCAACGACGACCTTTGGCAGGTGAAATGCTCCCCGGAAAACGATAAGCAGTCTTGTCCGGCGGAGGAGGGCTCGGAGTGAGGGGCAGCAGGCGGAAGGGGCCGCTTAGTAGAATCGCCGCGCGCTGCGCGTTGCTGATCACGCTTTTCGCCGCCCTTTCGGCGACGGGGGCGGCGGGTGGCGGACGCCTGATGGGAGTCGCCAGTTGCGCCGGATCGACCTGTCATGGTCGCGCCGAAGGCAACGGCGCCGTCGTTCGCCAGGACGAGATCGCAAGCTGGCAGGAGCCCAGTTCTCCAACGGGTGCGCACAGCCGCGCCTATGCCGTGCTGGGCACCCTGCGAGGCCGCCAGATCGGCGCCACACTGGGCATCGAGCCGACCGCTTCGGGCGAGTGCCTCGGCTGCCACGCGACCACCGGCGGCGCGCGCGGCCCTCAATTCCAGCTTTCGGACGGGGTCGGCTGCGAATCCTGCCACGGTGCTGCCGAGAGCTGGCTGCCAACCCATTTTACCGTCGGGGGGAGCCACGCGGCCAATGTCTCGGCGGGCATGACCCCGCTCGAGCGTCCGGCCGTGCGCGCGAAGGTATGCCTCGATTGCCATTACGGCAGTAGCGACCAGGGGCAGTTCGTCAGCCACCGGCTCATGGCCGCGGGCCATCCGCGCCTCTCGTTCGAGCTCGACCTGTTCTCGGCGCTGCAACAGCACCACGATGCCGACGCCGATTACGCGCAGCGCAAGAGCACGCCGAGCAGCGTGCGCCTGTGGGCGGTCGGCCAGGCAGAGGCGGTGCGCCGATCGCTGTCGCTGTTCCGCCAGCCGGACTTCGGCACCCAGGGGATGTTCCCCGAGTTCTACTTCTTCGATTGTCATAGCTGCCATCGGCGGATCACCGACGGTCCTCAGCGCACATTGACGTTCGAGACCAACCCGGGCCGCCCGATCCTTTTCGGCATCCCGCCTTACAACGACGAGAACATGATAATGCTCTCTGCGGTAGCGCGCGTGCTCGCGCCGGCGCAGGCGGCTGGCTTCGATGCTTCCGTTGCGGCTTTCCACCAGGCGATGGGCCAGGGACGCGGCGAAGCGGTGACTGCGGCCGCAAAACTCGAAGCGGCGGCGGGGGCACTCGAAAACGCGTTGGATGGACGCGGCTACGGCTCGGACGAGGCGTTCCAGGTGGTCGCGGCGATCGCGGACCGGGCCACTAGCCCGCGTTTCACCGACTACGCTGGGTCGGCGCAGGCGGTCATGGCGCTCGACACGCTGCTCAACGCAATGGTGCGCGAAGACCGGGTCACCGTGGGCGCGGCAGCGGGCATTCGGGGCGCGATCAACCGCGCCTATGCGGCGGTCGAAAGTCCCGAGAGCTATAACCCGGCCGCCTTCCGGGCCGCGCTGGGCCAGGCTTCCCGCAGCATCGGCGCGCTGCGATGAGAGCGAATCCCCGGATCGCCGGGCTGACCATCGCCCTTCTGCTTGCCTCTTGCGGCGGCGGGGGCGGCACCAGTTCCGGCGGAGCCGGTGGCGGCGGCTCGCCCACCCCGGCTCCGTCCCCGTCGCCGACGCCCGGCGCGGTCTATGCCATACCCGCGCAGGAGGCACTGACCACGGGCGATGTCCAGCGCGTGATAGCGCAGGCAGTGGGCGAGGCGCAGGCGCGCAAGCTGCCCGCGGTCGTTGCGGTTACCGACCGGGTCGGCAACGTGCTCGGCGTGTTCGTGATGAACGGCGCGCGCGGCAAGATGCTCACCAGCCGGCTGACCGCGACCGGCGTACTCAACGATTCCGATGTCGATGCGCAAGGGCTGGAGGTCGTGTCGACCATCGGCGCCATCTCCAAAGCACTGACAGGCGCATACCTGTCGAGCGGCGGCAACGCATTCTCGACCCGCACGGCGAGCATGATCGTGCAGGCCAACTTCCCGCCCTCGCCCGGCACCGTTGGCCTGGAAAGCGGTCCGCTTTCCGGCGTGCAATTCAGCCAGTTGCCGTGTTCGGACCTCAACACGCGCTTTGGAGCCGGTGGCGCCCGGTCATTCATCGGTCCCAAGCGTTCCCCGCTGGGCCTCGCCGCCGATCCCGGCGGCTTCCCGCTCTACAAAAACGGCGTGCTGGTCGGCGGGATTGGCGTGATGGCGGACGGCGATTATGCCTTCGACAGCAACGTCACCGACCTCGGGGTGGACGACGAGGAAGCGATCGCGCTTGCGGGTATCCAAGGCTTCGCACCGCCCGATGCGATCACCGCCGACAAGATCACCGTCGACGGCACGAGCCTGCGCTTTTCCGACATGCGCCCGGCGGACCTGTCGCCGCTGAAGAACGATTTCGGCGCCATCAACGGTTCGATCGGCCTGCTGGTGGCGGTTACCGGCTACTCCAATGGATCGATCATTCCGGGCACGCCCTACGGCAGCGAGGCGAGCGGTTATCGACGGGCGCTCGGCACAGAATTCCCGTTCCCCGATGCATTCGTTCTTTCCAACGGAAGCGGCGCCAACCGCTACCCGATCCGCGGAGGAACCGACGGCGCCGCGGTCGGCCAGGCCCTTTCTGCGGCCGAGTCCCGCGCGGTGCTGGAGGAAGCCTACCGCGTGATGAGCCGCGCGCGCGCGCAGATCCGCCGTCCGCTCGACAGCCGGGCGGAAGTGACCATCAGCATGGTCGATACTTACGGCACCGTGCTCGGCATCGTCCGCGCGCCCGATGCACCGATCTTCGGCACCGACGTCTCTCTGCAAAAGGCGCGCACGGTAGCGTTCTTCTCCAATCCGGTCGCGGCTCAGCAACTGCTCGACGATCCCGATGCGGAGGTGCCGCAGTTCCTCCAGCGCGCGCGGGTGTTCTTCAACGATCCCGCGGCGTTCACGGGCAAGACCGCGTTTGCGGCCCGCTCGATCGGCAATATATCCCGTCCGCACTTCCCCGATGGCGAGGCGGCGCAGCCGGAAGGACCGTTCTCCCGTCCCATCGAAGACTTCAATCCGTTTGCGACCGGCCTGCAGATCGCACTGGTGAAGTCGAACCTTCTGCAGCACGCCTTGTTCGTGCAGGGCGCGCCTTTCACGGACACCCCGCAGCAATGCACCCAGATCCCGGCTGCGCCGAACGGACAGAAGCGACTGGCCAACGGGATGCAGATCTTCTCCGGCGCGGTGCCGATCTATCGGGGCAACACGCTCGTCGGAGCAATCGGGGTATCCGGCGACGGGATCGACCAGGACGACATGATCAGCTTCCTGGGCGCGCACAACGGCGGCGAACGCGCCGGATCAAACGGCAATGCCCCGGTCGATATCCGGGCGGACAGGATAGTGATTCCGGTCGGCGCTGGCGTGCGTCTGCGATACGTCAATTGTCCGTTCGCGCCGTTCCTCGATTCCGGGGAGCAAAACGTCTGTCAGGGCAACTAAGCGCTCAATCCTGACGAAAATGAACGAACGCCTGTCGCGGGTCCTCGACCCGCGGGTTCATCCGCAGCCCTGCCGCGCGCATCCGGGCGGCGTCGCCGGGCCTCCCAAGCTGCGCCAGCGCATGCGCTGCGGCCAGCTTGAGGGTAGCGGAACGGTACCCGGCAAGCTCCCCCCGGCGGACCACCTCGACAATCCGCCCCCACTGCTCCGCCTTGCCGAGGACGAAAACGTAGTCGGTCATCACCGGCAGGAACGGGCGCCGCGCATAGTCGGCCTCAGCGGTGCGCAGTGCCCCCGCGACATTTCCGGTCAGCGCCTGGTACTCGGCGTAGTGGTTGGCGTAAGTCTGCGGCAGGAGGCTGACCCGCTCCGCCCAACCCTTCCCCGCCTGCTGGAGATAATGCCGCGCGGCGGCCCCGTCCCCGCGTGCCTCGGCGAGCACCACCAGGGCTCCGTGCACATCGGGATTGCCGGTGCGCCCGGCGATTTGGCGGTAGGCGGCTTCCGCACCGGCCGTGTCGCCCTCCAGCGCACGGCTCTGCGCGACATATGCTTGCGCCAGCCAATAGCCGGGAAAAACCTGTTCGGCCGCCCTCGCCCAGCGGCCCGCATTTTCCCACTCACCTGCCGCGAGCGCGATGGCCGTGCGCTGGAGCATCAAGTTGGCGAGCTGCAGCGGGGTTTGCCGCGGCTGGCGCAACGCGGCCTCGACGATCGCCGCCGCCGTCGCGGGATCGCCGGAGCCAAGTGCCAGGTTTGCACGGCGAAGACCGACGCTGAGATCGCCCCCTGTTCCACACAACTCCCGCGCCTGCGCGAAAGCTCCTCGTTCATAGGCGATCTCGCACCGGATTCCCCGCTCCTCGGCCGCCTCGCTTGCCGCAGCGAGGACCACCGCCGCGTCGAAACGGTCGAGCGTTTGCTCCGCCTCGGCAAGATCGTGCACCGTCAGCGCGGCGCCGGCGCGCGACAGCACGGGACCCGCGGGCCAGGGCGCAAGCTCCATCCCCCGCTCGAGCAGGCGGTTCGCCTCCGCCATGTCCGGCGCGCTGGCGGTCAGGCGGGCCCGCTGCAGCAGGGCGCGGGCGACGCCTTCAATCCGCAGCCAGTCATCGGGCTCTTGTGCGAGCAACTCGCGCTTGGCCGCGACCTTGCGCTCGGCGGCGGCGAGCGCGGCGTCAAAATTGGCTGGGCCATAGCCGGGTACCAGCGTCGCCGGGTTGAGCGCGCTAGCCACGGGGTCCGTCGCAAAACGTTGCTGCCTGTCGGCGAGGGCGACCGCCCCGACCGCAAGCACAGCTGCCAGGACAACGCTCGCCGCGCCCGTCGTTCGACGCGCCTCCGTGCTCCGCTCCAGCGCGACGCCGGTCATATTCGCTTCGCGCAAATATCGAGCTGAATGCTGGTCAGGTCATCACCGATGGCGTTCATCAGGTTGGTGAGCTGGGCCGTTTCGTCGGCCCGGAAAGTGCCAGCGACATCGGCCGTCGGGTTCGCGTCGTTATAGGGATCTTTGAGTGAAGAGCCGATCAGCGCAGTGGCGATCGCCGGCATCCCCATGCGATCCACCTGCACGTAAGCGGTATCGGGATCGCTTCGGAAGTTGAAGCTGGTGCCAGTGGTCGCGGCGAGCACAGGCGAGCCGTTGGCAGGCGCGAAATATGGGAAATCGGCCAGGAGCGGCCTGTCGTTTCCGCCCGGATTGAGAGGCAGGTTGGCGAAAGTCCTCAGGCTTTGTCCGCTTTCGGTCAGGTCGAGGAAAAGGAATGCCAGACTGATGTCGATCACTGCATCATCCAGATCGCGGCCGTTGGGAAAGCCGGATGGAAGCGCCATGTTGAGCTTCAAAGTATCGGGCACGATCATCTGGCGCACCGTCTTCCCGCCCGTGT
Source organism: Tsuneonella deserti (assembly GCF_014644315.1). Classification (NCBI taxonomy): domain Bacteria; kingdom Pseudomonadati; phylum Pseudomonadota; class Alphaproteobacteria; order Sphingomonadales; family Erythrobacteraceae; genus Tsuneonella; species Tsuneonella deserti. The sequence goes on along the minus strand of NZ_BMKL01000001.1, from coordinate 307,841 downwards.
TCGGGACGACCTGGGTGTAGCACGGCTCGACGTCGTAGCTGAAGGCGGTCTGCCCTCCCCCGCCGGTGCTTCCCGGACTGGGCGTCGGCGAAGGGGTCGCGGTGGGAGCGGGACTGCCGCCACCTCCGCAGGAGGCGAGCAGCGAGAGAGCCGAGATGGCGGCCATGGGATGAAGCATGCGCATCACTTCTGCCCCCCGAACCGGGCGGTAGTGGCCCAGACGTTGATCGTGCCATTGCCCCCAGCGAAACGACTGCGCGGGATCTCCAGGATGAATCCGGTATCGTTCTGCCCGGCGAAGAAATCGCGCTGGTTGTTGAAACGGATGGACCCGGTCGACCGGGTCTCCCGAAACCCGCGCAGATCGAAGTAGAATGGGTCGTCGAACAGCCCTGCGCGTGCCTTGACCCCGTCTTTCTCCAGCGTCGTTTCGACCGGCCCTTCGATCGATCCGGTCACTCCCGGAACGCCTTCGAAGCGGACTCCGTACTCGTTGGGACGGGTGCCGGCACCGAAGCGCGTGCGGATGACGATTTCCGGCGTGTCATCGGGCGGCGCGGTGGAAACCAGAACCTTGTAAAGCACGTCGCGATCGTAAACCGCCGGCTGGCTCCCCACACTGGGACCGGCAAAGGTCAGCGCCAGTTTGACAGTGTCAGGCCCGTACCACGCGAACACGTCGGCGATATCGGCTGGAACGTCGGGAGTGCTATCTATCGCAGGATCGGTGCGGCCCGGTGGATCGAGGTGGTCGGCGGCATGGTTCGCTGCCCCGCTCACGAGCAGTCCAAGCGCCGCGAGCATCGCAAGGACGCCTGCTCCGACCAACCAACCGATCAAAGTTCGCATGCAATCGCCTCCCCCGACGACTCCGACCTGCGACCTGCGACCTGCTTTTCGGCTATTCTTGCGCAACCGGAGGAATACGCAAGTTGGCAATTGCTTTCGGCGCCATTCTTCCGCATTTTTCGTATCGGGAGGGGAGAACGGGCATGGCTGCAGCGTTGACGTTTCTGCCCGCCCTGGCGTTCGCGATGCAGGCGAACCCGCCAGCCACCCAGGTCGAGCCTGGCCCCGCGCAATCCGTCCCGCCAGCGGCTGACGATGACGACCAGGGGCCACCTCCGGTCGACAACGATTCCATCGAAGGGCGCAGGCGCCCCGGCTACGAGGGTCCGCTGCCCGGCCGGGTCACGCAGAACAATCCGGGCGCGGTCCGTGCGCCCCCGCCCGAGGCTTTTCCAACCGACCAGATCCCACTGCCGGATCGCTGGCGCCTGATCGAAACCCTGGGCGTCGTGAAGGAGCGGTGGTTCGATCCTTACAACCAGAACACGCTCAAGGGCGACCGGCCACTGAAGGCCGACAAATGGCCCTTGATCACTGGCGACGACTGGTTCTTCTCGGGCAGCCTCGTCAGCGACACGGTGATTGAGCCGCGCACCTTCCCCATTCCCGTCGGCGTCCAGACCACCGAGCGTCCCGACAGCCTCGATATATTCGGCAAGGACGCAAGCTACGTCCTGTCCCAGACATTCCTGCTCGGCGCGGCGCTGACCAAGGGGTCGACCGCGTTCAAGCCGCCCGAGATCGAATACCGCGTCACGCTGGCGTTCAACCTCAACTACGCCAACGTGCCCGAACGTCGCATACTTCTGGTGGAGCCGAGCGCACCGAGCCACCGGTTCGATCACTTTGTCGGGGTGCAGGAAGCCTTCATCGACTATCACATCCGCAACGTTTCCGACCGCTACGATTTCGACTCCATCCGCGTCGGCATCCAACCATTCCAGGCCGATTTTCGCGGCTTCCTGTTCAACGACCAGCAGCTCGGCATCCGGCTGTTCGGCAACCGCGACGGCAACCGGTTCCAGTACAACCTTGCGGCGTTCTGGCGGCTGGAGAAGGATACCAATTCGGGCCTCAATGCGGTGCTTCAGCGCCCGCGGGACGATTTCCTGTTGATCGCGAACGTGTATCGCCAGGATTTCCTGATCCCAGCGCTGACGAGCCAGGTGACCGTCGCCTACAACATGAACCGCGAGGGCGACGAGTTCAAAATCGACGATAACGGCTTTCCCGCGCGGCCCGCGCTGCTCGGCGATCTGCGCCCGCGCAATTACGACGTGGTCTATGTCGGCTACAATGCCGACGGGCGGATTGGGCGCATAAACCTGACCGGCAGCGCCTACGGCGCGTTCGGTCAGGACCGCTATAGCTTCTTCACCAGCCGCACGGCAGAAATCCGCGCATTCTTCGCTGCCCTGGAGGCGAGCTACGATCATGACTGGATGCGCCTGCGCCTGTCGGGTGCGTGGGCGAGCGGCGACAATGATCCCTACGACGACACCGAAACCGGCTACGACGCGGTGTTCGAGAACCCGGTCTTCGCCGGAGCGGACACCAGCTACTGGATCCGTCAGTCGATCCCGTTCGCCGGCGGTGGGCGCGCAGTGTTCCTGAACGGTCGCAACGGGATCCTCAATTCGCTGCGCTCCTCGAAAGAACAGGGCCAGTCGAACTTCAACAACCCGGGCCTGATGCTCGCGGGAGCTGGCGGCGATTTCGACCTGACCCCCGAGTTCAGGCTGTCGGCAAATGCAAATCACCTCTGGTTCGAGAACACGGCCACGTTGCAAGCACTGCGGAACGAAGGCTCGATCCCGCGCCCGATCGGGTGGGACCTGTCGCTGGCGGCGATCTGGCGCCCCAAGGCGACGCAGAACATCGTTGCCCGTCTGTCGGCCGCCGCGTTGCTGCCCGGCGAGGGCTTCCGCGACCTGTTCGACAACCTGGAGCGCCACCGGAATTACTTCTCGGTGCTGGCCAACGTGATCGTGAGCTACTGATGCGCCTCGACCGCCTTCTCGTGGTGCTGGCGGCGCTTTTCCTCGCGCTGGGAATGGCCTGGTCGACGCAGGCTTCAGAGGGTGAAAAGCCCGTCACGCGCATTTATCCTGTGTTCGCTCCGGCGCCGGCCAGCCAGTCGATCGATGACATGGCGGCCAAGTCCGATGGATGCACTTCCTGCCATGTGGCGAGCGACGCGCCGACGATGCATGTTTCGAGCGCGGTACGGCTCGGCTGTGTGGATTGCCATGGGGGCGATGCGGCGGTAATCGGCAACCCGCAACTTGCACGCGATGACCCCGCCTATGTCGCCGCGCGCGAAAAGGCCCACGTGCTGCCCCGCTATCCGGAGAGCTGGCACTACCCCTCATCCGCCAATCCCAAGCAGAGCTATGCGCTGCTGAACCGGGAGGCGCCCGAGTTCGTCCGCTTCGTCAACCCGAGCGACTACCGTGTCGCCCGTGAGGCGTGCGGGGCGTGCCATATGCCGGTGATCGAGGCAGCCGAACGTTCGATCATGGGCACCGGCGCGATGCTGTTCGGCGGCGCGGCCTACAACAACGGCATCGTGCCCTATAAGAACTACATCTTCGGCGAAGCGTACACCCGCGAGGGCGAGCCGGCGAAGATCGTTTCCGCCGGGGATCCGCCCGGCACGCTGACCGAGCGGCAGAAGAAGCGCGGCGCGCTTGCCAAACTCTATCCACTTCCGACCTGGCAGGTGACGCCGCCGGGCGATATCTTCCGCGTTTTCGAGCGCGGCGGACGGGTCATCAATCCGACCTTCGCCGAAACCGGTCTGCCCAACCCGACGGGATCGATCCAGCGGCTCGACGAACCTGGCCGGCCCGATCTCAAGCAGTCGAACCGCGGTCCCGGCACCGGCCTGCGCGTCGCCATCCCGATCCTCAACATCCACAAGACCCGGCTGAACGATCCCCTGACGTGGTTCATGGGCACCAACGACCAGCCGGGCGATTACCGCCATTCGGGCTGCTCCACCTGTCACGTGGTTTATGCCAACGACCGCGAACCGCGCCATTCGCTGACTTACGCACCCTATGGCCGCGACGGGCAATCGATCACCGCCGACCCGACCATCGCCGAAAAGCGCGAGCACGGGATGCTCAAGACCGGGCACGAAGGCGACGAGGACGAACCGGACGAAGACGCCGAGGACGACCGCGAGAAAGGCCACCCGCTGCAGCACGTGTTCACCCGGTCGATCCCGACGGCGCAGTGCATGAGCTGTCACATGCACCAGCCGAACGTCTTCCTGAATTCGTACCTCGGCTACACGATGTGGGACTACGAGGCCGATGCGCCTTCGATGTGGCCCGAGCAGCAGAAGTATCCCACCGCCGCCGAAATCCGCGAAACCGAGAAGCGCAATCCCGAAGGAGCGAGCCCGCGCGGCAAGTGGGCCGACGTCGATTTCCTGCGCAACGTCTACGACCTCAATCCGACGCTCAAGGACACCCAGTTCGCCGACTACCATGGCCACGGCTGGAACTTCCGCGGGGTCTTCAAGCGCGACCGGGCGGGCAACCTGCTCGATGCCGAGGGCAGGATCGTCAGTCCGGACGATCCGGAGAAGTGGCGCAAGGAGGGTGAAGGCAAGTTCGTCCCGCCGGGCACCAACCCGGGCAAGACGGTCCACCTGATGGACATTCACGCCGAGAAGGGAATGCAGTGCGCCGACTGCCACTTCGCGCAGGACAGCCACGGCAACGGCCTGATCTACGGCGAAGTCGCGAACGCGGTCGAAATCGGCTGCAAGGACTGTCATGGCACTGCCGATGCCTATCCGACGCTGTTCACCAGCGGACCCGCCGCGCCGCCGCGCGGCAACAACCTTTCGCTGTTGCGCAATCCGGACGGTCAGCGGCGGTTCGAGTGGACCTACGACAGCTTAGGCCGCCAGCAACTGATCCAGCGCTCGATCGTGGACCCAAAGCTCGAATGGCGGGTGAGCCTCGTCAAGGACAGCGTCGATCCGGGCAACCCGCACTTCAACGCCAAGGCGGCGCGCGCCAAGCTGATGAGCAAGACCGGCGCGGAGGACGGCCAATTCGCCTTCGGTCCCGGCATTGCGCCGGAAAACCGCGCGCACCGGGACGGCGAGATGGCCTGCTTCACATGCCACCTGTCGTGGACCACCAGTTGCGGCGGCTGCCACCTTCCGATCGAGGCCAACTGGAAGACCGAGAACCATCACTACGAAGGCGAGACGACGCGCAACTTCGCGACCTACAACCCGCAGGTCGCGCGCGACGACATGTTCCAGCTCGGCAAGCACATGACGACCAAGGGCAACGAAGTGGCTCCGGTCCGCTCGAGTTCGGCCCTGGTGCTGTCCTCCACCAACATCAACCGCGAGCGGATCTACATCCAGCAGCCGCCGATCAGCGCGATCGGGTTCTCGAGCCAGGCATTCGCGCCCCACTTCCCGCACACGGTTCGCACGACCGAGACGAAGACCTGCTCCGACTGTCACCTGTCGGACAAGGACGACAACAACGCGATCATGGCCCAGCTCATGCTGCTGGGGACCAACTACGTGAACTTCGTCGGCCTCAATGCCTGGACAGGCCTGGAAGGCGGCTTCCAGGCCACCCGGGTGACCGAATGGGAGGAGCCGCAGGCCGTCCTCGGCTCATACCTCCACAAGTACGCCTACCCCGATTTCTACCGCGAGTTTGTCGATGGACAGGGCCGCGAGCTGAAAGACTGGACGCGCGGCAAGACGTTCGATGCCAATCTTTCGGGTGAAACCCAAAGTTTCGAACGCTTCGCCAACGTAGTCGAGGGTACGGGCGACAAGGTCGGTTGCCTGCAATTGCGCGGCGAATACATGTACGTCGCCGAAGGAAAGGGCGGCTTCCGCGTCTATGACGTGGCATCGATCGCCAACAAGGGCTTCTCCGAACGGATCACCACCGGTCCATTCTCGCCGCTCGGCCATAACACGCGCGTGAAATCGAAGAACGCCACCTGCATGGCGCTCCCCACCAACCAACCGATCAATCCCTTGCGCAATACGCCCGAGATGCGCGCGATGAACCAGGAGCAGGCTTTCCTGCCGATCTACAATTACGCCGCGGTGACCGATGCGGAAGAGGGTCTCATCCTCGTCGATGTTACGACGATGGCCGATGGCGAATTCCGCAACAACAAGCTCAAGCGCGCCGTAACCTGGAACCCCGACGGGGTGCTAGACGGGGCCCGGCACATCGTGCTGGCGGGCGAAGTCGCCTATATCGCGGCGGCCAGGGGGCTGGTTACGGTCGACCTCAGGGACCCGCTGCACCCGCAGCTTGCCTCTGTAGTGCCCCTGGACGATGCGCGGGCGAGCGCGCTCCAGTTCCGCTACCTGTGGGTGACGACACGCAACGGTGTGGAGTTGCTCGACGTGACAGACCTTCGCAACCCCGTCGCGGTGCCGGAGGCGACCGTGCCGCTGGCGAACGCGCGCCGGCTCTATCTCGCCCGCACTTACGCCTACGTCGCCGCCAAGGCGGATGGCTTGGTGATCCTGGACATCACCAACCCTCGCGCACCCGGCATCTACCGCAAGGAAACCTTCGATGGACGCATGAACGACGTAGAGGATGTGGTGGTCGGCTCCACCAACGCATCGCTGTTCGCTTACGTCGCTGACGGACGTAACGGCATGAAGGTGCTCCAGCTCACCAGCCCGGAAAGCCAGCCCAACTTCTACGGTTTCAGCCCGGCCCCGAAGCCCGAACTGATCGCGTGGGCGAAGACGCCTTCACCGGCGCTCGCAATGAGCAAGGGGCTCGACCGCGATCGCGCGGTGGACGAGACCGGGGGCCAGATCGCGGTATTCGGCCGCATGGGATCGCGCCCGTTCAACCGGTCCGAGATGGAAAAGCTGTTTCTCACCAGCAAGGGCGTGCCGTGGAAAGTTTCCGACACGCCCGACATGGACCGCTGGGTGCCCGGAGGCGGACCGCTGATCGCCGCGCAGTAACGGGGCTAGTCGCGGGGGCCGCGCTCGCCGAACATGTCGTGGATCATCGGCTGCAGCTTGTCGGTGTAGTGCGCCAGCGCGTGCCAGCCGCTGACGTCCTCGTAATGGCTGACCAGGGCCTTTCCGTCCCACCGGTGAAGCGCATAGCTTGGCGGCTCGGTGGTGATGAGATCACGCCCGTCGGGATGATCGAGGTCCACGGGCCGCAGGTCCATCGCCACCAGCGGCGCGACCGAGCCGGTGACGCTGAGCGGGATGCCCCGGAACATGGTGGTGATCGGCCGGTGCAGGTGACCGCAATGGATGCCGATGATCTGCTGGTGACCCTCGACCACCGAACCAAACCGCCTGATCCAGTCCTCTTCCGGGGCCGGATCCATCCAGTCGATCCCGCTGACGACCGGAGGGTGATGCATGAATATGAGGGTCGGCGTTTCGGGGTTAGACGCAAGCTGCGCCGCCAGCCACCCGGCTCGCACTTCGCAGAACGCACCGCCGTGCCGTCCCGGCTCCATCGTATCGAGCATGATCAGCCGCAGCCCGTCCACGTCGACCGTGTACTGGACGAACCCGGCCTCGCCCTTGATTGCCGGAAAGGCGCGAAACAGTCCTTCGCGGCTGTCGTGATTGCCCACCATCGGCCAGACGGCGAATGGCGTGCCTTCAAGCAGCGCGGCGACATCCTCGAAACTTTCGATGTCGCCATTGTCAGTGATGTCGCCCGAGAGGACGAGCATGTCGGGCTTGTTCGGCCCGCCCAGCAATCGCGCGAGGGTAGCCCGGAACCGGCGCAAGTTGAGTTCCTCGGGCTCCTCCTCGGGATCGAACCCGATGTGGATGTCGGTCATTTGGGCGATCAGCATCGCTTACGGTTCCCCTGCCGTCTGGCGCATGGCGACCTTGCGCTGCGTATCCTGCACCCGCACCGGCGGCTGGCTGCCGCGCGGGTGATAGCTGTGACACATTGCACAGCTCGAGGCGACCTTGGGCTTGGCGG